>PMAM01000358.1 GCA_003152595.1 Acidobacterium sp.
CGGCACCAACACCTTTCACGGCGACGGCTTCGAGTATTACCGCGACACCTTCCTCAACAACGGCGACTACTTCTCTCTGCCCGGGCAGCGCCCAATCTTCCACCAGAACCTCTACGGTGGCACCCTCGGCGGACCGGTGCTGAAGAACCGGGTCTTCTTCTTCGCCGCTTACCAGGGCTATCGCAACGCCACCGCCGCCACGCAGCAAACCACCGTTCCCATCGNNTCACCCCCTGCCCTTCGCCATTCAGGGCCCTCACGGCACATGCCCCGCCGGCATGGCATGGAACGCCTGCTTCCCAGGCGCAACCGTCCACCTTCCCACCGGCGATTTCAACACCATCTCCTCCAATCTGATTTCCACATACGTGCCCTCTCCCAACATCGGGAACAAATACAACTTCAACGCCGGCAGCGGCGCCGCGGAAGATCAGGGCGTCCTCCGCGCGGACGTTCACGTCAGCAACCGAGACCTCCTGTGGGCATCGGCGATCTTCCAGTCCAACCCCAGCAGCGCTGTGTTGCCCTTCACCGGTTCCAATCTTCCCGGATTCGCCGAGAACAACGCGCGCCACTTCAAAATCTTCAACGCTTCGTGGACGCACACTTTCAACCCCACCACGCTCAACGAGCTCCGCGCCGGCTACTACCGCTTCAACTACGCCGCTGTCGAGCCCGCCCAGGTCATGCCGCCTTCGTCGCTCGGCTTCGCCATTACCCCTCAGGACGCGGCGGCCGCCTCCATCCCCAAGATGACCGTGACCGGCCTCTTCACGCTGGGCTTCAGCAACAACGGACCCCAGCCGCGTCTGGACGAGAACCAGGAATACTCCGACAACTTCACCAAAATCCTCGGCAATCACAACATGATGTTCGGCGCGCACGTCGAGCGATTCGCCGTGCATAACCCCTTCTATGCCGCGATGAACGGCAGCTACGGCTTCAACGGCTCCGGCAGCTACACCTCCGGCGATCCCCTGCTCGACTTCCTCGTCGGCATCCCCTCCTCCTACGGTCAGGGCTCCGGCGCCGATATCGACGCACGTGCCTGGGAGATCTACGGCTACTCGCAGGACAACTGGAAGGTCTCCAGCTCCGTAACCTTCAACTACGGCATCGGCTACGACATCCAGACCCCCAACAGCAACCTGCAATATGGGGACGAAGGAATCATTTGTTTTGCTCCTGGAGCGCAGTCAAAAATCTTCCCGGCCGCGCAGGAGGGCCTGCTCTACCCTGGCGATCCTGGCTGCAATAACCAGGACGGCGCGACCGCGAAATATGACCACCTTGCGCCCCGCATCGGCTTCGACTGGTCGCCGTCCTCGCAAATCGGCTGGCTCACCGGTCCTGCCGGCGAACATAAGCTGGCCATCCGTGCCGGCTTTGGCCTCTACTTCAATCGCGACTCCGAAGAGGAGCAGCTCCAGAACCTGGAGGACCCGCCGTTCGGCATCACNNCACCGCACCGCGGGACGATTCCGCCGTGCTCTTCCTCGGCATCAGCAGCCTCGGCGCCAAAGATGAGGGCGGCAGCCCGAGCTTCGCCAATCCCTTCACCGACATTGCAGGCCGCGCCGGTAAATCCGAAGCCAACCGCTTCCCCTACACCTTCCCCACGGCGGGTCAGACGATCGACTTCTCGCCGTTCCCGCCCTATGAACTGAGCGGAATCGATCCCACCTATGACGTTCCTTACGTCTACAACTTCAACCTCAACATCGAACGCCAGCTCCCTGGCAACCAGGTGCTCACCGTCGGTTACGTCGGCTCTCTCGGCCGCCGCCTGGCGCGCGGCTATGAGGCTGACAAGGAAACCCTCGCCGGCCACGCTGACGTGGTCAACACCTGCAACACCATGACCGCGGCGGCCGGCGGCGGCGAAACCGATTGCCTCAACTTCGCCCAGACCCTGTCCCTCAATGCACCCCAGGACTTCCGTTATACCTCCGGCAATTTCCTCTCCGTCGGGCACGTCTACACCGACGGCACCTCGAACTACAACTCCCTCCAGGTGAGCCTCAACAAACAGGCCAACCATGGCCTCTACTACATCGTTTCCTATACCTATGCCCATGCCCTCGATAACGGCTCCAGCTTCGAGAGCTCAGGCTTCGGTAACGGTAACGACATCGCCGGCACCAACTGGGTGCCCGGGTTCAACCAGCTCAGCTACGGCAACTCCGAGTACGACGCCCGTCACACCTTCCGCGCCGGTTACGGCTATCTCGTTCCTCTCTTCCCCGCCTGGAAGCAGCACTACCTCGTCAACCAGGCGATCGGCGGCTGGCACCTCACCGGCATCACCACCCTGCAGTCCGGCAATCCCGTCTCCATCGGCGAAAGCGGATTCAACCGCTCCCTCTGGTGCAACGGCGCGGAGCCCTACTCCTTTTACGAGTGCCCCGACACGCCGATGCCTCCACCTTCAACATCTCCCACACGAACCCCCGCGGGGCGAACAATCGCTGGTTCGATCCGACCATCTTCTCGCCGGAACCCCTCGGCACCTTCGGCGATGTGAAGCGGAACTTCTTCTCGGGTCCCGGCTTCAACTACACCGACATGACCCTCTACAAGAACTTCCCCCTGGGCAAGGCCGACAGCCCGCGCTATATTGAGCTGCGGCTGGAAGCCTTCAACGTCTTCAACCACGCTAACTTTGCTCCGCCCGACGGCAACCTGAGCGATGGCTTGCCCAGCCAGGGCGGCACCTTTGGCCAGATCACCTCGGTCGTGGTCCCGGTTCAGGACGGCGGCAACGGCGATCCCCAGCCCGGACGAGCCGTCCAGCTCGCCGGCAAGTTCTACTTCTAGCCAGAAACACAAAAGCGGAGTCTCAGGAATATCCGCCAGCTTTTATTCGGGGCCGCTGCGGCGGCCCTTTCCTTTTGCTTTTTCCGTCGACCCGAACTCGGCCGCCGCACCCTGTCCACACTCCGAATTACAATTCGCTACGGTTAACCAGTCAGATGGATCTCCCCGATTACCGAACCGTCGCTCAGGCAATTCCCGCTGTTGCGCCAACGGTTGTTAATCTTCCTCGAACTTACAGTGTTCCCAAGGAGAGAGCATCAGCTCCTCCGGATAAGCGACATCGCCAGGAAGCGATGGGTCCGCGAAGAGAGGGGCAGAAACTTCGCGCTTATCTCTAAAGATCCCAATGTTGCGGATTTCGTCGTATCACTGGATTGGGTCTTGCCCTTCGATCCGGCCTTCAGAAGCTGGATCAACTCGATACCCACAATGCGCCCGGGAACACCGGAAAGCAGACTCTGACAGTTCCAGCCGCTTCCGGATCAGAGCGGACGCACGAATAATCTCCAGCGCAGCCGAATCCTCTCCAGCGCAGCCAAGCGCTCTCCAGCGCAGCCAAGCGCTCTCCAGCGCAGCCAAGCGCTCTCCAACGCGGCCAAGCGCTCCCCAGCGTAGCTGAATCCTCTCCAGCCCAGCCGAACCCTGTCCAGCACAGCTGAATCCTCTCCAGCACAGCCGAATCCTGTCCAGCACAGCTGAATCCTCTCCAGCCTGCGAACACATCGACCTCCAAAAACCGCTCGGCATCCCCTGGCCCAACTTCTTACAGAAAACGGCCAGGTTCACCCCACAGCAAGCAGCGGAGGCCTTTTCGCTTCAAACATCAATACTCTGATTCCCCCCGCTCAACCAAAGGTACCCATTCGAAACCGGCCTGTCCCGTTTTGAAAACGCGCATCCCCAACACAGCCCCGCTTCCACCCGACGCGTCATCCCCCGCCATCCCATCACGCCCCGCATTTCCCCTGCCGCCCACACACGCCTTTCAGCTACACTGAGACCTTCCGCGATGAACCCCTTCTCCATGCACGTCGACAATCTCGCGTCGGTCAAGGACGACATGGTGGCCTTCATCGCTGGTCACGGCATTCGCCGCGTCCCCGCCCACGCCGGCGACGACCTGCCCGTCATTTACTGGGAAGACGAGAACAACCCCGACAGCTGGAAGGACTTTGTCGAAACCGCCAAAGCCGCGGGCGCCGCCTTCATCACCATGAGCGACATGGTCCTCGAAAAAGAGGACGTCGAGCTGCTCATCGAAGAAGTCCAGGAAGAGGACTACGAAATCCAGGCCACCACCGGCGCCTCCGAACTCGACGAGGCCCAGTCCCTCGTCACCCACATCGGCAAAGTCGGCCACCTGCAGCTCGGCTTTCCCCACCAGGGCTTCATGTTCGTCTTTGAGACCTCCACCGAGTGGTACGAGCGCTACCAGCAGCTGCTCGAATCCGTCGGCGACCTTAGCAACATCGTTTTCGAAGATGAGGACGAAGACGACCAGCCTTGACCCCTCCGGATGAAGTCGTAACCGCTGCAGACGTCGCTTCCGCTCCAGCCGCGATCTCAAGTCCAGGTCCCGCTCAGCGCTGGATTCTCAACCCCTGCCTCACCGAAGAAGCCGCATTCCTGGCCCGCACCGCAGGCATCCCGCCGATCGTTGCCGAACTCCTCATCGCCCGCGGCATCGCCACCGCCGTGGACGCCGACCACTTCCTCCACCCCCACATCGGCCACCTCCTCGACCCCTTCACCATGCTCGGCATGGATCGCGCCGTCACGCGCGTCCGCCAGGCGATTACGGCGCACGAGCTCATCCTCATCTACGGCGACTACGACGTCGACGGCACCACTGCCACCGTCCTGCTCAAGACCGCCATTGAAATGCTCGGCGGCACCGTTCGCTTCCACATCCCCCACCGCCTCCGCGAAGGCTACGGCATGCAGCGCGAAATCCTCGAAACCGCCGCCCGCGAAGGCGTGCGCCTCGTCATCAGTGTGGACACAGGCATCCGCGCCTTTGCGGCCGCCGACGCCGCAACGGAACTCGGCCTCGACCTCATCGTCACCGACCACCATCTGCCCGAGCCGGAACTCGGCGTACCGCGCGCCCTCGCCGTCCTCAATCCCAATCAGCCCGGCTGCGGTTATGCCTGTCGCGATCTCTGCGGCGCCGGCGTCGCCTTCAAGCTCTCCCAGGCGCTCCTCGAAGCCTGGGACCTCGATCGTGCCCGCACCAAAATCCTCCCCTCGTTCCTCAAGATGCTTGCCATTGCGACCATCGCCGATGCCGTTCCCCTCCTCGGTGAAAATCGCGTCTTCGTCGCTCTCGGTCTCGCCGAGCTCCGCCGCCCCGTCGGCGCCGGCCTGCGCGCCCTCATGCGTGAAGCCCAGATCGACACCGCCCGCCGCCCCCTCACCCCCATCGATGTCGCCTTCCGTCTCGCACCCCGTATCAACGCCGCCGGCCGCATGGACATCGCCAGCGAAGTCATCGAGCTCTTCACCACAAAGGACACCGCCCGCGCCGGCGATCTCGCTGCCAAACTGGAGCGCCTCAACCAGGAGCGCCGTGCCGCCGAAGCCGCCATGCTCGCCGAAATCACCGCCCGCCTCGACGAGCCCTGCTTCCGCGAAACCCGCTGCATCGTCATGGACGGCGACAGCTGGCACCGCGGCGTCATCGGCATTCTCGCCTCGCGCATCGTCGAGCAGACCGGTAAGCCCGCGCTCGTGGTCACGCGTGAAGACGGCGAAGCGTACGGCTCTGGCCGCTCCATCCCAACGTTTCATCTCCTTGAGGCGATCGAGAGCTGCCACGAAATCTTCACCCGCTTCGGCGGTCACGCCCACGCCGTCGGCTTCTCCCTCCCCGCCGATCGCGTCGAAGAACTCCGCGCCCGCCTCGCCGAATATTCGGCAAACCACTTCCGCGAAGAAGACCTCGGCAATCCCCTCGAGTGCCACGCCGAGCTGCAGCTCGATCAGATCAACCCTCAGCTCTTCTCCTGGCTGCGCCGCCTCGAACCCTGGGGCATGGGGAATGAAGAACCCATCTTCATCGCGCGCAACGTCCGCCTGATCGCGCCCCCGCTCTTCATGAAGGAGAAACATGTCCGCCTGCGTGTGAACCAGGGCACGACCTTTTCTGCTGTAGGCTGGAACCTCGCCGCCCGCGTCCGAGAACTCAACCTCGTCCCCGATTCGATCGTCGATCTCGCCTGGCGCCTCCGCGAAAACGACCACCCCGAATTCGGCGGATTAGAACTCGAGATCGCCGGCATCGCACTGGGCCAAAACGCGAGTTAACTTACTGACCACTATCTTTTCTTGAAACATAGGATTGCGCTTCTCGCGCTATTCTCCCATAATCCTGTTTCTGGGAGGATATGGAGTCGTGCCCTCTGCCGCAGGCAAGTCCAAATCGCGAAAATTGTGGCCCCTGCTTCCGGTCGCAGCGATCGGATATCTCGGCTGGCGCACTTATAGCGATGAACAGCTGCTTCATACTTATCAAAAACAAACTGTATTTGATGAAGGGCGTGAGCTTAGTCAGGTTATAACGGAAATCAAGAAACAGATCGCGGTTGAGCAAAAGACCACTGCTGGCGCAAATCTGGCTGACACCTGGAAAATCCACGATATTGATCTTGAACTGAGCTTCACCGTGAAACAGGAACGAACTTCCGAAGGTCAGGCTGAAACAAAACTTATCGCGGTGACCGACACGCGCAACATCAGCGCCGAGCGCGTCCAGCGCGTAACATTCCATCTCCTTCCCGTCACCCAGAATTTTTCTCCTGTCGGCCCGACCGGCATTACCACTCCACCGCCGCCAAATCACGGAAAGGCACACCCATGAACCCGCGACTCAAAGCTATCGGTCTATCCATAGTTGCTGGTTTCTGCGTAGCCCTCTGCTCGCCGCATGCTCAGGCAGACGCGGATAACGTCAGTGGACTGATCGACGTCTCCATTTACGCCGGCAACAGCGACTACCTGCAATTTACGGTTCACCGCCCCAAAATTCCGCAGCTCTATGTCATGCGCGAGGTCCTGTGCAGGGTGAACCTCGTCAAAGCCTCCGGTCTGCATGCACCCAAATCGTTCCAGCTCACCAGCGTTGAGCCTCACTACTTCGACTTCGAACCGACGGACGCGGTCATATACTTCCCCGTCGGCGAACCCTCCGTACATTCGGTGACCGCCATCGTCTGCATGGCCAACGGTGTCTACCCTCAGTTCAGAATCAGCGGAATGGGCAAGGCTCCTGCTGCTCCCGCTATCGAGATCACTGGCTTGGCCGCCTCCGCTTCGGGGTCACCCGGTAAACCACCGCTACAACTTCAAGTAGAGGATGGCCTGCTGGTAAGCTCAACCGCCGCTCGACAGGAAAACCCCAACGAATGGGATATTTCCAGAACGCACTTCGAGGAGATCCTGAACCAGCTTCCTGACAAGACATTGGCCGAGCCGAAATCCACCACCCTCGTGAAGCATTTTCAGGAACAGCTTTCCTTCGCTCCTAAATCTGCGGTCACCGAGCGCTCGGTTCACGTCGAAGTACTCGGCTCGATCCCAAACTCTTAGAATCGCGGGTTCCTGCGCGCGAAATCGGAGTGTCGCCCAGGGTTTCGGCGGATTAGAACCCGAAATCGCAGGCCTCGACCCGACCGGGTCTCACCCTCAGCCCTGGGTGGCCCATGTCCCTGCGGTTGGAGACATGGGAAGCGCGCAGCACAAGGCACAATCCGTCCCCCCTCCTTTGGGTGCCTCATGTCTTTGCCGTTGGAGACATGGGGAGTCGCGCAGAGCGCAAACCCTCCAAATTCACACTCCGCACCTCGACACCACTCCCCGCGCATCTTACTGTTATCCCATAGAGCTACCGTGTAACCAGAATCGAGGTCTGCCAATGACCGCCGCCGTCGCCACTCTTCCCGAAATCCTCAGCGACCAGGAACTCAGCCAGATGAACGCCTACTGGCGCGCCTGCAACTACCTCTGCGCCGGGATGATCTATCTCCACGACAATCCCCTGCTGCGCGAGCCGCTCAAGCCCGAACACATCAAGAAGCGCCTCCTCGGCCACTGGGGCTCCGACCCCGGCCAGACCTTTCTCTGGGTCCACATCAACCGCCTCATCCGCAAGCTCGATCTCAACATGATCTATGTCTCCGGCCCCGGGCACGGCGCGCCGGCAACTTTGTCAAATGCCTGGATGGAAGGCACCTACTCCGAGATCTACCCCAGGATCAGCCAGGATCTCGAAGGCCTGCGCAAATTCTTCCGCCAGTTTTCGTTCCCCGGCGGCATCGGCAGCCATTGCACGCCGGAGACGCCAGGCTCCATCCACGAAGGCGGCGAGCTGGGCTACAGCCTCTCCCACGCCTTCGGCGCCGCGTTCGACAATCCCGACCTCATCGTCACCTGCGTCGTCGGCGACGGTGAAGCCGAAACCGGCCCCATGGCCACCTCGTGGCACAGCAACAAGTTTCTCAACCCTGTGCGCGACGGCGCGGTGTTGCCGGTGCTTCATCTGAACGGCTACAAGATCGCCAATCCAACGATCCTGGCGCGCATTCCTCACGAAGAACTTGAATTTCTTTTCCGCGGCTATGGCTGGGATCCGCACTTCATCGAAGGCGACGATCCCCACACCATGCACCAGCTCATGGCCGCTACGCTGGAGCACTGCATCGACCACATTCGCTCCATCCAGCACGAGGCGCGCGACCAGGGCAAGCTCGCCGGAGCCGGTGCCGGATGGCCGCGCTGGCCCATGATCGTGCTGCGCTCGCCCAAAGGCTGGACCTGCCCCAAAGAAGTCGACGGCCACAAGGTCGAAGGCTTCTGGCGCGCCCATCAGGTCCCCATTCTCGAAGTCGCCGAGAACCCCGAACACCTCCGCCTGCTCGAAGAATGGCTCAAGAGCTACCGCCCCTGGGAACTCTTCGACGACAAAGGCACGCCGATCCCCGAACTCCGCGCGCTCGCCCCGGACGGCCCCCGCCGCATGACCGCGAATCCCCATGCCAACGGCGGGTTGCTGCGCCGGCCGCTCCACATGCCTGACTTCCGCGATTACGCCGTGAAAGTGGAGCACCCCGGCAAGACCTACACTGGCGCCACAGAAGTCCTGGCAGGCTTCCTCCGCGACATCATCCGCGCGAATCCGGACAACTTCCGCGTCTTCGGCCCGGACGAAACGGCCTCCAACCGGCTCCAGGCCATTTACGAAGCCAGCCCCAAAACCTGGATGGAAGACATCCTCCCTGAAGACGCCGACGGAACCGAAATCGCCCCCGCCGGCCGCGTCATGG
Source organism: Acidobacterium sp. (assembly GCA_003152595.1). Classification (GTDB taxonomy): domain Bacteria; phylum Acidobacteriota; class Terriglobia; order Terriglobales; family Acidobacteriaceae; genus Palsa-343. The sequence continues at coordinate 9,138 of PMAM01000358.1, forward strand.
AGATGCTCAGCGAGCATACCCTCGAAGGCTGGTTCGAAGGCTACGTCCTCACCGGCCGCCACGGCTTCTTCTCGACTTACGAAGCCTTCGTTCACGTGATCGATTCCATGTTCAACCAGCACGCCAAATGGCTGGAGAAATCAAAAATGGAACTGCGCTGGCGTGCCGCAATCTCCTCCATCAACCTGCTCATCACCTCCGTCGTCTGGCGCCAGGACCACAACGGCTTCTCGCACCAGGACCCCGGCTTCCTCGACGTGGTCGCCAACAAGAGCGCCTCGGTCACGCGCATCTATCTCCCGCCCGATGCCAATTGCCTGCTGAGCGTCGCCGACCACTGCCTCCGCTCCACCGAATACGTCAACGTGATCGTTGCCGACAAGCAGCCCCACCTCCAGTACCTCAACATGAACGATGCAATCCTCCACTGCACCAAGGGCATCGGCATCTGGAACTGGGCCAGCACCGACGACGGAGTCGAGCCCGACGCGGTCCTCGCCTGCGCCGGCGACATCGCAACCATGGAAGCCATGGCTGCGGCCGCGATCCTGCGCGAACGCTTCCCCGACTTGAAGCTTCGCTTCGTGAATGTCGTCGATCTCTTTCGACTCCAGCCGCAAAGTGAGCATCCCCACGGCCTCTCCGACGCCGATTTCGACTCGCTCTTCACGCGCGACAAGCACGTCATCTTCAACTTCCATGGCTA
>PMAM01000232.1:0-6789 GCA_003152595.1 Acidobacterium sp.
GACAACCTGTTGAAACCTCACATCTAGCGATCCCCATATGTGCCGGCGGTCTGTCTTCGCGTCGATTGTATGCCACGCATGTCAAGTTTGTTCACACTGAAGGCTGCGGGTCAGCCCCAAAAGGAACGTATCACCGGCATTGCCGAAGTTTCGGCCCAGATCGTCCTAAGCGCAGTGAAAACGGTTACGCACTCGAAAGTCGGCTTCTGTTGAGCATTTCGGATACCGTTCGGAGGGAAAGCGCCTCCAGAAGAGCCGAAACGGCCGAAGACATCGCAGCCGTACTAGGTGAGCTAAAAACCCCACCTCTGCGGTCCTGCTTGCAGCGCTGCAAACATGGGCTCTGAGCCGGAGTGGTAGCCGGGCGAAAAATATGAGTTTTTCGCTCACACGTCTGGCCGCGAACGACTGTCTTGCGACGCGGGTTTAATCTCCGCAGGTGGTCAGATCGGCTGGCAGACCCGGCAAGCGAGGGAACACGCATGCCTTCACAAAAGAAGATGATCTCTGATCCGCTCCGCCGCGATCCCTGAAAAGTGCTTCTTCGCGGCCGCAGCGATCTTGCCGGTGAGCCAGCGATTCCACAGCGTGCCGGCGGCGATCGAGATCACAGGCACGACTGCCGTGGCAAGCGTCTCCTGGAGAAGCTTCATACCGACTTTCGAAGCGAGCCGCTTCATAAAGGCCAACGTCTCGCCTTTGATCAAACCCTTGACGGCCCGCTGTGAGACGCGGCCGCCGATCTTGATCCCGAATTTGCCAACCTCTTGCGCGATCTCGCCGCCGAGCGCAACCGATAGGACGACCCACACATCTTCCGGGTCATCCAGATCGAGCGGTGCTCCATACAGCCGCGCGATCCGCGAGACGAGCTCGAGCTGTATCTTGGATACGACGAGCAACTCGCCCGCGATTGTCAGCAGCGCTAGGGCGAGATTCGCAGGAATTCCGACCAGACCCTCGCCGCCCGTGAGCAAAGCAGTTATCTCGTTCGCGCTTACAACGGCACCCGATCCAGCGCCGACGATTCCCGACTGTCTCACGGCGCTCTTCCGGAGTTTTTTGTAAATGCCATCTCGATCAAGATTCGGATACTTGGCAGCAAAAAATTCAGGCGTTGCGTTCTGGTAGTAGGTACTGAAGCTCTTCCGCACCAGCTTCATCAGCCAATCGCCATTCTTGAACGAGGCAATGCCGCCGAATTCCTCGATCTCCTCCTTGAGTTTCGCGAGTTTGCTTTTGTTCGGCATGTGTTCCGTTGGCGGTGTGTTGTTGCTGGCGTTAGTGTTGTGGAGGAATGCAGTCGGTCGACAGAAATTCCGAGAGATCCTCGACCACCGCCGGCAGGCCGAGGCCGATCACTGGCTGCATCGTTCCCTCTCGTTCGGCGACGGCCTGGTTCAGCGAAAAGATAAACTCGAGAACGTTTGCCTTGGCTGGCATACCGTAGACCCGTCGAACAACCGCATCAAGCCTAGCGTGCGAATACCTTAACTACAAATCCGTTCTTTGGCGAAGTGACCTCTATAACCTCTCCTTGCCCGTAGCCGCTCACCTACGGTCCTTCTTCCCTTGCGATTCCCGGACCAGTCGCATTGGCACGGACTGCTGAGAGGACCTCCAGCAGGCCTTGGAGCTCTCGATTCTCGGTGAAAACTGCGTTCGGCCCCGCCGAGAATTCGTCAGTAAACGGCGATGAATACAGCTGATCGGGCCGCATCCACGCGGCACGCAGCGCTCCCAGGCGATACAGCGGGAAGACGAAGACGCGCTGACCCGGGCCATCGTCACACTGGCCAGCCGGTACGGCCGCTACGGGCATCGGCGGATCACCGCCGAGCTGAACAAGGCAGGCTGGCAGGCGGGCAAGGACCGGGTACAGCGCATCTGGCGCCGCGAAGGGCTGAAGGTTCCGAAGAAGCAGAAGCCGCGAGGGCGGCTGTGGCTGAAGGACGAAGAGTGCGGCCTCTCGGTGTTGTAGTAGACTCTCCAGAGTTCGTGGCCAGAAGGCTGCGCAGCTGGTGGCCGCAACCGGAGCGAAGACAATCTCTCCGGTACAAAACATCGGGCAGGCCATGACCTGCTTCTCTGGACAGAGTCCCAGCCAGGATGCGAAGCAGAAGCGTTGCGGAAGCGTGAAAGATCTGTTCCCACTTCCATCAGGACGGTATGCGCGGTCAAGGTGCTGATACCCGGCATATCGGCCAGAGCATCTGTTCGCACTTCGCCAGTCCCTGGCCGCATGTCCGGAGCGTGCTCGGCACGTGGGAGTTCCCGCATCCTCTGCGCCAGTTCGAGATCCACGTCGGCCATCAGATGCTTACAGAACCGATATAATCGCCTTCCAGCGACTTCGCCACTGTCTGGCGTGGACTGCGTATGCGCCGATTGCATAATTTGGCGAGCGCCGCACGAAGCGGACGTCACCACTGACCTCTACGTGACCTCGGACCCACGCTTAACAACGGGCTCTGCTTCAGCACCAATGTCCGCGCCGGGCTGCAGCTGTCGCATGCTCCAGCGCATCCAGTATGCTCTGCCTCTGTTCATCCCGTCCCTCCTGGGGCGCCCCCATCAAATGCTTAACATCCAAACAATACGTCCGGAACCTGAATGGAAATTCTTCGAGAAGAGAACTGGTCCATCGTAGTTCGCAGAGCTGTGCAACTTAAGCAGGCCCGTGACAAAAGCCCGTGTGTCTTCCAGCGCCTCGGCTGGGATCTCCCCGTTTGAAGGATCTGATACAGCGCTCCGCTTAGCGGATGACATTTTGCTTTTTGGACCGTTGCCGGGTCAGTGGGAGATTCGGGAGGCTTTTTTGGGTTTTCTTGCGGAGGTGCGCGGCTTGCTCTTTTTCAGAGATATAGAGGAGACGAGTTTTTCGAGGCCGGCTACGCGGCGCTTGAGCTCGTCGACGCTCTCTTCGTTCGCGGCGCTGGGTTCGGCGGGTGGTTTGGCGGGTGGCGACGCGGGCTGGCTCGAAGCCGCGGAAGCACCACCGGCCGGCCGGAAGAACTCGAAGGGGTTGGCGGTTGGGGCCATGGCTCGGTAGGTGTCCTGATAGATGTTGAGCATGGATTTCATGTAGCGGAGGGCAGTTTCCTGGCTGGCGCGGCCCGAGGAGATGATCATCTCGCGGAGCAGATCGAGGGGGAAGGTGGAGTCGGGATCGCGGGCGTCGTCGACGATGATCTGGGTGAGGATGACGCGGGTGATGTCCTTGCCGGAGGCGGCATCGACGACACGGACATCATTGCCGTCTTTGAGGAGGCGGGCGACTTCATCGAGGTTCACGTAACGGCTGTTGGTGACGTCGTAGAGCCGGCGATTCTCATACTTCTTGATGAGGATGCTTTTGGGCGGCATGTCGGGCCTTCATTTTACCGCTTGACAAGGGGCGAACCGGGAGTAGTATGTTGTCGTGCTGCGTTGCAGCATAATTTGCAGCACGGGGAAAGGCAGGAGACGTATGAGCACAACGCAGAGGGTTCATCGCGAGCCGGGAGCGGCTGAGGGGCCGGAAAAGGTAGATTTCGGCGAATATGTGGGCAATCTGGTCACATCGGGGGCGGAACGGATCGCCGAAGTGCAGAAGAAGGCGCTGGATGTAGTTGTGCAGCAGAACACCGAACTGGTGGATCTGTGGAAGAAGACTGTAAGGAAGCTGCCGGGAGCGCCGGGACTGTTTCTGCTGGAGCTGGAAGGGAGCGGATTCGAGCGGTTCGCGGAGACGCAGAAGGCAGTGATCGATCTAATTGTGGAGCAGAGCCGGGCGATCACCGATTTGCTGAAGGAGCGCACCTCGGAGGCGGCGAAGGCGACGGACGCGGCGGTGAAGTTCACGCAGCAGGGAATGGAGCGGACTGTTGCAGCGCAAAAGAAGATTGTGGATCATGCTGCAGCGCAAACAAAAGAAGTGTTCGACGCGACGCGGGAGAAGTTCGGCGTGGAGGGCGGACCGGCGGAAGCGGCGGCCGATTCGATCCAGCGCGGGGTGAACGCGATCGTGGATGCACAGAAAGAACTGCTGGACATGGCCGTCCGGTAGCGGACTGGCAAATGGAGGACGCGCCGCGAGCCGGAGTGTGCGGTGCGTCCTGAAAAGATGCATAGCCCGCCGGGAGGGACGGGTATATGCTTCGTGTGGCCGGGCAGGAGGCGCATCCATGAGCGAAACCAGGAATAACCACACGGAGACGAGCGATCCGTTTGAGCCCTTCCGCGCGATCCGGGACAAGTATCTGGACGCGATGGCGAAGAGCATGGTGGAAACGGTAAACAGCGAGAGCTATGCGCAGGCGTCGGGGGCGATGCTGGAAGGGTATCTGACGGCGACGGCACCGCTGCGGGAGGCGATGGACAAGTCGATGGCGCAGGCGCTGGTGCAGTTGTCGTTGCCGTCGCGGCAGGAGGTGGCGGCGCTGGCGGAGCGCTTCACGCATGTGGAGATGCGGTTGGACGATATGGATGCGAAGCTGGATCGGATCGAGAAATTGCTGGGCCGCGACCCGCCGGCTCCGCTGCCGAAAGCGGGAAAAGTCCGCGAAGGCAGCGCCGTGGAGAAGGGAGTGAATCCACGGAGTGAGCCTGCCGGAGAGGGGAGCCGGTTGGGCGCCCGCGGCCGATTCGTCCGCAAGAGGGGTGGGGCAAAGGAACGGAGCTAATTATGGACCAGGCTGTGGTCATGGATAGTGCCGCGGGTCTGGCAAAGCGGTTGCAGGTTTTTACGCGGGTGGTGACGACGAAAGCCGCGATCGCGCAGACGCCGAAGGAACTGGTATGGGCGTTGAACAAGGCGAAGCTCTACCGGTACACGCCAGTGTTGCCGACGGAGAAGCGGTATCGGATTCCGCTGCTGCTGATTTTCGCAATCATGAACCGGCCGTCGATTCTGGATCTGCGGCCTGGGCACAGCTTTGTTGAGTTTATGGTGGGCCAGGGGTACGACGTGTATCTGCTGGACTGGGGCGTGCCGGGGCTGGAAGACAAGAACCTGAAGCTGGACGATTACGCGATCGAGTATCTGCCGCGCGCGATCAGGAAGATGAAGGCGATTGCGGGTGTTGAGGAATTCAGCATGCTCGGGTGGTGCATCGGGGCGATCCTGACAACAATTTATGCTGCACTGCGTTCAGAGGAGGGATTGCGGAATCTGCTGCTGCTGACGGCGCCGCTGGATTTTTCAAACCGCGCGGGGCTGACGTTTGCGCGGTGGACGGATGAGAAGTACTTCGATGTGGATAAGGTGATCGAGGCTTTCGGCAACATGCCGGGGGAGATGATCGATTACGGAGCGAAGGCGCTGAAGCCGGTGGAGAACTACATCGGCAACTACTGCAAGCTGTGGGATAACCTGGACGATCCGCGGGTGGTGGAGTCGTGGCACGCGATGAACACGTGGGTGACGGACAATGTGCCGATGGCGGGCGGGGCGTACCGGCAGCTGATCGTGGAGCTGTACCGGAAGAATCGCCTGATGAAGAACGAACTGATGGTGCGCGGAGAGCGCGTGGATCTGGGGAAGATTCGCGCGAACTTGCTGACGGTGATTGCGGAAGGGGACCACATCACGCCGCCATGCCAGTCGGAGAGCATCATGGCGAAGGTGGGGAGCGAGGATAAGGAGCTGTACCGGATTCCCGGAGGTCACATCGGGATCATGGCGGGAAGCGCGGCGCCCAGGACCACCTGGCCGCATATTGAAGGCTGGCTGAGCGCGCGCTCCCGGTAGAGCGAGGCAGTACTACATATAGATGCCTCCGTTGATATTGATTTGCTGGCCGGTAATGTAGTCGCCGTCGCAAATGAGGAAGGCGGCCGCCTTAGCGATTTCTTCCGGCTGCGCAAAGCGCCGGAGCGGGATCCGGTCCCTGATCGAATCGAGGAGATCCGTGGGGACCGCGGCCAGCATGTCGGTGAAGGTGAAGCCAGGCGCGACGACGTTCGCGGTGATGTTGTATTTCGCCAGCTCGAGGGCGAGCACTTTCGTGAAGGCGATGATGCCGCCTTTGCTGGCGGCGTAGTTGGCCTGGCCGAAGTTGCCGGCCTGCCCGGAGAACGAAGCAATATTAATGATGCGGCCGAACTTCTGCTCGATCATCGCGGGGATGGCGGCGCTGGTGCAGTAGAAGATGCTGTTGAGATTGGTGGCGATCACCTCGAGCCAGTCTTCATCGGTCATTTTGCGGATGGAGCGATCGCGCGTGATGCCGGCGTTGTTGACGAGAATATCGAGGCGGCCATAGACCTCGAGGAGTTTCTGGATGATCCTGCGGGCTTCGTGACGGTCGGAGACGTCCCCTTGCAGGAGGCTGGTTTCGCCGCCAGCGGTTTCGATTTCGGCGCGCAGGTCGCGAGCGCGGCCGATGCTGTTGAAGAAATTGATGACGACGATGGCTCCGCGGTCGGAGAGCTCTTTGGCGATGGCGCGGCCGATGCCGCGGGAAGCGCCGGTGACGAGAGCGACCTTGCCCTCGAGGGGACGGAGAAAAGGAATTTTGATTTCGTCGAGAAGCTGAGTTGCCATAACACACCTTCTTTCGAGTAGGGTTTAGTCGATCGATTCGAAGATAGCGGCGATGCCTTGCCCGCCACCGATACACATGGTGACCAGCGCGTATCGTCCGTGGATGCGGCGCAGTTCGTGCAGGGCCTTGACGGTGACGATGGCGCCGGTTGCGCCGAGAGGATGGCCGAGGGAGATGCCGCTGCCATTGGGATTGGTTTTGTCTGCAGGGAATCCGAGTTCGCGCCGGACGGCGAGGAGCTGGGCGGCGAAGGCTTCGTTGA
>PMAM01000232.1:6831-29395 GCA_003152595.1 Acidobacterium sp.
AAGGCGGCGGCGCCGTCATTGATCCCGGACGCGTTGCCGGCGGTGACGCTGCCGCTGGGATCGAAGGCGGGCTTGAGGCGGGCCAGGTTTTCCAGAGTGGCGTCGGACCTCGGCTGTTCGTCGATCATGAACATGACGGGGCCGTTTTTGCTTTTGAGTTCAATGGGCACGATTTGGGATTGGAATTTGCCCGATTGAATGGCACTCATGGCGCGGCGATGGCTCTCGACGGCGAGTTCGTCCTGATCCTGCCGGGTGATGCCCCATTTGTGCGCGACGTTTTCCGCGGTGACGCCCATGTGCACCTCATCGAACGGGTCGGTGAGAGCCGCAACGAGGACGTCGATCGCAGTGGCATCGTTGAGGCGCGCGCCCCAGCGCATGGAGGGCAGCCAGTAGGGAGCGCGGCTCATGGATTCAGCGCCGCCGCCGATGGCGGCATCGGTGTCGCCGTGGACGATGGCGTCAGCGGCGGTGAGGATGGCCTGCAGGCCGCTGCCGCAAAGACGATTAAGAGTGAGGGCCGCCGTTTCGACAGGCACTCCACCGCGCAGAGCGGCGACGCGGGCGAGATAAATGTCTTTGGGATCGGTGTGGATGACGTTTCCAAACACGACATGACCGATGTCGGTTGGAGACAGGCCCGAGCGCTGCAAGCTTTGGCACACAACTTTGGCTGCGAGTTCGGTGGGCGGGATATCTTTCAATGCGCCGCCGAACTTGCCAATGGCAGTGCGCACGGCGCTCATGACAACGACTTGTCGATTAATCACAGGCCGGCTCCTTTCCATGGTTTTGGAGATATGAGGACGAAACGAATGCAAACACACTCGGGCCTTGCAAGAGGCGGGATTGTGTCGTGACGGCACACGAAGTAAGCAGGTACGCGCATGGCGGCGCCACCATCGTGGAGAGCGTTCAGGGGGGAGTTGGCCGATCCGCAACTGCCGGGGGCGTTGAGCAATGAGGGAAGGACGCCAGGCAAATGAGCAAAGTTAGAGACTGCGGATGCCCGGTACTATAGTCCGCCGTGCAGGGAAGTTATGTGGCCGCGCGCAGTTTGCGCAGTGAATATTGATAGTGTCAATACGACTTTAGGTTGAGCCGGTTCCGGGGGTCATGCGACTTATGGATGAGTGTTGTGACGGGTGTCACTGCAGAGAACGATCATTGATGCTTATCTTCTTCCACGTCGTAAATCTGGAAGAGCCGAACCCTGGAGGCGCGCATGCCGGCAGTTCTGGAAATCGTTCCCCCCCTGCAGGAAAAGCCACACCCGAACTCGTACGATTCCGGCGATGAGCACAGCCTGGACCACTGGCTTGAGGTCTACTGGCTGGTCGAAGAAGACTACATTTTCGCGAAAAACACCGATCCTGAACCGCACACCGTCGAATCACGACCGCACCAGCGCGCAGCAAAAAGTGAGCACCCCGCTAGAAGTGCAGGCCCCCACCGCAGATGAGCACCTCGCCGGTCACGTAGTCGGATAGCGGCGAGCAGAAAAAGAGGACCGCGCCCGCGGCCTCTTCCGGCGTGCCGAGGCGGCCGAGCGGGCAGGCGGTCTTCACCGATTCCAACAGGCTGGGCTGTACGCCAAGACGGATGTGGTGGCCGTGCATTTCCATGCCTGCGCCGGCAGCGTTGAGGTCCTGCACCAGCCGCGTCTGAACCAGCCCGAAGCCCACCGCGTTGACGTTGACGTTGTAGCGTCCCCACTCCTTCGCCAGAGTTTTTGTCAGACCGATGACGCCGGCCTTTCCCGATGAGTAGCCGGCCTGGCCAGGATTGCCGTCAATGCCGGCGATGGAAGTAATATTGACCACCTTGCGCATCACGCGCTGTCCTGCCGCGATTTCCCGCTTAGCCGATTCACGAATGAAGGTCGAAGCCGCGCGAAGCAGACGGAAGGGAGTCACGAGGTGAATTTCCAGCATGGCCAGAAACTGCTCGTCCGTGGTTTTCTGGATGACGTTGTCCCAGCTGTAGCCCGCATTGTTGACGATGATGTCAATCGATCCGAAGGCAGTGAGCGTCGCCTGCACCACGGCTTCGGGAGTCGAGGGATCGGTGAGATCGCCGCAGACATGCTGCACGCGCTCAGTAGCCGCGAATTCCGCCTCTGATTCGCGCAGCATCGCTTCGTCGAGATCGTTGATCATCACGCGAGCGCCTGCGGCGGCGAGGCGCCTGGCAATGGCTTTGCCTATGCCGCGGCCTGCGCCGGTAACGAGCGCGGTTTTGTTTTCGAGAGTGAATACAGGTTCGGCTGCAACTTTTGGCTGGTCCGCGAGAGTCATCGATTCCATGGCGTACCCCGGATTGAAAGGGATTTATGCACCGCAGCACAGCATACATGCTGCACTGCAATATTTCCATACAAAGATGGGTGTATTTGGTTATCGGTTGGCCTGTCCGGCTGTGTTTCCGACGGCGAGTGTCAGGCTGGCAGGCGCTGGTTCGATCAGGGGGGTAAGGTGGGCAACTGGGAAGTATCAGGGCTTTCCCCCGTCCGGTAACTAACAACGGACGAGTGATGTGGGTTTCTACTTTTCAGGCTCGAATCCGCGGCCAACACGGAATACGTGGCCATCGGGGTGGCGCAGGTGCATCTCGCGGACGTTCCACGGCATATTGGTTGGCGGGAATGTGATCTCCAGCCCGGCGGCGACGCACTGTTGGTGCATCTGGTCCACATCGTCCACCCAAACCGACATCCAAACGCCCTTGTCGGCCTGTTCGTCTCCGTCCTGCTGAGAGGTGGTGGCGTTCGGTCCGCGGCCGCGGCCTCCCTGCTCTCCGTGACAGAGAAAGATGCACGTCTCCTTACCCGATCCAACTGCGCCAAATGTGGGAGGCATTCCCCAGTCCCACAGCTTCATCCATCCCCACTTCTCAAACCACGCGACCGTGCCAGCGATAGAATCGCCGTTCGATGGGCCGGATAGTTCGAGCCGATCCACGGTTGGAAATATGCTTTCGTCATGGGCATTCCCTCGACCGCCTAGAGCGTACACCCGATGTGCTACCGCCCAATGACCTTCTTGAGAATCATGGTCGCCAGGCTCACACTGTCGGCAACGGCTGCGAAGAGTCGGGGACTTGGGCGGGAAATGTCATCCCGAGCCAGCCTGACTGCCGCAATGATCGCGGCGGCTATTTACAATGGTGGAGGCGAAGCGGTCCCGCTGCCGCTCCTCGGCCTCCCGAGCGTTGGCTCGCTTCATCTCGCCCATTCGAACAGTGAAGCCAACGAGTGACATCATTTCCGTCTCACCGACCCGTGGCGGCTATAAAAACGGCTATAAAAATGTGACGAAAAGCGGTATAACGAACGCCTACGGTCGCCTACGTGGGCCTACGCGTGCTAGGCGGCTAAACCCCGGGAAATCAGGGAACAAAAATTTAACTGCCGTCAATCCGATACCTTGGCAAACGTCGTACTTGGTATGTAGTCTAATCTGCACCGCGAGGTCCCCCGCCTGGCGCTCCCCAGATGTCCTCAGGTTGCGCCTGGTCTGGCCCTCGTAATCCGATGGAGGAATGACAAAATGAAAACCATGAAGACCATGATGGTCGCTGCGGCCGTGTCCGGTCTGCTGAGCGGCGCGACAGTGATGCACGCGTCGACCACAGCCCTGAACTCGTCCGCCACTCCCATCCTGAAGGCGGGCAAACTGTCGTTTGCCGGTGTCGACTTCGCCAAAGCCCCCAAGCATTCCTGTAAAGGGAAAAACGACTGCAAAGGCCAGGGCGGCTGCAAGAGCAGCGACAACGGCTGCAAACAGAAGAACAGCTGCAAGGGCAAGGGCGGCTGCGCGACTGACGGCTCCAAGATGCCTGACTAGTTTCACCCGGGCAGAAAGGGCCGCCTCAACCGCGGCCCTTTCTGCTTTCACCTCCGAGGTTTCCCCTTGCCTGCAAATCGCTTCAACGGTTTTTCGGACTACGCTGTCGGTATTGGTCTGCGCATTCCGCATTACCAGCACATCCTCTCGCGCCATCCCGTCGTCGACTGGTTTGAGATCATCTCGGAAAACTACATGGTCGACGGCGGCCGTCCGCTTGAAGTCCTCGACCAGATCCTCGAGCAGTACAAAGTCGTCCAGCACGGCGTTTCCATGTACTTCGGCTCGGCCGACCCGCTCAGCCGCGAACACCTGAAGAAGCTGAAGAGCCTGGTTCGCCGCACCAAAACTCCCTGGCTCAGCGACCATCTCTGCTGGGGCTCGGTCGACGGCCGCTATACGCACGACCTGCTCCCCATGCCCTACACGTGGGAGGCGGTCGAGGTCACCGCGCGGAAGATCCGCCAGGTGCAGGACTACTGCGAAGTCCCCGTCGTGGTCGAAAACGTCTCCAGCTATGCGGAGTTCCACGTCTCCGAGATGACGGAGTGGGAATTTCTGAACGAGGTCGTCGAGCGCGCCGACTGCGGAATTCTTCTCGACGTAAACAACATCTACGTATCGTCGAAGAACCACAACTTCGACCCGTTCACCTACGTCAACTCCATCCCCTCGCACCGCGTCGCACAGATTCACATCGCCGGCCACAGTAAATTCGAGAAGTACATCCTCGATACGCACGATCATCCGGTGCTGCCCGCCGTGTGGCGCCTCTATGGGCGCGCCATCGAGCGCTGCGGACCCACGGCCACGCTCCTCGAGTGGGATGACAACATCCCCAGCTTCGACGAAGTCCACGCCGAGGCTCTCAAGGCGACCAAGTTCCTCAAGGCCGCCGCTGAGGCCGCGCCGCGGCAGGAGAGCCTCACCGCCATGCAGGTCGCGGCGGCGGCGATCGTCGAGCCCGCCGGAGCCGCACGATGAGCGGATCCTCCAGCCAGTCAGCCGCGGGCACACCCACCGGCCTGCTCGAAATCCAGCGCCGCATGGCAGCCGCCGTCATGCATCCACTCACCCGCAGCGAGACGATGCCGCGCAGGCGGCGCGACGGCACCTCGAACAAGAGCGAAGCAGACGCGATCATTCGCCCCAACGACCGGCTCACTTCCTTCGAGCGCCTTGAGATTTACAACCGCCAGTACTGGTTCCGTCTCTACTCGTCGTTCGAAGAAGACTTCCCCGGCCTGCAGACGATCCTGGGCCGCGCGCGTTTCGACTCCCTCATGCGCGCCTACCTCACCGACTGCCCTTCGGAGTCCTTCACCCTGCGCAACCTTGGCTCGCGCCTCGAAGCCTGGCTCGGAGAACATCCGGAACACCTGGGCCCGCACCCGCAGCTCGCCCTCGATATGGTGCGGCTCGAGTGGGCGCACATCGAGGCCTTCGACTCCGAAGAGCGGCCCCGACTGGGTGCGAAGAAGTTCGCTGCCATCGACGAGAACTCCACGCTCCGCCTGCAACCGCATTTGCGCGTGCTCGCGCTCTCCTGGCCGGTGGACGATTTGCTGCTTCAGGTCCGCACCGAAAACGGCAGCGCGGCTTCATCGACGAACAACGCCAGCGTTGCACGCAGGCGCCGCCACGTCCGGCACATTGCCGGAATGGCGCCCCGGCCGATCCAGCTTGCCATCCATCGCCACGAGAATACCGTCTGGTACAAGGAGCTTTCGCCGGAGGAGTACAGGCTTCTTGCGGCCCTGATCGAAGGTAAGACGCTGGGCGAGTCGATCGACCTCGCGCTCAGGGATAGCGAAATCCCGGAGGAACAGCGTCCTGCATTTCTCCAGGAAGCCTTCGCCAACTGGTCTATGCTGGGGTGGTTCACTTCCTGACCACACCCTCCCCCACATGAAAGGCAAGACCGATGAGCACCCCTGCGACTCCGACGGCCCCAAACCAATCCGCGGGCAAAACCATGAGCTTCGTCCCCGCACTCTATCGCCGCTTCCAGCTTGCTTCCGCGAAACTGGAGTCTCCTTTCCTCCTGCTCATTCGCGTTTACTGGGGATGGCAGTTCGCACAGTCCGGCTGGGGACGCCTGCACAACCTCGACCGCGCCACCGGCTTCTTCGCCAGCCTGAATATTCCGGCCCCGCACTTCACCGTGATCTGCGTTTCGCTGCTCGAATTCGTTGGGGGAATCCTGCTCTTTGCCGGTTTTGCCACCCGTTTCGTCGGCCTGTTGCTGGCCTGCGACATGATCGTCGCCTACATCACCGCAGATCCCTCCGCACTGGCGGCCATCATCAGCAACCCGGGCAATTTCTACGGGGCGGACCCCTACACGTTCCTCTTCGCCGCGCTGATGGCCCTCATCTTCGGAGCCGGCCGCTTCTCGGTGGATTACTACATCTTTCGCCGCAAAGGCTGCTGACCGACCCCACCCACCGAAACCCCGGGGTGGGTGCTAACGTCTAATGGGTGGTCTACGCCACTCCCGACGATCTATGAAGATTCCCTCCAGCATTCGGATTTCGCTGCCCGCAGCCGCCCTGGCACTGTGCGCCATCCACGCCTCAGCTCAATCGACCAGTCAGAGTTCCGCGCCGGCCGCTGCTCCAGCGCCCGCGCCCGCCGCAGGCATGCCTGTCGCCCTGCCCGTCACCGTGGTCGACAAGAAGGGTGACCCGGTGAAGGACCTCAAGGTGGGCGACGTCACCCTCACGGACAACGGCCACCTTCAGACGATCCAGTCCTTCGCGCTCGCACAGCCGTCGCCCGTGACGTTCGGCATCATCGGGCAGATCAGCCCCAACCAGCGCACGGAGATCGGCGACGTTCGCATCGGCACCGTGCACTTCATCGACCACACGCTTCCCGGCACCGACGACCGGGCGTTCCTGATCCAATATGACCGCGAGGTTGATCTGCTGGAGAACCCGACGGCCACCATCAATCAGCTGCACGATTCCATCACGCAGCTCGGATCACGGCAATTCGGCAATCAAAACTCCAGCAGCGACACCGGTGACCAGAACCAGGATGAGCGGCGCGTGGGCAACTGGGGCGGCACCCTCTACGACGCAATCTATCTCGCTGCGACCGAAGTGATGGCGAAGCAGCCTGGCCATCACATCCTCATCCTGGTCGGCGACGGCATCGACCGCGACAGCAAAGAGACCCTCAACGACGCTGTCGAAGCGGCGCAGGCGGCACATATGGCGATTTTCGCTATTTACTTCAAGGGCGATGAAGAGCGCCAGAACAATCCCAACCGGAATGGTGGAAACCGTGGCGGCACCGGCGGCAATTATCCCGGAACAGGAGGCGGTTATCCGGGTGGGGGCGGCGGTGGGGGCCGGCGCGGTCCCAGTCAGGAACCGGCTCCGGCGGAGGCTCCCCATGCCGACGGCAAGGAGACGCTCGAGCACCTGTGCAACGTCACCGGCGGCTACATGCTGGAAGGCCGGCGCGATAAGGCCGATGAGTCTTACAACAAGCTCGGCGCCTTGCTGAAGTACCAGTACACGCTCTCCTACGCGCCGGATCAGGAAGCCTCGCAGTCGGCGACTCATCATCTGTCGCTGACCTCAAAGAAGAACGACATCTGGACGATCGTCCAGCAGGACTACTCGGCGGCGAAGTAGAATAGGGATTCCCTGGACGCCGGCCCTGTCCTGCGCCCATCCCCGGGCCCTGAGTCAGACTCACTCCATGCGACGCGCACTCGCCATGCTGCTGGTGACGATCTTCAGCCTGCCGCTGATTGCGCCCGCGTTCGCCTCGACTCCTGACGATTCGCAACTCCCTGCCTGCTGCCGCCGCGGTGGCAAACACCACTGCGCGATGGCCGCGGAGATGGGCAGCATTCCCTCGCGCTTCCACGTTGTCTCGGAAAAGTGCCCGTACTCGCCGTTCGGTCATGCTCCGTTCGTTGTGCCGCACCCGCTGGCCGCGCCGGCTATCCCCACGGGCGCGAGCAATGCCTTTGGTCCGGCTGCCGTAATCCGCGCAACTGAAGCGGGCTATCGGATCTCCGCCGATCGCACTCGCCACAAGCGCGGCCCTCCTCAGACGCTCGCCCTCTAGCACGTAACCGGTAGCAGAACTCCGCGGTCCTTCCCCGCGGCTGCTCCATTTGTCACCGTCGTCGTTACATGAGCGAGCTTTTCCTCAGGAGCCATTGATGCTGCGAAGAACCTTGCTGTATCTCGCACCGCTGCTTGCAGCGCCGCTCGTCTACGCCGCCCTGCTTGGTCAGGTCCAGGGCATCGTCCACGATCCCACCCATCGACCCATTGCCGGAGCGAACATCGTCCTGCGCGCCGTCCATTCCGACCTCTTCTTTAAGACTGAAACCAATTCCGACGGCGCTTTCTCGATCCAGGCGGTTCCGCCCGGCATTTACACCATCGTCGTTTCCAGCGATGGCTTCGCCACCATGGAGCAAACCATTACCGTCACTTCCAGCGGATCCGAGATTCTGCACTTCCCTCTGGAGGTCGCGTCCGTCCGGCAAACCGCGGAAGTCCGTGCTGAACCACAGACCGTCAATCCTGATTCGGTAACGCCCACAACCATGGTCAGCCGAGCCGAAATCGAGGAGACGCCCGGCGCGGACCGCACCAACTCCCTCGCCATGATCACCGACTACACGCCTGGCGCCTACATGACCCACGACATGCTGCACATGCGCGGCGGCCATGAGCTGAACTGGATGATCGACGGCGTGCCCATTCCCAACACGAACATCGCCAGCAACATCGGCCCGCAGATCGATCCCCGCGATATCGATACGGTCGAGATCGATCGCGGCAGCTACGGCGCCGATCTCGGCGACCGCACCTACGGAATGTTCGACGTCATTCCGCGCACCGGCTTTGAAACCAGCCGCGAGGGCGAATTTGTAACAACGCTGGGTAGTTATTACCAGACCGACAGCCAGCTGAGCCTCGGCAATCACACGGAGCGCTTCGCCTGGTTCGGCGCAGTCAACGGTAATCGCAGCAATGATGGGCTGATGCCGCCCATCGAAAAACCCGTTCACGATGCGGAGAACGGCTATGGCGGCTTCACCTCGCTTATCTTCAATGAAAATCCGCACGACCAGCTGCGCTTCGTCGGCCAGCTCCGCACGGACTACTACCAGATTCCCTATGACCCCAATCCCAGCGACTGGGAGAACCAGCTTTATGAATCCTCCGGTCTGCGCGATGGCCAGCACGAAACCGATGGGCTGACGACCTTCTCCTGGATCCACACGCTCAGCGCGAAATCGCTGTTTGAAATCTCGCCCTTCTACCACTACAACGACGCCAACTACGAGCCGAGCCCCAACGACCTGCCCGCTGCCACCACGGCGAAACAGACCGGCCAGTACACCGGCGCCCAGGCGTATTTCTCCACCACGGTCGCACGCAACTCGTTCAAGGCTGGTCTCTACGGCTACGGCCAGCATGAAAACGACCTCTTCGGTGTGGTCTTCAACGACGGCAGCGCTCCGAACTTCTCCGAAACGTCCGTGGTCAACGGCGGCGTGGAGGAGTCCTTCATCGAAGACAACTACCGCCCCACCTCGTGGCTCACCCTGATCGGCGGCGAGCGCCAAACGCACTTCCAGGGCGCAATCTCCGAAGACGCGATCTATCCGCGACTGGGCATCGCCGTACAGATTCCGAAACTCGGCTGGGTGCTTCGTGGCTTCTACGGCCACTTCTATCAGCCGCCGCCGCTCACCAGCGTCTCGGGCCCGGCGCTTGCCTTCGCGCAGGCCAGCGATACCAACTTCGTTCCGCTGCGGGGCGAGCGCGACGAGGAGCACCAGTTCGGTATCCAGATTCCGTTTCGCGGCTGGCTTCTCGACGCGGACACCTTCCAGACCCGAGCTAACAACTTTCTCGACCACAGCAACATCGGTGAGTCGAGCATTTTTATCCCGGTCACGGTCGACGGCGCGCTGATTCAGGGCTGGGAGCTGACCCTCCGCTCTCCGCGCCTGTGGCGCTACGGTCAGGCGCATCTCGCCTACTCCAACCAGATCGCGCAGCAGCGCGGCGCTCTCAACGGCGGCCTGATCTGCTATCCGGCCGATTCGCCCGACTGTGCCGTCGCGCCTGGCTACTCGCCGCTCGACCACGATCAGCGCAACACGCTCAACGTCGGCTTCGACGGCCGCCTGCCGCATCGCACGTGGACGGCGTTCAACATTTACTACGGGTCAGGATTTTCCAACGGCTTCGCCGGTCCGCCCTCGCCCTACACCGGCGACTACCTGCCCGCGCACACCACGTGCGATGTGGCCGCGGGGAAAGCGGTGGGAGAGAACTGGTCGCTCGCGGTGAACGCGGTGAACGTCGCGAACACGCGCGTGCTGCTCGACAACAGCCTCACGTTTGGCGGCTTCCACGAAAATGATCCACGCCAGATCTACGGGCAGGTTCGCTACCGTTTTCACTTTTAGAATCGAAGAGTGGCTTTCGCTGCTCCGCTCCCCACAGTCGCCGCCCGGCCCCGCTCACGACTGTGGCGAGTTCCCGTTTACTGGCACCTGCTCAGCCTCGACGCGCCCACCGTCGCCGTCCTCTGGGCCTGGAGCTTCGCTCGCGCCGCACATTTGCGCATCCCCTTCGTCTCCATCGCCGTTCTCGGCATCGGCACCTGGCTGATCTACGTCGCGGACCGGCTGCTCGACGTCCGTTCTCCCGCACACCCCGCGCTGCGCGAGCGTCACTTCTTCCACGCTCGCCACAGCCGTGTGCTGCTGTTCGCCTCGCCGGCCGCCGGAGCCCTTCTTCTCGGCCTGATCGCCATCATGCCCCCGGCAGCACGCCGCGACGATACGATTCTCTTCGCCATTTCCATGCTGTACTTCGCCGGCGTGCACTTGCCGGCTCTCCGCTTGCGCCGATGGTTTCCCTGCGAGGTCGCGGTCGGTATCCTCTTTGCTCTGGCAAATGCGGTTCCCGCCTGGGCGGAACCCGGCTCGCCGCACGCGCAGCTTGCGTGGCTGGTGCTGCTGCTCGCCGGTCTCTGCACGCTGAACTGCATCGCCATCGAAACATGGGAGCGCTCTGCAAACGTAGTGCGCTCGATCGCAGTTCCCGGCATTGCGGTTGGCGTCGCGGTGGCATCGATCGTTCTTTTGCTGGTTCGAGGCGCTCGGGCTCAAGGCGAATTCGAGATCTGCGCCGCCGTGTTCGCCTCGGCCATTCTTCTGTTCATGCTCGACGCACTCCACCGTCGCCGGGCTCAACGAAGCTCTGTCCCGGAAGGCCGCGCGCGCTTTCTGCTCGCGCTGCGGGTCGCCGCCGACGCCGCGCTCCTCACTCCTGCCCTCCTGGTCTTTTCATGGCATCTCTAAGAGTCGTCACAAATCTCCAGGCGGATCGCGCCTCCGCTCCGGCCAGCCTCGATCTCTGCCTGGCCCGCCCTGCGCGTTTCGACCGCGTCGCTCGCCTCTACCGCGCCATGGAGTATCTCTCCTTCGGCCCGTTGCTGGAGCGCTGCCGATTCCATCACATTTCCGCGCTCCTCGCCGCTCGCCGCGCTCTGGTCCTCGGCGATGGAGATGGCCGTTTCCTGGCCCGCTTGCTCCCCTCCGCGCCCAATCTGCGGGCTGATGCCGTCGACGCTTCTTCGGCGATGCTCCACCTGCTCCGCGAACGCATCGCAAAACAAGGCAACCTGCACCGCCTGACCACAACCTGTGCCGATGCGCGCATCTTTGGCGCGCCATCCTCCGGCTACGACCTCGTCGTCACGCACTTCTTTCTCGACTGCCTGACCGAGGCCGAAACCGACCGCCTCATCGCCCGCCTGCGGCCGCAGCTCGTACCCGGAGCCCGATGGCTCGTCTCTGAATTCCAGGTGCCGCGTTCGGGCGTGGTTCAAAGAAGTTTCGCCCAGGGCGTCATCTCTGCCCTTTACGCCGTCTTCCGTCTGCTCACCGGGCTCACGGTTCGCCGGATCCCACCCTGGCGCACTCTCCTGGTCCATCACGGATTCACGCCCCGGACCACCCGCTCCTGGCTCGGAGGTCTGATCGTTGCCGAGTTGTGGGAACTGCCCTCAGGAAGGCAACCGCGCGTCGTGCGCNNAGTCCGGCGCCGGGTCCGCCGCCCGAGCCCGATCCGGAACCTTATCCTGGCCCGATACCGACGCCGCAGCCTGTCACCCGCAGGTGATGGCTCCGCACTCCACAAGCCGCTCAAATCCCCGAGAAACCCGCCAAACCGGAGCGCGAAATTAACATTCGCCGCACCTTCGCATTGTTACAATCAGGTTAAAGACCTCCCCAAGAGGAACGGAGCACGTTTCCGGCTTACTTCCCATGAATCTGTACATCCTTCGCCATGCCAGCGCCGGCACGCGCCGCGCCAATCCTGCTGTTGACGTAAAACGCCCCCTCGACAAGGAAGGCAAGCAGCAGTGCTTCCTCGTCGGCGGTTTCCTGAGCGCCCTCAACGTCCAGTTCGACCGCGTCGTCTCGAGCCCGCTCAAACGCGCCCTTCAAACCGCCTCTCTCGTGGGCACTGAAACCGGCTACGACGGCAAAATCGAAATCTCCGACGCCCTGTCGCCAGAGGCCAGCGTCGGCAAATTCCAGGACCTGGTCCGCAGCCTGATGAAATACGAGAACGTGCTGGTGGTGGGCCACAACCCGAATCTCACTGTCTTTTTCGGATCGCTTCTGGCTCCCGGCGGCCGCATGAGCACGCGCCTGCGCAAGGGCGCCATCGCGCGCATCGACTGCACACGTCTGCCGGGCACACTCCACTGGCTGGTCGACCCCAGAATCCTGCGCGGCTACGCCAGGGCGACAAAGAGTTCGCGCCCGAAGACCTCTCGGAAGTAAGCCGCCTCTTTGCGCAGCGACCACAGCTCCAGTTCGGCGCCCGTGCGCCCCGGCAGCAGTTCCATCAGCACCCGCTTCGGATAGACGCGCACCCGCACCTTCAGCACGTCACTCGCCCGATCCTGGTTCAGCGCCACGGCCAGCCGCAGCAACACCACCGCGCGACGCACGTGCTCATACTCCTCCGGAAGCACCTGGCGCATCGTGCGCCCCTCCGGCTCCGGCCGGCTCTTGCCCAGGTAGCGCGCAATGGCCGACGTCACCACTCGCTGCTGCGGCGTGAATCCATAAAGCTCCGAGTTAGCGATGATGTATTGCGCGTGCCGGTGATAACCCTGGTGGTTGAGGAACTTCCCAATGTCGCGCAGCATCGCTGCGGCTTCGAGCCAGGTCTGATACTCCTCAGGCAAGTCGTGCACTGAGGCCAGATCGCGAAACATCTGCGCCGCATGCTGCCGCACCGGCTCCGCCTGCCGCGGATCGATTCCGTACCTCCGGCATGCCTCTTCGACTGCATGCCAGCGATCCTGCTCAAACTGCCGGTGCGCTGAAGCTCGCGGGTCCTGCTCAGCCAGCATCTGCGCCAGGATGCCATCGCGGAGCCCCATCGGCGAATAACGAAAGCCTGGCAGCGCGAAGGCCTCCAGCACTTCCGCAAGCACATGCGAGCCAGCCACGATGATCTCAGCGCGTTTCGGGCCGATTCCCGGCACGGCCGAGCGCTCGCCCATCTTCATCTTCGTGAGCTTCGCCGTCAGCCGCCGCACGGTTTGTGTCGGGACGAGTTCCTTGCTCGCACGCCCTTTGCTCAGCGCGCGGCCCGCGTCGAAGATCGCTGCCGCCGTTCCTGACGTTCCGATCACCAGCCGCACGCGCTCCGGGTGAACCCGGCGGGTTGCTCGCCGCATCTCGCGGTTAATGAATTGCCGCAGCCGCCGGATTTCATCCTTGCCCGGCACCTCGCTGCGCAGGAACTCCTGCGTCAGCCGCACCGCGCCCAGCGGCAGGCTGATGGTTTCGTGAATGCGTTTGTGGTCGGAGAGCGTGATCTCGCAGCTCCCACCGCCGATGTCCACCAGCACGCAGCGCCCACCGGCGCCGGGCTCGTTCTCCACCACGCCGCGATGGATCAGGCGACCTTCCTCGAGGCCCGAGATGATCTCGACGTCCCAGCCGGTCTCGTCCCGCACCCAGGCCTGGAATGCCCGCGAATTGCGCGCGTCCCGCATGGCCGACGTGGCCACGCAGCGCACCTTGTCGGTGCCGTGCATCTGCACGGCTTTATAGAAGCGCTTCAGCGTCCGCAGTGTCGCGGCCATCGCCTCAGGCGAGACGATGCCTGAATCGAAGACGCTCGCGCCCAGGCGCGTGACCTCGCGATCCTCATGCACCACGCGCAGCCGATGCTGCACCACGCGGCCGATCTTCAGCCGGCAGGAGTTCGATCCGATATCGATGGCCGCAAAGGTGTGCATGACCGGAAAACCAGCAAACTTCAGCGCATCAGAGATTCACTCTGCACAATACACGAGTTGCACGCTCACGAAGCGGCGCGGCGCACCGTCCCGGCGGGCCGCTTCCGTACTCCGCTACCTGCACGCGCAACCGGACGCCGCGAAACCGCCAGCCACTCCCCCATCAGCCGCCCGCGCAGCTTCGCCGCCATCTTCATCGCCGCCACAAAATGCCGCTCGCGCTCCGCCTCCACCATCGCGATCAACTCCGTCGCCTCATCCCCCAGCGCCGCGTGGGCTTCTTCGGCGAGCACCAGCCAGTCGTGCCAGTCGCCAATCTCGTCCTGCAGCTTCTTCAGGGTCTCGCCCACCTGCTTCGCCTGCGCGTCGCCCTGCGCTGCGAGCTCGGCCACGTAGCGGGCCTTCTTGGCTCCTTTACGGAAATCGTGAAGATTGCTCGCATCCAGCATCTGCATCTCCGAGGCCAGCCGCGCAAAGGCGTCCAGCGCGATCACTCCCGGCGGCTTCTTCCGCGCGCGCCGCGCCCGCTTCGCCCGCAGCACCGTCTCCAGCTCCTCCAGCCGTTTGTCGAGCTTCGCCACCAGATCGCCCGCCTGCGCTTTGAGTCCATCGGCCTGCTCGCTGCGCCGATGCTTCAGCCACGCATCCAGATCGTCAGCCTGCTGATTGAGACCTGTCACGCGCAGCCCGGCCTCCGGCGTCTCCAGCACATCCGGCGCGCCGATCCGTGCCCGATCCGGGGCCTCCTGTTTTTCGTCTTTCTTGTCCTCGCAGGGCTCGACCGCCCGCTTCACCAGCTTTTCCAGCAGCTTGCGATGCACATCCAGGTCCCGGACCGGTCCCGCTTCGCGCCGAATCTTCTTCAGCGTCTTCATTGTCGCGGCCGCCGCAGCGCGCACCGATTCCCCGTCGTCACCTTCCTGGCTCGCTCGCACCAGATCCTCGAGCGTCGCCTGCAGGCGCCGTGTGCCCGTGCGCGTGTCGTGGACCGGATCCACGTCCGGATCGTCGCCGCATTTCGCCAGATTTTCGCGCAGCTTCGCGGCCAGCCGCCGCACGTTCTCAAGGTCGTGATTCATCGCCGTACCCGTCCCCGCGGCCCTCACTGATATTCTGAACTCTCTGCCGAGCTACGACCAAATGACCTATCCTCCACTGTCAAAATCCCAGTCGGCGGCCCCGTCTGCCCAGCCTCCGCTGTATGCCACGCCGGCGCGCGCCTGGACTCTGCTCGTTCTTCTCTTCATCGCCGTTTATTTTGCCGCGCTGTTCTCGCCCGCGCTGCTCGACGACGCCGACGCCACCCATGCACAGGCGGCCCAGCACATCGCCACCAGCGGCGACTGGGTCACCATGTACGTGAACGGCATCCGCTATCTCGAAAAACCCCCGCTGCCCTACTGGATCGTCGCGGTCGATTATCACGTCTTCGGCTACAACGTGTTCGCCACCCATCTTCCCATGGCGCTGGCCGTGCTCGGCTGCGCGTGGATCGCCTGGACCTGGAGCCGCCGCGCCTGGGGCGATCGCGCCGCCTTCTACGCTGCCCTGGCGATGCTCACTTCGATCGGTGTTTTTCTCTTTACGCGCACGCTCATTCCGGAATCGCTCCTCACCTTCTTCCTTCTGCTCTCGCTCTACAGTTTCCTCACCGGGATCGAAGACCGCAAGCCCGCGCGCTTCTACATTGCATACGCTTCTCTGGCGATCGCGCTGCTCGCCAAGGGCCTCGTCGCGCCCATCTTCTTCGTCGCCGCCGTCGTGCCGTATCTCGTCGTCACCGGCGACTGGAAGAAGTGGCGCCAGTTCCATCTCTTCACCGGGCTGCTCGTCTTCCTCGCCATCGGTGCTCCCTGGCACATCCTCGCCGGACTGGCCAACCCCGGCCACGGCAATCCGGTCGGCAATGTGCCCAGCCCAGGCCACGTGCACGGGTTCTTCTACTTCTACTTCATCAACGAGCACTTCCTCCGCTTCCTCGGCACGCGCTTCCCGCATGACTACAATCGCCAGCCCTGGTACGTCTACTGGCTCGGCCAGCTGATCTGGCTCTTCCCGTGGAGCCTCTTTCTGCCCATCGTCATACGCCGCGCCTGGCGCAATCGCCACCTCTTTTATTCCGATCTGAGCTACGACGCCACCAACACCATCCAGTTCCTCGATCCAAAGCTGACCGCGTACGAATCCTCCGCCCTCGCCGCGCGCCTTCGCTTCCGCGCCCGCACCAGCCTGCTGCTGGCGCTCTATGCGGGCTTCATCCTCATCTTCTTCGCCATTTCCACCAACCAGGAGTACTACACCTGGCCCTTGTATCCCGCCGTGCTCATGCTCATCGCCGGCGGCCTCTCCGTGATCGAGGAGTCGCAGAGCGAAGGCCGCAAGGGCTCCTCCGGATGGCTCACCGGCGCGCACATCTTCTTCCTCACCGCAGGCCTGGTGGCCGCGGCTCTGCTCGCGTGGGGACTATGGCAATCGCGCCATCTCCCCTACATCGCCGACATCGGCACGCTGATGGCACATCGCGGCGTGGGCGGCTACACGCTATCAATGTCGCACTTCTTCGACCTCACCGGCCCATCGTTCGCGGCCCTGCGCCTGCCCGCGGCTCTCGCTGCCGTGGCTTTCTTTCTTGGACCACTAACCGCCTGGCATCTCCGCCGCAAGGGTCATGCCTTTGAGGCAACGGCCAGCGTGGCCTTCACCATCGCAGTCATCCTCATCGCGGCCCACATCGCGCTGGTGCGCTTCCAGCCCATGCTCTCCAGCAAGGCCATCGCTCACAACATCAATCGCATCACCGCCGCGCCCGCCGACGCGAATGCCCAGCTGATGCTCTATGGCGACCAGGCCGATGGCTCATCGATCCTCTTCTACACGCATCGCCCCGCCCTGCTCGTGCACGGAGCCACAAACTACTTTGCGCCCGACCCGGGAACCCATAGCGAGATCTTCGGCTCCTCGTTGATTTGGGGCTCTGACTACCCGGACGCCCCACACATCTTCCTCAGCGATGCCGATCTGTTGCGGATGTGGGGAACCGGGCCGCGCAAACTGCTCTTCGTTCCCGGCGAGTTTCGCGACCACGTCCAGAAACTCCTCGGGTCGCGCCTCTACCAGATCCAGGAAGTCTCAGACAAAACCCTCTATACCGACCGCCCGCTGTAGCGCCACTCCCTATTGGCTATTGGCTATTCCCTATTCCCCGCCTTTAAGGCAGCTTCTGCACCGGCGTGCCCTCGGGAATCGTCAGCTGGAACTGCTCATCGTTCAGCGGCTGATTCAGCACCAGCTTCTGAAATGTGATCAGAATTTGCTGCTCCTGCAGCGGCCACTTGATCGTGATGCTCCCCGGAAACTGCGCAGTTCCGAAGGTCTGTAGCCGACCGTAGACCGCCTGCGTCTGCACCTGCCCGTCCGGCCCGTAGATGTCTTCCTCCACCGGGCGCAGATCGAGCCGGCTGAAGTGGATCACGCGCCTGGCCATCAGCACGTTGCCGCCCCCCTGCCGGTTGAGCACCGTCAGCAGGTATTCCGGCTGGAACTCCAGCTTCTTCGTCTTCGGATTCATCACCGTCGGACTGTCCGTCGTCACCAGCAGCAGATCGTTCGACCCGATCTTACGAATCAGCAAAGAATCGAAAAAGATGAACGGCCGCATGTTCTCGAGCGCGTTCGGCGAGGGCTTCGTGATCGCGTTCGATCCTTCAACCACCTTGTTCTTCGGCGGAATCCACAGCCTGAAGGCGCCGCCGTCGCTTGCCATGTCAAACGCGCGCGTATGCACCACCGGCAGGAACCCGATCACCCGCAAGGCCTCGGGCTTGCGCAGCAGAATGTATCCGCTGAAAGAGGTATAAGTCGTCTCCTTGCCCTTCAGCGAGCCACCCTCGGTCGCTGTAAAGGTCACCGTCGCACTCATGGTGTTGATCGCGTCGTAGCTCTTATTGATCGTTTCTACCAGTTGTTCCGGCGGAGCCGACTGCACATTCTGCGGCATCTTCACCTGCGCCACCTTGTGCGTGTGCCACAGGCATCCGTTCAGCAAGGGCAGCGCAAGCATCAGCGCCACAGCCAGGCGCCCCTGCGCTCGTCGCTCCGTACTCATTGCGGCGATCCCGCGCTGCGCACGGCGCGCCGGTAGGCTTCCACATCCCTGGCGTGCTCTTCCAGCGTCGCCGAAAAGCGCGACTGCCCGGAGGGGTCCGCCCCGGCCGCCACAAAGTACAGGTAATCCGTCTGCGCCGGATGCATCGCGGCCTGCAATGACTTCAGCCCCGGATTGCAGATCGGCCCGGGCGGCAGTCCCGGATGAACGTAGGTGTTATAGGGCGAATTCGCCTGCAGATCCGACTGGTAAATGGTTCCCCGGTACCGTCCTTCGAGCAACGCAGCGTAGATCACCGAAGGATCCGTCATGAGCGGCATGTTTTTATCGAGCCGGTTGTCAAAAACGCTGGCCACCAGCGGCCGTTCGGAGTCGAGCGGCGTCTCCTTTTCCACCAGCGACGCCAGGGTTACGGTGCGATGATAGTCGCTCGTCAGCCCCATTCCCTGCGTGGCCTTTCGAAACCGCTTCACCATCACCGCCATCATCTCCTGCGGGTCGGTGTGCCGCGCAAACCGGTAGGTGTCCGGGAACAGATACCCCTCCAGGCTAGTCGCGTTCGCATCCAGATCGCGAACCAGCGCGGCATCCTGCTTCGCAGCCGTCAGGAAAGCCGACTTCGATCCCAGCCCGTCCGCCTCGACCTTCGCGGCAATATCGAAGACGTTCGAGCCCTCCGGGATCGTCAGCGCAATCGTGTAGACGTCCCCGCGGTGGATTCGGTCGAAGACTTCGCTCATCGGCGCGGAGTGATCGAACCGGTACTCCCCGGCCTTCAGTGTCCCGCCTTTCCACTCGCGCAAAGCCAAAAAGACGTAACGGCTGCGGACGATCCCCGCGTCTTTCAACTGCTTCGCGATGCGGCTGCTGGGCGTCCCGGGCAGGATGTCCACAAAGGTCTCGGTTCGCGGTCCTGCCGGCACCAGCAGCGCCCAGGCAACCGCGCCCGCCGCCACCAGAATGATCAGGAAAAGAAGAAGAAAGAAACGTCGCACCCGGGAGAAAACCTGTCCTTTGGAGGATGACCTTTTGATTCCCTAACCCATTCTAAGATGCGGCTTTCTCTCCGCGCTCGCGGTACCATCTCTGGTGTGCAACCCCGCCTGCTGGGCCTCGATTTCGGCGGCCGCCGCATCGGCGTCGCGGTCTCCGACGAGCTGGGCCTCACCGCCCAACCGGTCCTCACTCTGGTTCGCAAAAACGCGAAGCAGGACCTGAAATCCATCGGCCGCCTCTTGCGCAAGTACACCTGCTCGGCCATCGTACTCGGCCATCCTCTGTACATGTCGGGCGACGTCAGCCCCCAGGCGGTGAAAACCCAGGCCTTCGGGGACTCTCTGCGCGAAGCGTTCTCCCTCCCCGTCCATCTCTGGGACGAGCGCCTCACCTCGGCTGAAGCGCACCGCCACCTGGAGGCCTCCGGACGTCCCCCTTCCGGCCATCGCGAGGTCGTGGACCAGGTGGCTGCCGTGTTGATTTTGCAGAGTTTCCTCGATGCCCACCGCTCCGCCCCGGCATCGTATAATGAGCGTTGAGGCGGAACCCCAGCCTTCGGACTAATACTCCTTTTCCAGGGTTTTGATCCCTTTTCGCCGCGGCCAGGAAGCTTGCTTCCCTTACCGCACAGCAACGGTTGTTGCTCAAGAGCGAACGGGACCCCGGGGGAATTCGATTCATGACCGAGCACATCAAGAAAAAGCTTCTGGAAGAAATCAAAGAGCTTGAACACGAGCTGACGCACGAATTGCCCGCCGAGATCAAGAAGGCGGTGGCGATGGGCGACCTGAGCGAAAACGCCGAGTACCACATGGCCAAGCAGCGCCAGGACTTCGTCAATGCGCGCCTGGGGCAGCTCAAAAAGCGCATGGCTGAGTTTGCTCTCGTCAACCTGTCCAACATTCCCCGCGACCGCGCCGCCTTCGGCTCCACGGTTCTGGTTTACGACACCTCGAAAGATGAGAAAATCGAATACAAGCTGGTCACCAGCGAAGAATCGGACGTGAGTAAGGGTCTCATCTCCACCACCTCTCCCATCGGTAAGGCGCTGGTGGGCAAACAGGTGGGCGACATGGCGACCGTGGTCACGCCCAATGGCAAGCGCGAACTCGAGGTGCTGAAGCTCGCGACGATTCACGACGCGGAAGCTGCATCGTAGCCTGACCCTGAACGCTTCGAACGGAAGCAGAAGCCGGGACGCAGTGGAAGAAGACAAACCCATCACCTGGACCCGCGCTTTCGGCGCCGGATGTGCCGTCATCCTCCAGGTCATCGTTAACGGGCTGGCGCTGACCCGCATCTCGCCCAACGCCCTCACCTTCATCGGCCTGCTCATCAACACCGCCGCGGCGATCCTCTTCGGCTTCGGCAACCAGAACAACTACGTCCGCATGTTCCTCTATGCCGCCCTGGTCATCATCGGCGCCGGCATCTTCGACATGGTGGACGGGCGCGTCGCCCGCCAGACGCAGCAGGTTACCGTCTTCGGCGCCTTCTTCGACTCGGTCATCGACCGCTACTCCGACGTCGTCCTGTTCTTCGGGCTACTGGTCTTCTACGCGCGCGGCAATCGCCTCTTCTACGTCTTTCTCGCCGCCTTCGTCATGATCACCTCGCTGATGGTCAGCTACACCCG
Organism: Acidobacterium sp.; assembly: GCA_003152595.1. Classification (GTDB taxonomy): domain Bacteria; phylum Acidobacteriota; class Terriglobia; order Terriglobales; family Acidobacteriaceae; genus Palsa-343. Next base: position 27,746 of record PMAM01000232.1, read on the forward strand.
CGCCCGCGCAGAGGCGCTGATCGGCAAATGCAAGGTCGGCTTTATGGAGCGGCCTGAGCGCGTGGTGCTCATCATCATCGGCGCACTTTTCGAACGCTGGGACGCGATGGCCCCGGTCCTCTGGATCCTTGCCGTCATCTCGACCATTACAGTCATCCATCGCATCCTGTACACGTATCAGGCGACGCGCCATCTCGCGCCGGTCACTGAGATCAAGCACGTCGTGCAGCCATCGGGGCCGGTGCAGTCGGTGCCGCCGGCTATCGCAATGCGGGAAACGGAATCCCGGCCGGAGCTGCGGACGTCCCGCGCGCCGAGGCTTTAACTCACTCCTTAAAAATTGCCTTCGGGCACATCACATGCACGCCCACGTTCCCATCCACCAGCTGCGTGATGTCCACATCCGCCGCGACGCTGGTGAGCATATACGCGTCATCGCGTGACAAGTGCTTCTCCGTGACCAGAAAGTCGATCATATTCCGCACGGCCATTTCGGTCGCTGTCTTCAGGTCGGGGCTGAAACCCATGCTGATGTAGCTGGTCGGCGTCTCTGCGCGTGGCCACAGCAGATGCTGATCCTTGTGCACGACGAACCGGAACGTCCCGGTCAGAAACGTCTCCATTGCTGTGATGTCGACTTCGCCGTTGCCCTGACCGGCATGCCCGTCGCCTGCTTCAAACAACGCGCCCTTCACGTGCACCGGAATGAAGAGAGTCGTCCCCGCCACCATCTCCTTGTTGTCGATGTTCCCGGCATGCATCCACGGCGGAGCGCTGTCGTACCGTCCCGCTGACGGCGGTGGCGCATCGCCCATGCTGCCGAAGAAGGGATGCAGTGGAATGTCGATTCCCGGCCCGAAGTGGGCGATCATTTTCTCGCGGTCCAGCGGAATGATCTTCGATCGTCCATAGGGAAAATCGTTGGGCAGAAACCCGCGCCCCACGCTGAAGCCTTTGCAGGCAAACGGTGCGTCGATGTCGATCCTCAGGATCTGCACCTCGAGCACGTCGCCCGGCTCGGCTTCCGCAATTTCGACCGGCCCGGTGAGAATGTGGCCGCCCGGGCCCTTGTCCTTCACCTGATCGAAGATTGGCTGGTTATACGCGGGGATATCCGAAGCATTCACGCCTTCCTGCTCCAGCCGCTCATTCGGCCCGCATGTCGAGAGCGTCTGGATGCGCACGATGTCGCCAGAGTGCACCGTCAGCACCGGCTTCGCCTTTGACCAGTAGTAGCCCCACGCCACCGTCGTCGGCGTGGCATTCAGCACCAGTGGCGTTCCCTGGGCGGCGGCTGCGACCGTGATCGACAGCGACAGTACGGCGACAGCAAGGAGTCTCATCCCCACCTCCGTTGCAAGGGTCAGGATTTTTGCGGCCAGAAGAACATCTTAACCGCACTGGGTGCTGCCGAGCCGGTGTCGGAACGGACCCCATGTGGCGCGCAAAGCGCGCGTATGCCTGGACGGCCAGTCCCAGACTAGAACCGTGACCGCCCGAAGTTTTCCGGGCCTGAAGGCCGGAGATTTTCGAGTGCTTGTTCCCCGGCCTAAAGGCCGGGGCTTCTACCGTCGTCCCGCTCCAGCGGGACCGCTTCGCGAAAGGTCCAGAATCGTACGGTCGAAGCCCTAGTTGTGAGGTTTCAACAGG
>PMAM01000090.1 GCA_003152595.1 Acidobacterium sp.
TGCGCGAGGGAGCGCAGCAGGGGATTTGGGAAGTGCTGACGCGGAAGCCGCTGACGGCGGACGCAGAGGAGACGGATCGCAATCCACGGGCGCGGAGCGCGAAGCTGCGGGCCGCGGAAAGAATCGAGCAGGGAACAGGCGGCAGAGCGAGCGGTGAGGGAGAAGAACGATGGCGACACAGGCGATAGCGGCACCGGGAATCGGCGGATTGGGCCGTGACATGCGGTGGGTGGAAGAGCACAACACGATGCTGCTGGCGGCGCAACGACGCGGCCGCCGCGGACCCACGCCCGAGGCGCTGTTTACCAAGCGCATCGACAACTCGCGGCTGGTGAAGGCCAACGATCCGGCGCGCGGCCGGGAGATGCGCAGCTTCGCCTATGCGATGGCNNCGCATCGATACCATGGCAAAGAACCTCGGACTCAGCGCACCGCAGCCCGGGCAGGTGGTGCATCCGAGTGCGAATCCGGACCTGGCCGGCGGAGCTGTGATGGCTGCGGCCCACCCATCCGTTCCTGCCATGCATTGAGTTTCCCCCGAGAGGAGAGGTTTCGTTGTGAATCTGCCTGCGTTCTCCTCTGAACCGTCACCCGAACAGGGTGACAATGTAACGCCCACAGGAGCCCACCACGCCGGAAAACGACGTGGTGGGATTTCTTCTGTCCTCGCTTTCAAAAGCAAACCCTTCCTCGTCACGCCGATGCGGCAGACCCGCATTTTGGCGATGCTGGGTTTCTTTCTTGGCTGGACCCTGCTGATCGTCGGCCGTCTGACCTGGGTTCAACTGATCCAGCACAGCGAATGGGCCGAGCGTGCAGAACGGCAGCAGCAACGCACGTTCACCGTAGCTCCGCGGCGCGGCATCCTGTACGACCGCAACGTGCACGAGCTGGCTATGACGGTCGTGGCGCAGTCCATCTACGCCGTTCCGTCGGAGATCGGCGACCAGAGAAGTTCCGATGCCGCTACGCTGGCGAAGATCGTCCACACCGATCCGGAAGACCGTTTCACGTCGGAGAAGCAAATTCTGGCAAGGTTGACGGATTCGCGCAACTTCGCATGGGTGGCGCGCAAGGAGCCTCCGGCAATTATCGCGAAGGTCGGGGCGCTGAAGCTCAAAGGGATCTATTTCCAGAAGGAGTTCAAGCGCTTTTATCCGGACCAGGTGCTGGCGGCGCAGATGCTCGGCTATGTCGGCATGGACGACAACGGCCTGGCGGGGATCGAGCAGGAGCGGGACAAGGAACTGCACGGAACGCCGGGCCGCATGCTGACGGCGATTGATGCGCGGCGGCATGTTCTGGACAGTGAGGAACGCGATCCTCAGCCCGGCGAGAACCTGATGCTGACCATCGACTCGAATATTCAGTTCATGGCGGAACAGGCACTGGATCGCAACATGGAGCGGACAGGCGCGGCGAATGGCACGGTCGTGGTTCAGGACCCGCACACGGGACAGATTCTGGCGCTGGCGATTCGGCCGACTTTCGACCCCAACAACTTCCGGCACACGGACCGCTCACTCCTGAAGGATCACGCGGTGAGCGACGTTTATGAGCCGGGCTCGACGTTCAAGCTGGTCACCTATTCGGCCGCGCTGGATCAAGGCGTTGTGAAGCCCGAGGACATGATCGACTGTGAGGGCGGCAAGATTGTGGTGGCCGGGCGCGCGGTGCATGACGACCATTACAACGGCGTGATGACGGTTACGCAGGCTCTGGAAGTCTCGAGCGACGTGGCGGCGATCAAGCTTGGCATGCGCATGGGTCCGGAGCGCTTCTATCAGTACATCCACGGTTACGGATTCGGGCTGCGCTCCGGAATCGAGTTGCCGGGCGAGACGCGCGGTCTGGTGAAGCCGCCATCGCGCTGGCAGCCGACGACCATTGGGTCGATTCCGATGGGGCAGGAAATTGCGGTCACGCCCATCCAGCTAGTGACGATGGCTTCAGCCATCGCGAACGGAGGCGTGTATCTGCCGCCGCACATCGTGCTCAAGGGTACGGGCGAGATGCGCGGCAACCCGGACTTGCGTCCGGCGACATTCCATCCGGAAGGCGAGCTCCCCGATCCTCTGCCGCAGGGCGCACACCGCGTGATCTCCGAGATGACGTCGGCTGAGATGCGCAAGATGATGGAGGACGTCGTTCTCTATGGCACGGGCACGACCGCGCAGCTAAACGGATATAGTGCTGCCGGCAAGACGGGGACGGCCCAGAAAATCGATCCTGTAACGCGTACCTATTCCCACACCAAGTATGTGGCGTCGTTTGTGGGATTCGCGCCGGTCAGCGACCCGGCCGTGACCATTGCGGTCATTATGGATTCGCCGACGAAGGGCAGTTACTTCGGCCATGAAGTGAGTGCGCCTGTCTTCCAGGATCTGGCACAGCAGGTTCTTGAGTATCTTGGGGTGCAGCACGATCAGGATCTGAAGCCGGTCAAGGAGCTGGCGAAGAAGAGCAAGCCTGTAAAAGAAGCCGATCCCGAGGAGCACGCCGAGGATCTGCAGTCGCTCTTTGCAGAGGTGAATAATCTGCCGGCGGATGACCCGCTGCGCAATCCGGAGAATCAGGGTGCGGCGCCGGCAATTGCCCTGGTGGCCCAGGGCTCAGAGCCCGCCCAGTCGCCTGCTTCAGCGAGCAAAACGAACGCGCCTGCGCCGGTCGAAGCAGGTTCTTCCGGACCGGTCGGCCGGCCGACTAACCGCTCGAACGCGGCGCATAGTTCGGTGACGGTTGCAGTGCAGCAAGTGGCGGTGCCGTCTTTTGCCGGCAAGTCGCTGCGCGAGGTGGTGGAGCAGGCCAGCGGTGTGGGACTGGGCGTGCAGATCGTCGGGTCGGGAATCGCGCGCGATCAGGCTCCGGCAGCCGGGACCCTGGTGCCCGCAGGGACGGAGATTGTCGTGCGGTTTGCGCAGTGATGCATGCGGCCTGGCGGGGATTCCCCAGGGTCGTTAGGCAGTCGAATCGACGCTTACAATCAGCTTGATATGCGCTTTGAAGAAATCCTGAGCGGAGCCGAAGTGGTGCGCAGAGCCGGTCCGAACGCGGAGGACGGACCCGTGATTCGGGGGGTCGAGTACGACTCGCGACGGGTCGGTCCCGGCTCGCTCTTCCTTGCGATGCAGGGGGAGACGACCGACGGCAATCGCTACATCGGCAGGGCTATTGAGCAGGGCGCAGCGGGAATCATCACCGATTCGGCTTTGGTTTTCGCGACGACAGCGAAGCAGCATGCGGGGATTGCCATCGCTGAAGTGCCTGCGGGAAGCGGCCGGCGCGCGATGGCGGCGGTGGCGGCGAATTTCTTCGGACATCCCGAGCGGCAGCTCGCGTTGAGTGGTGTGACCGGCACCAACGGCAAGACGACGACCTCCTTTCTTCTGGAAGCGATGCTGAGCTCGGTGGATCGGAAGACGGTGCTGGTGGGAACGATCGAGAACCACGTGGCGGGAGTCGTGCGGCCGGCACCGCACACGACCCCGGAATCGCGCGATCTGCTGGCGCTGTTTCGAGAAGGTGCAGACAACGGAGCGACCGAGGCGGTGATGGAGGTTTCCTCCCATGCGCTGGCCCAGGGGCGCGTGTTTGGGATGCCGTACGACGTGGCGATCTTCACCAACCTGACCCAGGACCACCTCGATTATCACGGGACGATGGAGAGCTACTTCGCGGCAAAGCAGATGCTCTTTAACGGAGAACTGGGCGCGCCGCCGCGGGTTGCGGTGATTAATATAGAGGATGCGTACGGTGCGAAGCTGGCGGAGATCGCGCGGGAAGCCGGCGCTCAGGTTTATTCGTATGGGCTGCGCGCGGGCGAGTTTCGCGTTGAAGACGCCGACATGACTGCGGCGGGGATGGAGTTTCGCCTGAAAACGCCCGCCGGTGCGGTTGAGATTCGGACGCGGCTCACCGGCAAAGTGAATCTCTACAATTTGCTGTCTGCGGCGGGTGCTGCGGTGGCACGAGGACTCAGCCCGGAACAGATCGCAAAGGGCGTAAAGACGTTGGCGCACGTGCCGGGGCGGTTTCAGACCGTCGATGAAGGCCAGCGGTTCACCGTGGTGGTGGACTACGCGCATACGGACGACGCTCTGCGCAATCTCACGTCGCTGGCGCGGGAATTTGTGGGCAGCTCCGGGCGCGTCATCACGCTTTTCGGGTGCGGCGGCGATCGCGACCGGGCAAAACGGCCGAAGATGGGTCGCGCGGCGGGAGAAGGAAGCGATTTCGTCGTATTGACCTCGGACAATCCGCGCAGCGAGGATCCGGAGGCGATCATCGCAGACGTGGTGCCGGGGCTGATCGAGACCGGAACCAGATTTGTCGTGGAACCGGATCGCGCACGAGCGATTCGGCTGTCCGTCGAAGCCGCGCATCCGGGCGACATCGTTCTGCTCGCCGGGAAGGGGCACGAGAGGGAGCAGATTCTGCGGCACGGGGCGATTCCCTTTGACGACGTGCAGGTCGCAGCAGCGGCGATACGGGAGGCCGTTGGAGCGCGCGCATGAAGCTCACGCTGGAGCAGATCGCGCGCTGGTCGGCGGCGGAGATTCGCGGCGGCGGTGGCGCGGCCGAATCGATCGCGGCCACAGGCTATTCGATTGACTCGCGGACGCTGAAGCCGGGCGATCTTTTCTTCGCGATTCGCGGCGAGAGATTCGACGGGCACGATTTCGTCGCGGGGGCGCTGGAGCGCGGTGCCTGTGCGGTCGTCGTAGCCCGCGATCGAATCGCCGGTTTGGTGGCAATCGCGGGTTCGCATCCACTGCTTGGGAGCGATGATGTGCTGGCTGCCCTGCAACGGCTCGCCGCTGCAGTTCGTCGTCACTGGGGAAAGCGGGTCGTCGGTATCACGGGGTCGGCAGGGAAAACCACGACCAAAGAAGCCATCGCCGCAGTTCTGGCGGCCAGGTTCAGGGTCCTGAAGTCGCAGGGCAACCTCAATAATGGATACGGCCTTCCGCTGCAGTTGCTCCGCCTTGAACCGGAACACGATGTTGCGGTGATCGAGATGGGTATGTCGGCGGCCGGTGAGATCGCTGCGTTGTGCCGGATCGCCGCGCCGGACTGGGGTGTGGTGACGAATGTCGGTCACGCGCATACTGAGTTCTTTCCGGACGGCATAGCCGGAGTGGCGCGGGCGAAATATGAGCTGGTGGAGTCGCTGCCCCGGAATGGCGTGGCTTTCCTGAACTGTGATGACGCCTACGTCTCGCAGTTTGGACGTGACTTCGAGGGCAAGGCGGTGTACTTCGGGCGCGGGCCCTGCGGCGATCCGCACACAGAGAGCATTCAGCCGGTGGGCGCCGACGGCCTGAAGATCCAGGTGCGAGCGGGCGAGCACCGCTGCGAGCTGCATCTGCATTTGGCCGGCGAACACAATGCAGCCAATGCGCTGGCTGCGATCGCCATCGGGGTTGAGGCGGGAATTCCGCTGGCGGATTGTTGCGCGGCGCTCGAAACCTTGCGTCCGGAAGAGAAGCGCGGCCAGGTGCTGACGATCCGTGGGGCGACTCTCATCAATGACGCCTACAATTCCAACCCCGAAGCGCTCAAATCGATGATCAGGACGCTGGCTGGAATGCCTGCGCAGCGCCGGATTCTGGTTGCCGGCGAGATGCTGGAACTCGGCAAGGAAGCAGAGGCACTGCATGCTGCCTGCGGAAAGGCGGCGGCGTTGGGTGGGATCCAGATTGTGATCGGTGTACGCGGAAACGCGCGCCACATCGTCGATGCCGCGAAGCAAAACGGGGCAGAAGCCTTCTTTGTGGAGACACCCGAGGCAGCGGGGAAATGGCTCGTCGAGAACCTGAGGCCCGGGGACGCGGTTCTCCTAAAGGGTTCGCGCGGAGTCAGGCTGGAGCGCGCGCTCGAGGCGTTGCAGGGAGCAGAAAAAGGCGCCGGCCCTCAAGGTTCGACAGGATAAGATAAGCGGGAAAACCCAGCAGATTCGCCGGAGGAAGTTTGCTTTACTGGCTGCTTTATCGGAAGCTTTACCTCTACTTCAGTCCGTTCAGGATCTTCCGGTACCTCACGTTTCGCACGGCCTTCGCATCGCTGACGGCGTTGCTGATCACGCTCATCATTGGTCCGTACGTGATCGAGAAGCTGCGCGAATTTCAGATCGGTCAGTACATCCGCGAGGAGGGCCCGAAGGCCCACCAAAAGAAGGCGGGCACGCCAACGATGGGCGGCGTGCTGATCTGCATCGCCATCCTGCTGCCGACCCTGCTCTGGGCGGACCTGGCGAATCCCTTCGTCTGGTTGGTGATGTTCTCGACCGCGGCCTTTGGGGCCATCGGTTTTGCGGATGACTATATTAAGGTCGTTCACCGGCGCAACCTGGGCCTGACGGCACGGGCCAAGATGATGTACCAGTTCCTGGTGGCCGCGGCGGTGGCCATCGTCCTTGTTTTTATGGATCTGGAGGGAGGCTACTCGACGCGGCTGATGGTGCCGTTCGTCAAGTTCGTCCGGCCGCGGCTATCCATTCCCGCTCTGCTGCACGTTCCGCATCTCGGTGCTCTCGCGTTTCTTCCATTCATTGTGTTCGTGATGTTCATCATCGTCGGGTCCAGCAATGCCGTGAACCTGACGGACGGCCTGGACGGACTGGCGATCGGCTGCACGATCATCGCCGCCGGCGCACTGACGGCGCTCACGTACGTGAGCGGGAACGTGGTCTTCGCCGACTATCTTGGGTTGCAGCGNNACGGTGGCGGTGGTCATCAAGCAGGAGCTGCTGCTGCCGTTTATCGGGGGAGTCTTCGTCATCGAGGCGCTTTCGGTGATTCTGCAGGTGGGTAGCTACAAACTGCGGGGCGGGAAGCGCATCTTCCGCATGGCTCCGCTGCACCATCACTTTGAGCTGCTCGGCTGGTCGGAGTCGAAGGTGATCGCGCGCTTCTGGATTCTTGCGCTGGTGTTTGCACTCTTTGCACTCACCACCCTGAAGCTGCGATAAAGGGTAGAGCCGGCGTGACACAATGAAGCCACCCGGCGCGAGTTGCGGATGGAAATCAAAGGAAAAAAAGTACTGGTCGTCGGCCTGGGCAAGTCGGGGCTGGCTGCGGCGCTCTTTTTGCGGCACCAGGGCGCGCAGGTGACGGTTTCAGACGTGCGCAGCGCCGAGGAGTTGGCAAAGGAAATTCCGGCGCTCATCGAAGAAGGCATCGCGGTTGAGGCGGGGGGCCACGGACTGCTGACGTTCCGCCGGCAGGACCTGATCGTTGTGAGCCCGGGCGTTCCGGTGGATACGCCCGAGTTGACTCAGGTCCGGAAATTCGGACTGCCGATCATTGGGGAAGTCGAGCTGGCGGCGCATTACCTGCGCGGCAAAGTGCTGGCGATCACGGGGTCCAACGGCAAGACGACGACAACCACACTCTGCGGCGAAATTCTGAACGCTGGTGGCTTGCCGGTGCAGGTGGGCGGGAACATCGGTATTCCGGTGATTGCGCTGGTCGAGTCGTCGCGGGATGACGGATGGTCGGTGCTGGAGGTCTCGAGCTTCCAGCTGGAGACGACCTATGAGTTTCATCCGCAGATCGCTGTGATTCTAAACATCACTCCGGACCACCTCGATCGCCACGGGACCTTTGAGAATTACGTCGCGGCGAAGGAGAAGATCTTTGCGCGACAGACGGCGGACGACGCGCTCGTTCTGAATGCCGATGACGATGTGACATCGCGGGCGGTGGCACGGGCAAAATCGCGCGTGTTCTGGTTCAGCCAGAAGCGGGTTGTGCGGCAGGGCGCCTTCGTGCACGAAGGCATGATCACGTATCGCGCGTCGGAGCAGGCGCCGCCGGAAGCAGTTCTGAAGGTGAGCGAGATTCCGCTCAAGGGTGCGCACAATATCGAGAATGTCCTGGCGGCGGTGTGCGCGGCGCGGCTCGCAGGCGTTGAGGCGGCAGCGATCCGCAAAGCTGCCACGGAATTCCATGCGGTCGAGCATCGGCTCGAGTTTGTGGCGAAGATCAATGGCGTCGACTACTACAACGATTCGAAGGCGACCAATGTCGACGCGTCAATGAAGGCGATTGCTGCTTTTCCTGGCGGGATTCATCTGATTCTGGGCGGCAAGGACAAGAACTCCGACTACCGGCAGATGCGCGCGTTGCTGCAGGAGCGGGTAAAGGCCGTCTACACCATTGGCGCGGCGGCGGAGAAGATTCACACGCATATTGAGGGCGCGGTGCCCATTGTGAGCGCGGGCACGCTGGACGCGGCAATCGCGAAGGCCGCCGCCGCAGCGCAACCGGGTGAGATCGTGCTGCTGGCGCCTGCTTGTTCCAGCTTCGACCAGTTCGAGAACTATGAGCATCGGGGACGGGTGTTTAAGGAAACGGTTCTGGCGCGACGAGGTTTAGCAGCGCTGACGGCAACATAGAACAGAAACGAGTCTTATGGCGAAACGGGTCGGCGTCGACAAGTGGCTGTACT
>PMAM01000040.1:0-781 GCA_003152595.1 Acidobacterium sp.
GTCGCCTTCCCCAGGATCAACCTGTTCAGCTGGTATCTGTTTGTGATTGGGGGCTCCATCGAGATCTGCATGATGGTTTTTGGCGGTGTTGACACGGGCTGGACCTTCACGACACCGTTGAGCACGCACTACCTCAACACAAATGTCGTCGCTGCGGCGATGGGAATCTTTGTCGCCGGTTTCTCGTCGATCCTGACCGGATTGAATTTCATCGTCACCATCCATCGCATGCGTGCACCGGGGATGACCTGGTTCCGTCTCCCGCTGTTCATCTGGTCCTATTACTCGACGGCCATCATCTTCGTACTGGCCACTCCCGTCGTCGCCATCACTCTCGTGCTGGTCGTGCTCGAGCGCCTGACCGGCATTGGCGTCTTCGATCCAACCAAAGGCGGCGATCCACTTCTCTTCCAGCACCTCTTCTGGTTCTATTCGCACCCGGCCGTCTATGTGATGATCCTGCCCGGGATGGGGGTCATGTCCGAGGTCATCGCCTGCTTCTGCCGCAAGCGCGTCTTTGGATACACGGCCGTCGCCTTTTCCTCGGTCGCCATCGCTGTTTTCAGCTTCTTTGTCTGGGCTCACCACATGTTCATCATGGGCATTTCCAGCTACTCGGCGCTGGTGTTCTCCCTCATGACCATGCTAGTGGCCGTCCCTTCGGCGATCAAAATCTTTAACTGGTCGACAACCATGTACAAAGGCTCGATATCGTTCGATACACCGATGTTGTACGCGCTGGGTTTCATCGGCCTGTTCACGATCGGCGGGCTCACAGGGG
>PMAM01000040.1:865-3614 GCA_003152595.1 Acidobacterium sp.
GTCATGTCGAGCGCTGGCGCATCGATTCTCGCCATCGGCTACGCGTTGCCAATTCTCTATCTGGTTTGGTCGCTCAAATACGGAAAAATCGCCGGGCCCAATCCCTGGCGGGCCACCGGACTCGAATGGACCGTCCAGTCTCCTCCGGTGACGGAGAACTTCCTGGAAAGACCCGTTGTCGATTTCGAGGCCTACGACTATGAGCGGATCAACCGCGGATTCGAAGTTGCAGCATAGATCGATGCCAGCCTCGTCGCTGCGTCCTCAGTCCTGAAGTACGGATTCATACCCGCGGAGTATCGATAAGCGTGAACGGCTTTCACCGCTGGTTCTGCCGATCGTCCCTTTGGAGCCGCATCCTTAAGGTTCACGTCGTGCCCTGGGCGCTGGAAGGTGTCGATCTCAGCGCGGACGTGCTGGAAGTGGGTCCCGGGTACGGCGCTTCGACGGACGTGCTTGAGCCGAAATGCAGGACTCTGACCTGCGTGGAATCAGACCCGGATTTTGCGGCCAGGCTCAGGCGGTCCGTCTAGGCCCGCGGATCGGCATAGGTCATCACGCGCCCCTTGCGGCCGTCTCTCGAAGTGGCTGCAGCCAGCCACTTCACGTCTTTCGAAGCAAAGGGCTCCTCCAGACGCGCGAGGGCGTCCGTGGCGGTCAGCGAACTCTCTATGGCAAGACCTCTAGAAATCTTTGAGAATCTAAATCGGGGATGAATCAGGCAGGCCGCGCAGAACGGCTCACATCACAGCTTTGGGGACATGCTTAGGTGATTGAGGTCAAGATCACGAGAGCTTGAGCGGCTCACAGTTTGCGGAAGGGCGTATTGGTGAATCCTCTCTCCGCCAGGGCGTCCCGTCGGTGTCTGTGAGCGCGTTGGCGATTTTGCGCTGTGCGCCGGGATAAACCGGCATGTTGTAGGGGGTGCAAGTCCCCTGCAGGAAAGGAAGTAGCGACTCCATCCTGACCTCTAGTTTTGCATGGGACATCGCGAGGTGTTCCGTGAAGCGTAGGCCGGAGGCATTCGGTGGGCGGGGTGATTGAGCTTCGAAAAATCGCAGATCAGGATGCCGACTCCCTAGTGAGCAGGAGGAAGGCAATACGGCAGTCGCGTTATACGCGAGCGGCTGTCCGGTCCTGCGTAGTCGTGAGAGCCCGCGCACGCTGAGAAACAACATGCACGAGAACCGGGAGATCTCCAGTGCGCCTTCGTCAATTGATGAAGGCCGGTCCGCGAAGGCCTCCGGCCGAACGGCGGACGTGCACGTGCTGGAGAAGTCGGACTGTGTCGTAGTACCTGTGAACCAGCCGAACAAAGCAGCGATAGCTGCGGCGGAGGCGGGGGAGGGAAGGGCGCAGATGAAGGAGAACATCGATCAGTCACGCATGCCCCCGACACAGAGCGGGAACCGCATGTCCCAGGGGCTGGACGGTGTGCGTAAAGCAGCAAGGGAAAGGAAACAGGAACGGTTCACTTCCTTGCTCCACCATGTTGACACCGCGCTGCTGCGCGATAGCTTCTACGCTCTCAAGCGTCAGGCTTCGCCGGGAGTCGATGGGGTCCGGTGGCAGGAGTATGAATCTGGACTGGAAGATCGCCTCGTTGATCTTCACAGCCGGGTTCACCGCGGAACGTTCCGGGCACAGCCTTCAAGGCGAGTCTACATACCGAAGGCCGATGGGCGGCAACGTCCGTTGGGCGTCGCGGCACTGGAAGACAAAATCGTCCAGCAGGCCGTGGTGACGATCCTCAATCAGATTTATGAGGTCGACTTCAAGGGCTTCTCTTACGGGTTCCGTCCGGGCCGCAGTCCTCATCAGGCGCTGGATGCGCTGGTGGTCGGACTGGAGCGGAAGAAGGTGAACTGGGTGCTCGACGCGGACATCCGTGGCTTCTTCGACAACATGAGTCACGAATGGACGATCAAGTTCATCGAGCACAGGGTGGCTGATCGCCGCATACTTCGCCTGATCCAGAAATGGCTCAAGGCGGGGGTGTCTGAGGATGGCCAATGGTCGGAAACGAAGAAGGGTACGCCGCAAGGGGCAGTGGTCTCACCGCTACTCGCCAACGTGTACCTGCACTACGTGTTCGACCTATGGGCGGATGCCTGGCGCAGGAAAGTGGCAACGGGCGATATCATCATCGTTCGTTATGCCGACGATCTTGTGATGGGCTTCCAACATCGAGCCGAAGCAGTGCGGTTCCTTGAAGAGTTCAAGGAACGGCTGGCGAAGTTCGGCTTGGAACTCCACCCGGAAAAGACCCGGCTGATCGAGTTCGGGCGTTTTGCAGCCCACAAACGGAAACAGTGGGGCAAAGGAAAACCGGAGACCTTCACGTTCTTGGGCTTCACTCACTACTGTGGGCGACGCCACAAGACCGATACCTTCACAGTCTGGCGGATTACGTCGAAACAGCGAATGGTTGCGAAGCTGAAGACCATCAAGGTTGAGCTTCTCCGCCGGAAGCATGATCGTATCAGTCAGGTTGGTGTATGGCTTCGGAAGGTGGTCACTGGCTACTACCAATACCATGCTGTTCCCGGGAATATCGGTCAGTTGCGCACCTTCAGACAGCGCATCAATCGGCTCTGGCGGAACGTTCTGGTTCGTCGCAGCCAACGCGCCAAGAAGAAGTGGGAGTCACTGACTCCGGTCTTCGACAGGTGGATACCCATACCCCGAATCCTGCATCCCTATCCTCACGCCCGCTTTAACGCCACCCATCCTTCATAAGAGCCGTATG
>PMAM01000145.1:0-17373 GCA_003152595.1 Acidobacterium sp.
GTAAAAGCCGGCGACGGCGGCAACGGCTGCATGGCCTTCCGCCGCGAAAAGTTCGTCCCCCGTGGCGGACCCTCCGGCGGCGATGGTGGCCATGGCGGCGACGTGATCATGGAATCCTCGCAGCGCCACAATACCCTCATCCATTTCCGCTATAACCCCGAGCACAAAGGGCAGCGGGGCCAGCACGGCATGGGCTCCAACTGCACCGGCCGCGACGGCAAGGACACCGTCCTTAAAGTCCCCGTCGGCGCCATGCTCTTTGACGCCGATACCGGCGAGCTCATCCACGACTTCACCCATCCCGACGAGCGCCTCGTCATCGCCCGCGGCGGACGCGGCGGCCGTGGCAACCAGCACTTCGCCACTCCCACCCACCAGGCCCCGCGCGAGCACGAGCTCGGTCGCTCCGGCGAAGAGCGCAATTATCGTCTGGAATTGCGCGTCCTCGCCGACGTCGGCCTCGTCGGCTATCCCAACGTCGGCAAATCTACCCTCATCTCACGCATCTCCGCCGCCCGCCCCAAGATCGCCGACTACCCCTTCACCACCCGCGAGCCGCAACTCGGCGTCGTCTCCATCGGCGAAGCTCCCTACGAAGAAAGCTTCGTCGTCGCCGACATCCCCGGCCTCATTGAAGGCGCGCACCTCGGCGCAGGCCTCGGGGTCCAGTTCCTTCGCCACATCGAGCGCACCCGCATCCTCGTCCATCTCGTCGATGTCTCCGATGCCGACGGCCGCCCCGACCCCGTCGAAGACTTCCGCGTCATCATGAGCGAGCTGAAAAACTTCGGCCACGGACTCGACGAGAAGCCCATGATCGTCGTCGCTTCCAAAGTCGACGTCGCCAATCCCGACAAACTCAAAAAACTGGAAACGATGGCAAAGCGCCGCAAGCTCCCCTTCTACGCCATCTCCGCCGTCACCGGCCTCGGCGTCGAAAAGCTCAAGTACGCCATCGGCGAACGCGTCCGCGACCTCCGCAACGAATCCCCCGAAGTCCCCGCCGCCGTCTAAAAAAGGAGAGAGCGGTTCCTCACTGCATCCGCATCGGCGTTACCGGACATCGAGACGTGGGCGATCCAGTCGCGCTTCGATCAACGGTCAGGAAGGCCATCGACGCCGAAATCCCGAACCTCGCCCCTGAAAATTCGCAGCAGATCCAGTTCCGCATCCTCAGCCCCCTGGCCGAAGGAGCCGATCGCGCCGTCGCCCAGGCAGTCCTCGAATATCCCGGAGCCCAACTCGACGCCGTGCTCCCACTCGCTGTCGAAGACTACCTCGAAGACTTCGCAACCGAAGAGTCGAAGAGGGAATTTCGCGGCCTGTTAGCGCTATCGAGCCAACCGGTCCGCCTGCGCACGCAGCGCATCGTCGAAGAATCCCGCAACGGAGGCGACCCCACCGAGATGCGCCTCGATGCCTACCAACTAGCCGGGCAGTATGTCGTCGATCATTGCGATGTGCTGATCGCCATCTGGGATGGAGAGCCAGCCCGCGGCCGCGGTGGCACAGCCGAGATCGTCCAATACGCCACAGCGCACAACCGTCCCGTGATCCGCGTGTGGAAGGACGCATTTGAAGTGTTGCACCAGCAAAGTCGCAACGAGAAGTTGGAAAAGTAACGAGTTCGTCCAGGGGGTTTTAGGCACCCAGCCACCTACCCAGTCATCCCCACCAAACTAACCAAACACAACCCCGCCTGCGCCACCACCATCACCCCCGAAGCCCAAAGAAACGCCCTCCTCCGCCGCGTCTCCAGCGCATCCGCAAACACCCCGCCCACAAACGCAATCAGAAACGGAAGCGCCCACAGCCACGACTCCGACGCCACCCCTGTCGTCACCAGCAGCATCAACGGCGCGCCCACCAGCAGGGGAGACGTGTTCCCGAAATACCGCGTCCGCCGCGACACCGAGTACAGCGCCAGCGCCCCCACCAACCCAATCGTGAACGCCGAATTCTCCAGCTCCGTAAAAAACCACCGCGCCGGCTCCAGCGAAACCCACATCCGCCCCGCCGCGCTCCGAAACACATAGCTGAACGCATCCGGATGAAACCCATACGACGCAAACAGCAGGAAAAACGCCCCCAGCACCCACACAATCAGCAGCGTCGGAATATACGCCCGCCGCTCCTCCGCCACCCACGCCATAAAAAACACAGTGAAAACCAGCGCCACCACAAACGCCGCCAGATGCGCCGCCGCCGTGAACCCCAGCGCCAGGGTGAGCAGCACAATCCTCGGCCGCCATTTTCTCGGCGGACCCTGCAGGGCATGCGCCACCCCAATGGCCAGGTAGATCGTCGAGAAAACGCCGAACGCCGCCAGAATCTCGTTATTCGGGGTGGTCGACGCCCGCACTACCTCCGGCATAAAGCAGTACAGCGCCAGAGAAATGTACCCCCCTGCGTTGCCGAACAACCGCCGCGTCACCCACCACAGGCACGCGCCCAGCGCCAGTCCGGCCAGCATGAACGGCAGCCGCAGCAGCAGCCTGATCTCCCCCGCCTCGTAGCGCATGTCCCACATCGAGGTCGTGCGCGCCTGCCCCCGCAGAATTCGCTCCAGCGTCAGCGGCAGGCCGGCCGCCCGGTACGCCAGTGTGCCGTCGTGGATATTGCCGCAGGTTGTGAAATAGCCAGCCAGGGGCGACGGCCGCTCCCACATCTCACGACCGCATCGCGCAAACTGGTAGTCCGTTTCGGAAAGCTGCCGCCGCGCGCTCACCCACAGACACTGGCCCAGCAGCACCAGCAGCAGCACCGCTGCGATCTTTTGTGGGCGCTCAAACCGAAATTTCCGCAGCTGGTGGGTCGTCCGCCCTCGAGTCATCAGGACCTCTGCAAGTGTACCGAAGCGCGCACCACGGCGTAGGCTCGCGGCGCTGCTCGCGCTCTGGCTCGTCGTTCCGCGCTTTTTCCTCTCCTCATGGAAAGGCTCACTTCGGCCGATGATGCAGTTGTGTCGCCCCATCGGTGCCGGCGACGCACTGTCATCGCATGCCTTCCATCGCTCCTCCGCCGGAACCTGTACGCACGGCCATCGCTCCCGCGCCGCCCATCACCGTTCCCAGCCGCTTCCTCGGCCGCCAGCCCATCCTCGATGCCCACCGCCGCCTCTTCGGCTACGAGCTGCTCTACCGTGCCGGCGCGGAGAATCAGTTCTCCGGCGACCCCGAACAAGCCACCCGCGAGGTGATCGACCACTGGCTGCTGCTCATCCCCGACTCCAACCGCATCGCCTCGTTCGTCAACTGCACCCGCAGCGCCATCACGGAAGGCCTGGTCACCCTGCTGCCGCCCGCGTCTACCGTCCTCGAAATTCCAGAGCACGTCGACCCCGATGCGGAGCTGCTCTCCTCCTGCCTGACCCTCAAACTGCAGGGTTATCGCTTCGCCCTGGATGGTTTCCTGCCTCGCGCGGGGCGCGCTCCGCTGCTCGCGCTGGCCGACTTCATCAAGCTCGACTTCCAGGCGATCGGTTACGACCTGCGCCGCGAGGTCTACGCCATGGCGGCCGGCTCCGGCGCCCGTCTGCTCGCCGAGAAGATCGAAAACGACATCCAGCTCCGCATCGCTGTGAGCGAAGGCTGCACCCTTTTTCAGGGATACTTCTTCTCCCAGCCCGTCCTCCTCGGCTCCCACACCGTTCCCCAGAACTACTTCGTCTATCTCAGGCTGCTGGCGGAGCTGCACCGCGATCCCACTCACCTGCGCAAAATCGAAAAGCTCATCTCCGGCGACGCCTCCCTCTGCTACCGCATCCTCCGTGTGGCCAATTCGGCGCTCCAGGGCCATCCGGGCATGGTCTCCACCATCCGAGAAGCGCTCCTCATGATTGGGGAAGATTCTCTCCGCCGCATGGTCACCGTCGCCATGGCCGGCTCCCTCTCCCATAGCCGTCCCACCGCGCTCCTTTCCATGGCTCTCGCCCGCGCCCACTTCTGCGAGCTGATCGCCCTGGCGCTCTCCGCTGAGCCGGCGCAGTTCTATCTCCTCGGGCTGCTCTCCCTGCTCGACGTGCTCTTCGAAATGCCCCTCGCCCGCATCCTCGAAGCCGTTCCTCTTACTCCTGCCATGAAATCGGCGCTTATGGGTGACGACGGAGTTGCCAGCCGCGCGCTCGAACTCGTACGCGCTCTGGAATCCTGCGACTGGCCCCGGTGCGAGAAGATCCAGAACCAGCTCGGGCTCGTTGAAGGCGTCATCGCCGCCATGTACGCCCAGTCTCTGCGCTGGGCCTCCACCATGCTCGGCGACCCGTCATCATGAGCGAGCGTCGGCTCGCGACGGCCTCCTGTCTCCGATCCGGTCACTCCTGACCGCCCCCCTCAACCCCGCCGATAACCAAAGAGAATCGCTGGCGGTGCCGGCGACGGCTCATTCTATGTCTGCAGCTCTTGCCTCACCGAAATTCGAAGCTCTGCCACAAACCAACGCCCACGTTCCCTCAACCTGCACACCCAACCGTTTCCTCGGCCGCCAGCCCATCCTCGACGCCGAACGCAACCTCTTCGGATACGAACTCCTCTACCGCGAAGGCAAAACCGACCACTTCTCCGGCGACCCCGAAGTTGCCACCCGCGAAGTCGTCGACCACTGGCTCATGCTCCTCCCCGACTCCCGCCAGGGCGCCGCCTTCGTCAACTGCACGCGCAACGCCATCGTCGACGGTTTTGTCACCCTCCTGCCCCCCGAATCCACCGTCCTCGAAATTCTGGAGGACATCGACCCGGACCCGGCCCTCATCAACGCCTGCCTCTCCCTCAAGGCCAAAGGCTATCGCTTCGCCCTCGACGGCTTCCTTCCCCGACCCTCTCGCGCACCCTTCCTCGCGCTCGCCGACTTCATCAAAGTCGACTTCATGACCGCCGACTTCCTCGTCCGGCGCGAAATCTACGCGCTCGCCTCCGGAACCCCCGCGCGCCTCGTTGCCGAAAAAATCGAGTCCGACGCCCAGCTGCGCATCGCCATCTCCGAAGGCTGCTCCCTCTTCCAGGGCTACTTCTTCTCCCAGCCCATCCTGGTCGAGTCGCACAGAGTTCCTCGCAACCACTCCGTCTATCTCAGCCTGCTTGCCCAGCTCCAGCAGGGCTCCACCGACCTCCGCAAGCTCGGGAAAATCATCGCCGGCGACGCCTCCCTCTGCTTCCGCGTCCTTCGCCTCGCCAACTCCGCCCTGCAGCATCACCCCGGCGCCATCACCACCATCGGCGAGGCGCTGCTCATGATCGGCGAGGACGCGCTTCGCCGCCTCATCACCGTCGCTGTCACCGGCGCTATCGGCGATCGGTGCTCCTCTGCGCTCATCGCCATGATCCTCACCCGCGCCCGCTTCTGCGAGCTCATCGCCCCCTCCCTCCGCGAAGATCCCGCCGAACTCTACCTTCTCGGCATGCTCTCCCTCCTTGACGCCCTCCTCCAGATGCCTTTCCCCCGCATCCTGCAATCCATCCCCATCAGCAATGAGATGAAGCTCGCCCTCGCCGGCGATCAAAGCCCAGCCGGACTCAGCCTCGCACTGGTCCGCGGCCTGGAGTCCTGCGACTGGGCACGCTGCGAAGAAATCCAGCACCAGCTCGGCCTCGCCGAGGGCGCCATCGCCGCCGCCTACACCCAAGCCCTGCGCTGGGCCGCCACCATGACCGGCGAAAACCAGCCCCCTCAAACACGCAGCTGAACGCCCGCCAGCACAATTCCCTTCCGCTCGTTTTTCTGCTCGCCTTTCGCTGACCGGCTTTTAGCCGACCGCTTCTTTGCTGACCAGCTACTGGCTACTGGCTATTTGCTATTGGCCACAGGCTCTGTACCCTGTCCCCCGCACCCTGTACCCTGTACACCATGACCACCCTCCGCACGGCGAAGCGCTTCGTCTTCCCCCTGCTCGGAATCTGGGTGCTCCTCTACTGTTCCTTCTCTCTCTTCAAGCCGCCGCTCCTCGACGGTTCCGACGCGCTGAGCGCCGAAATCGCCCGTGAGATGCTCACCGGCGGCCACTGGCTCACCCCCTTCGCCAACGGCATCGTCTATCCCCACCACCCGCCTCTGCTTTACTGGACCGTCGCCGTGAGCTTCGGCCTCTTCGATGTCTCCGACTGGGCCGCGCGTCTGCCCGTCGCCATCGCCATCCTCGGCCTCTCGATCGCCACGTTCTCGCTCGGCCGCCGCATCTTCCACTCGCCCGCCGCCGCGTTCTACGCCGTCCTCTCGCTGCTCACTTCGTACGGCGTCTTCCTCTTCGGCCACCTCCTGATCCGCGACGTCTTCCTCTGTGTCTGGACCACGCTCGCCCTCAATTTCTTCTGGCGCTCCCTCTCGCAGCAAAAGCGCCTCCTCGAATCCTCCCTCGGCTTTGCTGCCTGCTGCGCCCTCGGCGTTCTCACGGAGGGACTCTCCGGCCTCGTCCTCCCGCTCGCAATCGCCGTCCTCTACCTCGCCTTCACGCACAATCTCGGTCATCTGCGCCGCTGGCATCCCATCCCGGCGATCCTCATCTTCCTCGTCCTCTATCTCCCCTGGCACTTCGCCGCGCGCCACGCCCTTCGCCAGCAGGACCTCCTCAACCTCCTGCCCCGCTTCACGGGCGGCCGCGTCCCCCTCATCGTCTTCTGGCCGCTGCTGCTGCTCTGGATCATCCCCTGGTGCGCCTTCTCCCTTCGCGCCCTCCGCATCGGCGCCTCACCCGAGCCCAACCGCCGCCACCAGGCGCGCCTCTTCTGCGGCCTCTGGATCCTCACAGTCCTCGTCTTCTTCAGCTTTACCGCCCGCCAGGAGTTCAACCTCCTCACCGCGCTGCCACCCATGGCTCTGCTCGCCGGCGGATGGCTGGCCGAAGACGAAGCCCAGCCCCACCACCAGGGCCGCATCGCTGCATGGATCCTCTTCTTCTTCGGGATCGCCGCCGCCGCCCTCGTCGCGTACTACCTCTTCGCCGCGCCCCGGCCCGCCCCCGGCACCGACATCGCCACCCTGCTCCATCCCAACCCCGGCCACCATGCCGTATTCTTCGCGTCCTTTCTCGACCTCACCCGCGCCTCCATGGGCGCCTTCAAAGTCCCGCTCTGGATCACCGTCATCTCCCTCATCGTCGGCGTCTCCGCCGGCCTCTTTTTCCGTCTTCGCGACAACGCCCGCATGGCCAATATGTTCCTTGCCGGCATGATCGTCGCCATCCTCATCGCCGCGCACCTCGCCCTCAATACTTTCTCCCCCGTCCTCTCTTCCGAGATCCTCGCCGAAGCCATCCACCCCGAAGTCCAGCCCGGCGACCTCGTCGTGGTCAACGGCTCCCTCGACTCGGCCTCCTCCTTCGTCTTCTACCTCGAGCACAACGTGCTCCTCCTCGACCAGGGCTCCGCCGCGGAGGCCACGCCCGCTCCCTGCACGCAGGGTTATTTCGATACTCAAGTTGTCGCCCCCGGCGCCATTGGACAGATCGGAGGCCGGGACGCCCCCCCGCTCGGTCCCACTACGTTTTCCATCAACCACGCAACGGTCTGCTCTCTCTGGCAGGGCCCCGCGCGCGTCTGGCTCTGGACACCCCTCGAAGATGTCCCTGTACTTCCCGGCGATTTCTATGTCATCGGCCGCAGCGGCGGCAAAGAAGTCCTCAGCAACCAGCCCAATACTGGCGGCGCCAGCTTCTGAAACAATTGGCTACCCGCTTAGTTGAGTTTGGTTGATCTTCAGAATGTGACGAGCCGTTCAGGGGACTCTGCCTGGCATCGCCCGCGGAATCACGTGGATTTCCGCGTTGATACCCGCCCGTGGCCCAGGAACTACAATGGACAGGGAACCGATGGCTTCTCCATCCGCCGCCAATCCGAATGTTCCGGGCGAGGCACTCGTCCAGATCGACCTGGCGGCGCGCCGCCCGCTGCCCAAGCCGGAGTGGCTTCGCGCCCGCGCTCCCATGGGCGACAACTACCACGACCTGAAGAAGCTGGCCCGATCGCTCAACCTGCACACGGTCTGCGAGTCCGCGCAGTGCCCCAACATCGGCGAGTGCTGGCACCACCGCACCGCCACCTTCATGATGCTGGGCAACACCTGCACCCGCCGCTGCGGATTCTGCGCCGTTCCCAAGGGCCGCCCTGAGCCAATCGACTTCGACGAGCCCCGCCGCGTGGCCGAAGCCGTCGCTGCGCTCGGTCTCAAGTTCGCCGTCATCACCAGCGTCAATCGCGACGACGATATCCTGGGCGGAGCCCGCGCCTTCGTCATGGTCATCGAGGAGATCCGCCGCCAGGCGCCTGGCTGCCAGGTCGAAGTCCTCATCCCCGACTTCCAGGGCAACCAGAATGCGATCCGCCTCGTCGTTGAAGCGCGGCCGGAAATCCTGAACCACAACACCGAATCGGTTCCGCGCCTCTACCGCGCCGTGCGCTCCGGCGCTCGTTACGAGCGCACCCTGCGGCTCCTCCAGCACGCCAAAGAAATCAATCCCAACACTGTTACAAAATCGGGAGTCATGGTCGGTCTCGGCGAAGAAATGGACGAGCTCCTCGCCGTCTACCGCGATCTGGCCAGCGTCGGAGTCAACGTTCTCACCATCGGCCAGTACCTCCGCCCTTCGAAGGATCATCTCCCCATCGCCCGCTACTACACTCCCGACGAGTTCGCCTTCATGAAGCGCGAAGCGCTGGCCATGGGGTTCCGTCACGTCGAATCGGGCCCGCTGGTTCGCTCCAGCTACCACGCCCACGAACAGGCAGACTCTCAGGCCTCCTCCGGCGTTCGCATCGTCATGTAGCTCTCACGCGCGGCGTTACAATACCTGTTTTGGACTCGTTTTCCTGAAGGACGAACTACTATGGCGCCATCCATTATGGCGGGCATTCCCGCCCTCAAATCCGACTACACGCAACTCCGGAGCCGCATGGATAAAGCCGTCGGCGACTTCCAGACTAACCTCGGCTCCATCCGCACCGGCCGTGCCTCGATCCATATGCTCGACCAGGTCAAAGTCGACTACTACGGCACGCCTACGCCGCTGAACCAGGTCGGCCAGATCACCACGCCCGATGCCAACATGATTGTCATCCAGCCCTGGGACGTCAGCCTGATCGTCGAAATCGAAAAATCGCTCCGGACATCGGATCTGGGTTTTAATCCCAACAACGACGGGAAGATCGTCCGCGTTCCGGTCCCACCCATGACCGAGGACCGCCGCCGCGAAGTCGTCAAGCACCTCCACCGCGTTCTCGAGGATCACCGCACTGCCGTCCGCAATATCCGCCGCGACGGCAACGACCTCATCAAGAAAGCCGCGAAGGACAAAAAGATTTCCGAAGACGAAGAGAAGCGTTCCCTCGACGAGATCCAGAAGCTCACCGACGAGGAAATCAAAAAGATGGAAGAGATGGCGAAGAAGAAGGAAGCCGAAGTCATGCAGGTGTGATCGGCCGCCTTCGACAGCAGCCACCGCCGCGCTCAGTCCCAGTTCCCCGATACAACAAAAAAGGCCGTCCGCCGTGGACGGCCTTTGTCATAGAGGATGGTGCGTCGTCCGCCCCTACTCAGCCGCGTTCATGCTGCTGCCGGAGCTGACTGGAGCGATGCCGACCTGCAGATAAGTACCCGCCTCCAGCCTGAAGTCGCCCTTCGTGCTTGTAAACGTTCCGGAGTTCTGATTCTTGACCGCGCTGGTAAGAGCCACGTGACCCAGCCCGCCAGGCTGTTGGTCAAAAGCGCTGCTCGCATCCACCTGAACCGGGGGCTGACCGACCGCCGATTCTCCGTTGGCGTAGTCTCCGCTCTGCGGAAAGGCCGCCAGAACTGTGGCCTTGATCGGAATGTCTTTCCCGTCTTTCAGCTTCGCCGACGTGAACAGAAGACTCACGCTCACCGGGGATCCCTCGTTCTTCACTTCAGCGACTTTGCCGATGAGTTCCGTTCCTCGCGGCAACTTCGTTCCGCCCGCAGTCACCGTTCCGTCCAGTCGCGCCGTGACCGATTGCCCAACCGTGGCATTGCTTGAATCGAGCGTACGATCCAGCTTCGCATTCACTCCGACCAGAGACTGCGCGGACGCAGCTCCCACCGAAAGAAATGACACCAGTGCAAGACCAGAGAAGAAGTTCCTCAACGATGAAGTAATCATGAAAAAATGACTCCCTGCAGAAAATTCTGCCGTTGCGCTTGTGCCTTATCTCTGCAATCTCATTCTTCAGACACGCCTGCGCGAACGTAGCAAACGCGGGCGGCGTTCATAGATGGGTATCGCGAGATGGCGCACGCGCGCCAGCGGATCACAACGTGGTTCCGCCAAATGGACCGTGCGTCAGCAACCGGCATGGAATGCCGGAAGAACACAGCCCCAGCCGCACTCAGAACGTCCTGGCCATTGCGAATCTCTGTCCTTATGAGTCAACAGAGACCGATCTCAGTGCGTAAAACCATCCTCTGCCATGTTCGACGCAGAGAGATACCAGTTGGATTCATGAAAGGGGTTCGTCCGGAGAAATCAACTTGTCCGAAGTGAGGTTTCTGCGCCTGTTTACACGATCCAGGCGACGCGCTCCAGCTCATTCTGCATGCACTCGAAGCTGCACGAGATGGTTTCCAGCCGCAGCACGGCTTCGCGCACCATTGCGGGATCGGCCCCGTAGCCGTGCCCCATCAGGAACGTCTTCAGCAGCTCGGCGGCCTGCCACGAATCCATGCCCGACTGCAACAGCTCCGTCCGCAGACCTGCCAGTTCTGTCACCGGGAACTTCTCGATTCTGCTGTCGCTCGCCATGGTCGTCTCCTCGTTTCGATCAGCCCGGGCTCATTCTCCCGAGTGCACTCTCGATTTTTTGACCCTTCACTCTGCACGGTTAGACACCATTTGGGTGAATTAGTGTTGCTGCCGCCCAGGGAATTGATTCTGGCCCTTTCGCGCCATTCCGCGTGGCAGAGCCCTCTGCGGTAACCGTTCGCCGTACACTAAGCGGTGACCCAGGTACAGAAAAATTCATCCCACGAGGCAACCCCGTCCCACCGCGAAGGACCTTCGTGGGGCCTGATGCTGGCGCTGATCGTGGTGGCGATGCTCGTCGCCACGGGAATCGCCTGGATGTTCATTCATCCTTTCTTCATGCGGCACTGAATGGTGCGGCATTCTTCCATTACGTTGCTCCACCGCCCGGGGTTCACTCGTGCGCGTCGTCTTACAATTCCATCGGACACTTTGGGCCTCATCATCCTGTGTGTATCGATCGGAGACGCATGTTGCGCGTAGGACTCACCGGCAGTCTCGGTAGCGGCAAGACCACGGTCGCCGCGATTCTGCGCGAGCGCGGCCTTCGCGTTCTTGAAGCCGACGCTATCGCGCGCGCGATGATGGAGCCCGGCCAGGAGGTCTTTCGCGGCATCGTCGAGCACTTCGGGGCCGATGTGGTCCGGCCCGACGGCTCGCTTGACCGGCCGCGACTCGCTGCTCTTGCCTTCTCCGAGGGGCGACTCCATTCGCTGAACCAGATCGTGCATCCGCCGGTTGTCGCGGAGCAGGAACGGTTGAGCCGGGAGATCTTTGCGCGCGACCCGGCGGCGATTGTCGTCGTCGAGTCCGCTCTGATCTTCGAAGCCGAAGCGTGGGGCACCGTTCCGGACTGGCGGAAGCGCTTCGACAGGATCATCCTCGTGACGGCGCCGGATGACCTGAAGATCCAGCGCTTCCTCGCCCGCATCCTGCCCACCTCTGCTACGGCAGAGGAGCGCGCCGCCGCCGAGCGCGACGCGCGCCAGCGCCTTGCCGCGCAACTGCCCGACTCGGTCAAGATTCCGCAGGCCGACTTCATCATCGACAACTCCGGCCCCTTTGAGGCCACACGCTTGCAGGCCGAACGCATTGCTGAGGAGCTCCGGGCAAGACTCGGAACGCAAGCTGGCGATTAAACGTATGTCGTTACAATGATGGGAAGAATGGTTTTTTGTGCCTGGCTGTGGGAAGGCCGGTGCACTTCGCGTTGAGCGCAAATCTCCGGGTCCGCATCAAAACTCCACGTCAGCCGCTATGACCTTTCGCCGACTTCTTCTCGTTCTGATCCTCGTGACGGGGTTCTGGTACTTCGTTAGCCACTCCGGTTTCCGCAACGACGCCTTCTTCGGCGGCAAGCCGACCCTCACTCTTACCGAGGCGCACGCCGCGCCGGAGTACACGCCGGCGGAGACGAACAACATCGGGGTCTACAAGCGGGTGGTTCCGTCCGTCGTGAACATCACCGCCGGCACGGTCACGCTGGACTTCTTCATGGGACTCGTTCCGCAGCAGGATCAGGGCTCCGGCTTCATCCTCGACAAGCAGGGTCACATCCTCACCAACTACCACGTCGTGGGCGAGAGCCATAACATTCAGGTGCAGACGCACGACAAGCACCGCTACACGGCCACGGTGATCGGCAAAGATCGCCTCCACGATCTGGCGCTCCTGCAGATCAACGCGCCGAATCTGGTTCCGGCGGTCCTGGCGACCTCGCGCGATCTCCAGGTGGGCCAGCAGGTCTACGCCATCGGCAATCCGTTTGGCCTGAGCGGCACCATGACCTCCGGCATCATCAGCGCGATCCGCTCGGTGCGCAGTCCCGAGGGCGGCGCGCCCATTGAAAACGCCATCCAGACCGACGCCGCCATCAACCCCGGCAACTCCGGCGGGCCGCTGCTGAACTCGCAGGGCGAAGTCATTGGGATCAACTCGATGATTGCCCAGAATGGCGCCGAGCAGAACGCCGGCATTGGCTTTGCGATTCCCATCGACACTGCGAAGGCCGTCCTCAACGACTTCCAGAAGTACGGCTATGCGCGGCGGCCTTCGCTCGGCGTCCGCACGCTGCCCATCGGTCCCGATCTGGCCGAGCAGATGGGTCTGCCCGCGCAGTATGGCGTGCTGATTGAAGGCGTCGTCCCCGGCGGAGCGGCGGATCGCGCCGGCCTGCACGGTGGGAACCAGGTGGCGTATCTGGGCAACATGCAAATCTCCATCGGTGGCGACCTCATCGTGGCCATCGACGGCCAGGAGATCACGAACTCGCAGGACATCTCCGAGATCATGAACCAGCATCAGCCGGGCGACACGGTCACAGTGACGTTTTTCCGCGGACGCCGCAAAATGACCGCGCGCGTCACGCTGGGCGAGGCCCACGAACAGAGCGCCTGAGGGCTGCCTGGGCAGCGCCACGCTCAGATCAGCTTCATCGCCTCGGGGTCCCATTTCACGATGGCGTTACGCTCGTAGCTCAGGTTGGTGAGAAGGGCGGCCCCGGCGGCGCGATACCCGAAGACGGCGTCTTCCACAACAGGCTGCCGCGAACGCACCGCAGCAAAGAAATTCTTCAGGTGGTCGTAGCTGTCGCTGTAGTCGCGAGGAACGACGTAGCGGTCGTTGCCCACGCGGGTCGGTTCGGTGGGCTCGACGAGTGGGTACTTCTCGCGGTAGGCCGTGGTGATCTGCTTCTGCATCGCTTCGGTGAAGGAGCCGATCATCAGTCCCGGCTCTTTATCGCGCGGAACGCGATTGACGATCAGCGTATTGCCGGCGATCTCCATCGTGCCCTCGGAGCCGGTAAAGAGGAAGCCCTCGCCTTCGCTGCCGCCGTTGACAAAGTTCACGCGTAAGGCGAGGTTGAAGCCCTCGGGATAATCGAACAGGCCGAGCAGCACGTCGGGGACGTCGCGGCCGTCTTTCCAGAAGCGCAACCCTCCGGTTGCCATCGCGCGCGTGGGACCGTGCGCGCCGGTGATGAAGTGGATGCCGCTGAAGAGGTGCACGAAAAGGTCACCCGCCACGCCGCTGCCGTAGGCCTTCCACTTCCTCCACTGGAAGAAATGCTCGGCATTGAAGGGGATCTTCGGCGCGGTCCCGAGAAAACGCGGCCAGTCGCAGGTTTCCGGCGAGGCATCGGGCGGAACCGTGTAGTTCCAGGCGCCGATTGAGGAGTTGCGATCCCAGAAGGCCGAGATCATGTTGAGCTTGCCGATCGCTCCCGAGGCGAGGATCTCTTTGGCCTTGGCGTAAACGATCGAACTCACGCGCTGACTGCCGATCTGCAGGATGCGCTTCGTCGAGCGCGAGGCCTCGATCATCGCCGGGCCGTCCGCGTAGAGGTGGATCATTGGCTTCTCGCAGTAGACGTCCTTACCGGCGTTCATGGCGTCGATGGAGGCCTGCTTGTGCCAGTGGTCGGGTGTGCCGATGATGACGGCGTCGATATCCTTGCGGTCGAGGATCTCGCGGTAATCGCGGGTGGTCAGAATGTCCTGTCCCCAAAGCTCCTTGCAATGGGCGAGGCGATTGTCATAGCCATCGGCAGCGGCGACGACTTTGACGCCGGGGACGCTGGCGGCAATCTTTGTGTCGTACTGACCCTGGCCTCCGGCGCCGATGATTGCGATCTGGATTTGATCATTGGCGGCGACGGGCTTTTCGGGCTGGGATTGCTGTGGCGTGAGAAGAGTGCCGGGCTGATCCGCCTCGGCCGCCGCGTGAAGGCTGGAGACGAGCAGCGCCTGCGTGGTTGCGGTTCCGGCGACTTTCAAAAAGCTTCTGCGATTCACGTGCGTCAGGCCCTCCGGGATTCGGTCGATCGACCGCCCTTGCCACGATAAATCCTTTTCGCGCGCCCTGTGCGGAGACTCCAGGCGAAGGTTAAAAAGAGGAGTCGTATCATCGATACGCCATGGCGCCTCCCGGACCCTTTGCTGTCTATCCCAGCCTGCGCGAGCGCGTCGTCGTCGTCACCGGCGGCGCGAGCGGAATCGGTGCGGCGATGGTGGAGGCCTTCGCGTCCAACGGCGGGCGGGTTGCGTTTCTCGACCTGCAGAAGGAGGCCGGCGAGCAGCTGGTCCAGCGGTTGCGAGACACAAACGTGCACGCTCCGGTCTTTGCCCGCTGCGATCTCACCGACATCGCTGCGCTGCAGGACGCGTTTGCGAAGATCGACGAGAGACTGGGGCCCGTCGAGGTCCTTATCAACAACGCCGGCAATGACTCGCGGCACTCCCTCGAGGAGGTCACGCCGGAGTTCTGGGATCGGACCATCGCGGTCAATCTGAAGCATCAGTTCTTCGCCGCGCAGGCGGTGATTCCCGGAATGCGGCGTCTGGGTCGCGGGTCGATCATCAACATGAGTTCCATCGCGTGGATGATCCCGTCCACAAACGTGCCCGTCTACGTGACCGCGAAGGCCGCCATCGTGGGCATGACGCGAACGCTGGCGCATGAGGTGGGCAAGGACAATATTCGCGTGAACTGCATTCTGCCGGGCGCGATTGCGACCGAGCGGCAGAAGCAGCTCTGGTTCACGCCCGAGTATCAGGCGGAGATTCTGGCGGCGCAGGCGCTGAAGCGGCTGATTGAGCCGGAAGAGGTGGCGCGGCTGGCGCTGTTCCTTGCCGCCGATGACAGCGCTGCGATTACCAATCAGAACTACGTCATTGACGGGGGCTGGGTGTGAGGCCGGGAGGGTCGGCCGGGCGCGAATTCCTCGGCTTTTCGGTCCTCGCTGTTGTTCGCTCGGTTCGCCGCCCGACGCGAGGGCTGCGCAGTTCCATTGAATTCGCTTCCTCTTCCCCGTAGACTTGCTATAGGGGCGAACTATGCTCAGGCTCACCAAAAAAGCCGATTACGGCCTGATGGCGCTGAAGTATCTGGCCGAGCACGCGGACGCCACTTCGCTGAGCGCCAAGGATATCGCCGAGGCCTACCACATTCCGCCGCAGCTGCTGGCGAAGATTCTGCAGCGGCTGGCGAAGGTGGGGATTCTGCGCTCGCATGCCGGCATGAACGGCGGCTATTCGCTGCTGAAGCCGTCGCGGGAGATTTCGGCATTCGAGGTGATTCACGCGATCGACGGGCCGCTGTTCATCACTTCGTGCGGGCCGAGCCAGAGCGGCTGCGACCTGACCGACAGCTGCACCATCAAAGAGCCGTTGTCGCGGGTGAATGACAGCATTTCGGGGCTGCTGCGGAGCATCAGCATCGCGGACCTGGTGGACCAGGGCACCGAAGTTACGGTGCGACGCCAGCCTGGCCAGGAACTGGTCACGATCCAGCTGTAAGCTCAGGATTAGCGCGGAGCAGGGAGCCAGGAGCCGGGATGAAACTGCCTATCTACATGGATAACCACGCCACGACGCGGATCGATCCGCGGGTGCTGGAGGCCATGATGCCGTGGCTCACTGAGAATTACGGCAACGCGGCAAGCCGCAGTCACGGATTCGGCTGGACAGCGGAGCAGGCAGTGGAGACGGCGCGGGCGCAGGTAGCGAAGCTGATTCGAGCGACGGCGCGGGAGATCGTGTTTACATCAGGCGCGACTGAGAGCAACAACCTCGCGATCACCGGCGCTGTCGAGGCGCAGGGCGGGCGGGGGCATGTGATCACGCAGGCCACGGAGCACAAGGCCGTGCTTGACACTTGCGCATGGGTGGAGAAGAAGGGCTGGCGGGTGACGGTGCTGCCGGTGGATGGCGAGGGGCGCGTGCGGATCGAGGATTTGCGGCGCGCCCTGGATGAGGCTGGGGACGAGGCGAAGCCGCTGCTGGTGACGATCCTGGCTGCGAACAACGAGATTGGCACGCTGCAGCCCATCGACGAGATTGGCGCGCTGTGCCACGAGCGCGGAGTGCTCTTCCACACCGATGCAGCGCAGGCCGTGGGGAAGATTCCCATCGATGTGAACCGGAGCCACATCGATTTGCTCTCGATCTCCGGGCACAAGCTATACGGACCGAAGGGCATTGGAGCGCTCTATGTGCGCCGGAGCAATCCACGAGTAAGGCTCACCGAGCAAATGCATGGCGGTGGGCACGAGCGCGGCATGCGGTCGGGCACGCTGAATGTGCCAGGGATCGTGGGACTGGGTGCGGCGTGCGAGATTGCCGGAACGGAGATGGAGGGCGAGTCGGCGCGCCTCGCCAGCCTGCGGGATCGCCTTCAGGCGAAGCTGCTGGCAGGGCTCGATCGCGTACGCGTCAACGGGGCGGAAATGCGTCGTCTGCCGGGCAATCTGAACATGACCTTCGAAGGCGTTGACAGCGAAACGCTGATGATGGGGATGAAGGACGTTGCTCTGTCCAGTGGCTCGGCCTGTACGTCGGCAAAGATCGAGCCGTCGCATGTGCTGCGCGCCCTGGGGCTCGACGAAGAGGCGGCTCACAGCTCAATCCGTTTCGGGATCGGGCGGTTCAACACAGCGGAAGAAGTGGACTACGTGGCAGACCGGCTGATCGACGTGGTGAAGAAGTTGCGCGAGATTTCGCCGGCCTTCGCGGACATAACGTAGAGGGTCATTCCACTTCGAGGATCACGCACTTCAGATACTCCGTCTCCGGAATATTCACGATCACAGGATGGTCCGGCGACGCGCCGCGCGTTTCCAGCAGGCGCACGCG
>PMAM01000145.1:17446-25383 GCA_003152595.1 Acidobacterium sp.
GCGGGTCGAGGACGATGGTGTCATAAACGGTCCCAGCGTCGCTCCAGTCGCGGAGCAGCGCAAAGGCGTCCGCCTCAACCCAGTCCACTTCGGAATTCTTGACGGCATCTCGATTGAGGGCGAGATTCTGCTCGGCGACTTCGAGGGCGGCGCGGGAGACGTCAATGCCAGTGACGCGGGAGCAGACGCGGGCCAGATGCAGCGCGAAACCACCTTGGTAGGTGCAGACATCGAGCGCTTCGCCCGTGGCGTAGCGCGCCGCGGCCGCATAGTTCTCGCGCTGATCGAGAAAGGCGCCGGTCTTCTGTCCGCTGGTGGCGTCAAAGTGGAATTGCAGACCGTTGAGGCAGAAGACAGTTTTTGTCGCGGGGGTTGCGGGGTTGCGCGCGAACAAGGTCGATGAAGGGGGCACGCTCAGCTGCTCCAGTTCGCGAATGCGCGGGTCTTCGCGCTCGAGAATCGTCTCCGGATCGAGGGCATCGCGCAGGGTTTCCGTAACAGCGGCGCGCGTGGCCTCGTTGTCGAGCGCCTTGTGGCGGAGCTGAACGATGACGAGGCCTGCGTACTGGTCCGCTGTAATGCCTGGAAGCTCGTCCGCCTCGCTGAAGACGAGGCGGCACGCATTGTTGCCGGCGTCGAGAAGCGGGGCGCGGCGGACGATGGCCGCGCGGAGGCGCGTGCGGAGGAGGTCAAGCCAGGCGGCGTCGCCGGAAATGAGTTCCGTTGAGATGAGGCGAATCGCGATTTCCGAGGCCGAGCTGTAGAGGCCGGTGCCCAGCAGGGCGCCGCGATGGTCCGCGACCGGAACAAGGCTTGCGGGGATCTGACCCGGCTCGGCAGGCCACTCCTCCACATCGGAGCGATAGACCCACACGTGCCCTGCACGCAGACGGTCGGCGGCGCGGCGTGAGATGCGAATAGCGTTGGGAGTTGCGGGCTGGGGCTCGGCGAATTTCGGCGTATCCGGTTTCCGCGCATGGGATTTCGGCGTGCTGGGGCGGGAGTGTGGGCCGTGGTTCGCCCCCGGCCGCTTTCCCGAAGCCGACAGCGAGGCTTTTCGGTTAGCTTGTTTCTTTGGGGGCAATTCGCGTTTGGCGGGCGTCGACATCAGAAGTCTGTAGCAGCACCTTTCGCCGACGAAGCCTGATCGTCGGGCAAAAACTCATCTTCGCACAGTGCAAAGGAGTGTACTTGAGGGCCTCTCTTCGCCGCGTCGCCGTCGTGCTGATGTTGTTGCCCCTGGCGGCCGTCGCGCGCGCGCAGTCCAGCGCAGAGAAACCGGCCGAGAGGTCAACTCAGGCGGCGCAGAGCGAGCACGGCTCGGGCACTGCATCCGCTCCGGTCGCGACACCGCCGAATCAGGCCACCCAGAACGCGCGTTCCTCAGCATCAGCACCGCCCACGCCGCCGGAAAAATCCTCAGCTTCGAATCCGGTACCAGCTTCGGCAACTCCTGCCGCGGCTCCGCCCGCGCCGACGGTTCCGGTCACGACGGAAATCGGCAAAATCAATGGCGCCTCCTTCCGCATCGACATCCCGAAGAACTGGAACCACGGACTCGTGCTCTATTTCCACGGCTACCAGCAGACGCCGCAGGTCTTCGAGCCGAAGTATCCGCCCTCGCGGGTGCTGCAGGAGATCCTGAATCGCGGCTACGCGGTCGCCCGGTCCGGCTATGCCCTGGGCGGATGGGCCGTGCCCCAGGCGGCGAGCGAGACCGATGCGCTGCGGCGCTACTTCCGGAAAAAATACGGACAGCCGCGCGAGACCTTTCTGATGGGTCACTCCATGGGCGGCCTGCTCACACTGATGGGGCTGGAGCAGGATGCGAAGGAGTATGCCGGTGGACTGGCGCTGTGCGGCGTGCTGGCGCCGGCTGACCTCGTCATGCAGCGCGCCTTTGCCAATCGCGTCGCGTTCGACGCCTTCTTCCCCGGCGTGCTGCCGGATGTGGAGCACATCCCGCCGACGTTCGCGATGAACGACATTCCGACCATCACCAACGTGCAGAAGGGTCTCGACGCGAATCCCGAGCAGGCGGCCCTGGTGCGGCAGATCGCCAATATCCACACCAACCGCGGCCTCGCCGACGTGCTGGTCTTCAACACGTTTGTGATTGAAGATCTGCGGCTGAAGTCGGGGGGCAATCCGTTCGACAACCGGAACCTCGTGTACAGCGGAACGGAGAACGACGCCCTGCTGAACCAGCGCGTCCACCGCTATGCGTCCGATGCGAACGCGTATCGCTTCCTGGCGAACTGGTATTCACCCACCGGAAACCTGCACCGCAAGCTGCTGGAGGTACACACCATCTACGACCCGCTGGTGCCGGCTTCCACGACCGCGTGGTACGACGAGCTGACCCGCCGCCAGGGCAATGGCGACGACCTCGTGCAGCAGTACGTCGATCGCGACGGCCACTGCAACGTTACGGCCGACCAGACCGGCCTCGCCTTCGACGAACTGCTGGCCTGGGTCCACGAGAACAAACGGCCGACGCCGGGGCTGCTGCCGGGTAGTCCGCCGCCGCCGGAGAAGACGCCGCCGAAGCCGAAGAATCCGGGAAAGCCGGAGTAGTCACGCGCTTCCGGTTGATGCCCCTCTTGCAACTCCCGCATATAATGGGTCATGGCGAGTGTCCAGTCCACCGCGCTCCAGGTTGAGCGGGTCCCTGACCTGTTCCGGGAGAAGTTCGGCAAGCTGCTGGACACGGTTCATGCCAACCGCCCCTCCGACGACGTCAACATCATCCGCCAGGCCTGGCAGTTCTGCCTCGAACACCACAACGGGCAGCTGCGCGCCTCGGGCGAGCCCTACGTTTTGCACCCGCTGGAAGTCGCGCTGGTTCTGGCGGAGATGAAGCTGGACTCGACGGCCATCGCCGCCGGCCTGCTTCATGACGCGGTCGAAGACACCCCGGTCACCACCGAGGACATTGTCGCCAGGTTCGGCGAGCAGGTGGCGCACATCGTCGAAGGCGTCACCAAAATCGATAAGATTCAGTTCGCCAATCGCGAAGACCGGCAGGCGGAAAACGTCCGCAAGATGCTTCTGGCCATGGTGAGCGATGTGCGCGTGGTGCTGATTAAGCTGGCCGACCGGCTGCACAATATGCGCACGCTGGAGCATTTGTCGCCGGAGCGGCAACGCGGGATTGCGCGCGAGACGCTCGACATTTACGCACCGCTGGCGCACCGCCTGGGCATGGGCAAACTGCGCGGCGAGCTGGAAGACCTGGCCTTTCGCTGGGTCGATCCCATTACGTGGGAGCAGCTGCACGAAGCCGTCGAAGCGCGGCGCTCGGAAGGCGAGCAATTCCTGGCCGGGGTCGACGGTTTGCTCTCCGAACGCCTGCACGAGAATGGCATCAAGGCCCGCGTGGAGTGGCGCATCAAAAGGCTCTACAGCATTCACCAGAAGCTGGTGAAGTCGCAGACCTCTATCGATCAGGTCTACGACCTGCTGGCGCTGCGCGTCATCACCTCCAGCGTGCAGGACTGCTACGCGGTTTTCGGCATCATCCATAGCATCTGGCGCCCGGTTCCGGGCCGCATCAAGGACTTCATCGCGATGCCGCGGCCAAATTTGTATCAGTCGCTGCACACAACTGTGATGGGCGAAGGCGGCCACCAGTTCGAGGTGCAGATTCGCACCGACGAAATGCACCGTATCGCGGAAGAAGGCATCGCCGCGCACTGGAAATACAAGGCGGGCGGCTCGCCGGTCAGCGCGCGCGACGAGCAGCGCCTGGCCTGGGTGCGGCAGCTGGTCGAATGGCAGCGCGACATGACCGATCCCAANNGTCGGGAACACCTGCGTGGGCGCGCGCGTGAACGGCCGCATGGTGCCGCTGCGGACCAAGCTGCGCAACGGCGACATCGTCGAAGTCATTACGCAGAACGGGCACACACCCAGCCGCGACTGGCTGACCTTCGTCAAAAGTCCACGCGCGCGCAACAAGATCCGCCACTGGCTCAACGAACACCAGCGCGAGCGCGCCATCGAGATCGGACGCAAGCTGCTGGAGCGCGAGGCGCGTAAATACAAGGTCGGGTTGGCGCAGTTTGAAGAGTCGGACTACGCACGCGTTGCCGCCGATTACAGTGTGGCGACCCCGAACGATCTCTGGGCCGCCATCGGATTCGGAAAATATTCAGCGCGTCAGGTTCTCAACCGTTTGGCCCCCGGGCTGGTCCATCAGCCGCAGGAATCCGAAGCGGCAGCGACACCGGCGAGTCCGGGCGCCGATGCGATACGTCGTGCAGTCGCCGCCAGCGGCACTGATTCTCTCATCGTCGAAGGCCAGAACGAGCTGCTGGTCTATCGCGCGCGATGTTGCAATCCCATCCGCGGCGAGGAAATCATCGGCTACGTCACGCGCGGCAAGGGCGTAGCCGTCCATGCGCGCAGCTGTCCCAACGTGCAGAACCTGCTTTACGAGGCCGACCGCCGCATCGCTGTCGAATGGGCGCGCACTCCGGAAGACAAGGATGGACCGAAGCAGACGTATCCGGTGCGATTCACCGTCCACTGCGACGATCGCGCTGGGATGCTGAAGGAAATAACCGCCGTCATCAGCGACGAGAACACCAACATCCGCACCATGGAAACGCATCTGGGGGACGCAGGGGACGCGCAGATCCAGTTCGTGATCGATGCCGAAGATGTGAAGCACCTGACTCGTCTGGTGCAGGCGCTGCGGCGGCTGCCGGGCGTACGCGACGTGCAAAGGTCGCAGAAGCTGTAACGCCTAAACCTCTGCTACCGGCGGCACCAGCTCTTCCACCTGCGGAACTTCGAGTCTCTCTTTCCCGCCCACAATCCACGCGCCGGTCAACACCAGTGCTCCGCCGGCGATTTCCATCAGGCTCATGCGTTCGCCGAAGATGATCCACGCGAAGATCGCCGTAAACGGCGCGACGCTCAGGAACAGGATCGAGGTCACCGTCGCAGGCAGGTGCCCCAGAGCATAGGTGAGGCCGAAATAGCCGCCAACCTGGCAGATCAGGCCGAGCGCAAGCAACGCCCACAGCGAACCGGCGCCAGGGATCGCCATCGGCAAACGGGCTCCGGCTGCCACGATAAGAAGCACGACGGCGCTCGCCGTGGTGGAAAGCGCGAGCAGCTCCAGCACATCGTGCTGCTCCCGCAGCCGGCTGGTGATGATGAGGTAGAGAGCAAAGCAAACGGCGGCGAGCACGGCGAGCCCGTCCGCAGACGAGCGGGCCATGGCAAGGCGCAGATCGGCCGCCACGATGAGCCCGCTGCCGGCGGTGCTCACCAGCAACGCGATCCAGAACCGCCGGGAAGGCATGTGGCGCGTGAACATCCAGGTGAAGAGCCCGACAAACAGTGGCGCGATATTACTGAGAAACGTCGCATTTCCAGCCGAAGTGTGCATCACGGCCGTATTCCAGAACCCCACATCGCCGGCGAAAAGGGCACCGCCCAGAACCGTGATCCAGAACGAGCGGCGCGACAGGCGGCGGCTCTTGTCGCGAAAGAAGGGGAAGATCGCCCACAGCACAACGCTGGCGATGAGCGTGCGGTAGAAGGCCGAGCACGTTCCGGGCATGCGTGCCCAGCGAACGAAGATGGCCGACCAGGAGATGGAGATGACTCCACCGGCCAGGGCCAGAAAAGCCGTGACTCTCCGCTCGGGCCGCATAAGGCAATCTATCGTACGAGACTGCGAAGAATCCCCAGGCTGTGAATCTTTATTTGCCGCCGTGCGCCGTCAGCTTCACTTCGATGTTGCCCCGCGTGGCATTCGAATAAGGGCAGGTACGGTGCGCGGCCGCAACCAGCTCTTCTGCACTGGCCTGATCCTGCTCGGGAATCGTCACATCCAGTTCCACGCGCAGGGTGAAGCCTTCGCCTTTGCCCTCGTCGAACGGGCCGACTCCGACCTGCGCGCGCACCTTCACGACGCCGGTCTTCTTCTTCGCCAGCATGGCCTGATACTCGACCGCGCCGCCGAAGCAGGCGGCATAGCCTGCTCCGAAAAGCTGCTCCGGGTTGGTCTTGTCGCCTTTGCCGCCCATGCCGGGTGGCAGCGCGAGGTCATGATCCAGCAGCCCATCGGAGCTGCGCACATGGCCGTGGCGCGCGCCTTCGGCCGTTACATCCGCGGTGTACAGAACCTGCATCAGCGAGAATCCTCCACTTCGATCTCTGCCGATGATAAAGGACGGGGGTGAATCTCCGACGTCGTCCTCGATTGCTGCGACCTTAGTCTTCGATTCGACCCGACTCGATCTGCTCCAGCAGCGTTTCCAGATCCGCGGGCAGCGGCGATCGCAGTTGGAGAGGCTTTTCGGTGCGCGGATGGGCGAATTCCAGCTCCGCAGCATGCAGGAAGTTTCGCGTCAGCGCGAGGCTCTCGGGAGCAGGGTCTGCCGTTCGCCGCCCTGGAATAACCATGAGCCGCGCGGGCGCGCCGTAGAGCGTGTCGCCGACGACGGGATGGCCGATGGAGGCCAGATGCACGCGGATCTGATGCGTGCGGCCGGTTTCGATGCGCACCGAAACCAGCGTGAACGCACCGAAGCGCGAGCTGATCCTGCGCAGAGCGGTATAGTGCGAGACCGCCGAGCGTGCGCCTGTGCTGCGCCGTGTGGTCATGCGCGTGCGGCGCAGCAGATCGCGAGCAATGGGTGCGTCGATGGTGCCGCGATCCTGTTTCATGCGGCCGTGCACCAGGGCGATATAGGTCTTCTGCATCTGCCGCTCCGCGAACATCTGCGCAAGCTGCGCGTGGGCGGCGTCGTTGCGCGCGATCACGATCAGTCCGGACGTCTGCTTATCGAGCCGGTGCACGATGCCCGGGCGCTGCTCTCCGCCAACCGACGAGAGAGCGCGATAGCGATGCAGCAGTGCGTTCACCAGCGTGCCGCCCTCTGCCGCTCCGGCTCCGGCATGAACCGTCATGCCAGCGGGCTTGTCGATGACGGAGAGATCGTCGTCCTCGTAGACCACCCGTAGCGGGATGTCTTCGGCGAAGGCTTTCAGTGGCGGCGGCGTGGGATCGCCGAGAACTTCGACAGACTCACCCCCGCGCAGGCGGTAAGAGGCGCGCGGGGACTTGCCGTCCAGGCGGACTTTTTTTTGCCCGATCAGGAGCTGGACGCGTTCACGGCTGACGCCGGTCAGCTGGCTGGTGAGCCATGCATCCAGCCGCTGCTTCGCCGCCTCGTCGGGAACTGTATAGGTAACAGTCATTGTTACGAAGGATCAGGCTTGCCGGGACCGGTGAGGCCAGGGGGCCACGAGGGCAGGTTCGGCTGGGGAGCAGGCGGTGGAGGCGCGGTGGAGGGAATCCATCCCCGCTGCACCAGCCAGTTGCGCAAAAGCTCCGGCCAGGTGGAAAGCGGAATAATCGATCCGCAGAGTCCGCAGCCGTGGTTCGCGAAATCGTAGATGTGCAACTCTGCGGGAACCTGATTCTGCTGGAGTGCGCGATAGAAATCGAGGCTGTTCGCGACCGGGACCGTCGGATCGTTTGTTGTGGCAAACAGAAACGTCGCCGGCGCTTCCGCTGTCACCGCGAACTGGTTCGAATAACGATGCTCCAGCGCCGGATCGACATTCGGACCGAGCAGGTTCATGCGCGAGCCGGCGTGGGCTTCGGGCAGCGTCATGCTGATCACCGGATATGACAGGATCATGAATGCCGGTTTGCAGCTTTCCTTGTCCGTCGCGTCCGGATGCTCCACCGGCACCGCATCCGCGTCGCAGTGCGTGCCGAGCGTCGAAGCCAGATGGCCGCCCGCGGAGAATCCCCACACACCCAGCCGCTGCGGATCGATGCCATACTCCGCCGCGTGCGCGCGGATCAGCCGCATCGCGCGCTGTCCATCCTCAATGGGCACACGCCAGTGGTAGGGGACGACGCGATAATCCAGCACGAAGGCCGGAATGCCCTGGGTATTGAGCCA
>PMAM01000145.1:25397-26867 GCA_003152595.1 Acidobacterium sp.
CGGCTGCGGAACGCCGGCAGGGAGCTGTGCATGCACGGAGAAAGACATGATCACCAGAAGAAAAAGATGCAGTCCGCGCTTCATCGCGATCAGTATACGCATCACGCTGCCGCTCGCGATGCGAGCGATGGAGCCTTCCATTCAGTGCTGAACGGCTGGCTCCGGGGCGGGCTGGCTGCGCAGCCAGAGCGCACCGCCGGCCAGCACCGCGCCGATCGACAGCAGCTGCGCCAGCGTCAATGCGCCGCCCAGCAGCGGCTCCCGTGCGGGATCGCCGCGCAGAAATTCCAGAAAGAAGCGGATCACGCCGTATAGAAACAGCCAGGCCCCGGCGATTTCGCCGTCGCGTCTCCATCCTCCCCGCCGGCCCATCCATAACAGCAATATGAAGAACACGAGTGAGGCCGCCGCAT
Organism: Acidobacterium sp.; assembly: GCA_003152595.1. Lineage (GTDB taxonomy): Bacteria > Acidobacteriota > Terriglobia > Terriglobales > Acidobacteriaceae > Palsa-343. The sequence continues at coordinate 25,811 of PMAM01000145.1, forward strand.
CGTAGAGCTGCACCGGATGCAGGACGACTCCGAGCGGCACACGATACCAGAGCCAGGCAACCGGGCTGCGATAGACGACGCCCCAGGGGAGATGCGTCGGCCTTCCCCACGCGGAGCCACCAAAGAAGGCTCCAATGCGGTTGAAGCAGAAGGCAAGGGCCACGGCGGGAGCGATCGCGTCGGCGGTCCTGAGCAGCGGCAGTCCCTCCGCCAGCGCATACAGCGCCGCGGCCAGCAGACCTGCGAACGCGCCGCCGAGGGCGAACCAGATGTCCGGCAACGTGAGGAGCCCGAGCAGCCAGAACGGATGGCTGCGAAACAGACGCGGATGGCCGGCGATGACGAGCAGCCGCGACGCAATCAGCGAAGTGAGGATCGCAATGAGTTCGAGGTTCCAGACTTTCTCAGCGCTCAGACCTGCCCGCCTGGCGGAAAAGATGGAGACGGCCAGCGCCGCCAGCAGGGCCAATGCCATGCAAACGCCATAGGTAGGGACTCCGATATGGCCGAAATGGAAGAGAAGAGGGTGCACGCGACGATCAGCGTGGGGTAAGGAAAAAGACCGACCCGCTTGGCCGTGGGGTGATGCGCTGGTGAACCCGTCCTAAGACGGTGGGAACTCTCCGCGGTTCTTTAGGCATTCCGGACTGGCGGACACTGCACACCGAACCGATTGTCGAGTCGAGCTCCCTGTTCGCATGAATGTAGGTTCATCCAGCGTTGACCGCCCTCACCTGCTTTGCAGGCCGATCTCTTGACTGGATGCTAACGGTATCGTTGGCAAATTGGCAAGCTGCGAATGTGGATGTAGCGCCTCGGTAACTCCAAAGTGGGATTTCGTTCCATTTCGGAAAAGTGTTCGGCAACAAGCGAACCACCCCTTGGCTACTTCACGCCCTTGCTCGGGTCCCACGCGCCTTCCAGCTTCCGCACGTAGAGGATCTGACCGAGGTGGTAGGCATTATGGGTAGCCTCGTGCTCGATCAGCGAGGCATTGGCCGCGAGCTTTTGATCGTCAGCGGTTTCGATGGCCGTTTCCCAGTCGGTCATCACCTGG
>PMAM01000145.1:26880-42224 GCA_003152595.1 Acidobacterium sp.
GGGCACGAACCACTCTTCTTTGTCGTGCGTCGAATGGAACTGCTCCAGAAGGATTCCCCGGAGCGTGGTTGGGTGATTTTGGCTTTGCGCGGGGGCGGCGAGGGGGAGCGTCAGGAGCAGGAGCAATGCAGATTTTTTCATAGCGGCGTCCCTGGAGTGCAATCGTCGCAAACGATAGCACGTCAGGATCGGCGGTTCCATGTCCAGTGACGAGCGGTCGCGAAACGGGGAGGAATGGGCCGGGCGGCGGCCTATCCCGCCTTGCGCTCCTGGCCGAGCACTTCGTCCAGCATCCCGTTCAGCGAGTGAGCACGGCTCCGGATCGAAGCCACGGTATCCCCCGCGCTCGTCACCGCCGCGTACCGCTCCTCCAGCCGCGCCAGCTCGTCGGCCAGATTCAAAGCCGCCAGCACGGCCACGCGCAGCGAATCGACGGTACGCCCCTTCGAGGCCACAGCGCGCATCTTCGCATCCACGGTGGCGGCCAGCCGCTCGATGTACTCACGATCGTTGCCGTTCAGATGGTAGGTCTGGTCGTAAATGTCTACCGTAATGGCGTTTTCGTCAGACATGGTCAGGCAATCTCGTCGATCTGTTTCAGCAGCCGCTCCACACGCTGGCGGACCTGCTCCCGCTCGCGCTCCAGCGTCCGCATCTGCTCCTTCGCCTGCTCCAGCAGCGCCGACTGTGCGTCGAGCAGGCTCTGCAGACGCGTTGCATTCTGCTCGGCCTCGGCTCGCGCAGTGCGTTCACGCTTCACCACTTCCACGGCACGCGTCACGCGCTCTTCCAGAGCGCTGAAGTCGTCGGTGCTGATGGGCAATTCTGCTTCCTGCAGGCTTAACGTCGACATTTTGGGGGACACCTCAACAATTCTTCGGCAGTATAGCGCCGCGCGCGCAGGAAAAGGCGGGCAAAATGCCCTGGGAGTCGCTCCTGGGGCCATCTTATGCGGTCCCGATTGGCGTCCCCTTCACACGTCGCTATGAAGGTACAATCGAGTGGAGTCCCAAAAGATGCTCTTTCACGTGACACTCGAAAAAGCGGAAGACGGCTGGATGGTGGCCGAGTGCCCCGCTCTGCCCGGCTGCGTCTCCCAGGGCCGCGACGAGAAGGAGGCGCTCGACAATATCCGCGAAGCCATTACCGCGTGGATGTGGGCCGAAGACCAGAAGGCCGTGAGTTCCCTGCCGGCTCACGAAACGCCCATCGTCGTAGCAGTCTGACTCGCCAAAGGCATGTTTCCGCCCTGGCATTGCGAGCCTCTGGGTTTCTTTCCACAATGGCCGGGAAGCAAAGCAAGAGGCCTGAGCGGAGTCCATGGGACAACTCGGCAACATCTCCGGGAAAGAAGCGGTCAGAGCCTTCCAGTCCGCAGGCTGGCAGGTTCGAGGCCAGGTTGGCAGCCACTTAATGCTGACAAAAGCCGGTGAGCGCGCCAATCTCTCCGTTCCCAGCACAAAGAATTGTCGACTGGCACGCTGCGCAAGCTCATCCGTGCCGCCGGTCTCTCGGTCGAGGAATTCCTCGAGCTGCTCTGAACCTCATTTCAGCTCCTTGCCCTTCGATCCCTGGAACACCTCTTCGTTCGTCCCCGGCCGGCCCACGTCCCCTTTGTGCGGACGCTTCGTGTGAGCAGAGATCTGCTGTCCGAGTGTCGGCTGCCGCTCCATGCCATGTGTCTCGTTCTCTTCCGGCTGAACCGTCAGGTCCCGCCGCGGAATGGGCGGCACGGTATTCCGTCCCTGGGGTGAATCCGGCGATTGATTGCGGAGTGTGGTCATCGTTCCTCCTGTCGGAGGAGAGGCATACAGAGCCATTCCCGTTGCCTGCGACCGTGCAGTTGTTTCGAAGGACCTTAGTGGAGCAGAGGCTTGATCCTGAGCAGCACGAAAACCACGGTACCGATCAGCGTGAGGAACAGCAACACCAGGATGGTGATCGCCGTTTTGACCAGCGACCGCATCGAACGCACATCTTCGGCCAGTTCGGTCACTTCCAGCGCGTTGCGCTCCGTGGCCTCGCGCGCCTTGGTCATGCTTTCCTCGATGCGCTTGATCTCGACCGTCTGGTCCTGCACTGCCAGCCGCAGATCGCGATGCGAGCTTTCCAGCGCACCCACCGTCTGCCGCACCTCGTTGCGCAATTCCGACGTTAGCGCTGTGGACTGCTGCGACGGGCTGCTCATCTCCAGCAGCCGCGCGACATAGGGCAAGAACACCCTCAACTGCAGCAGGGCTTTCCACATAGGATTGTGCTCCAGCTCCCTTGGCGACGGCAGGCCGAGGGGGATCGTTTCGAGGTCGGTCGGTTCGTCCACGCCCGCGGACCCCGGCCGGGCCGGCTTCTGCTGCGCCAGCGCGATGAGCCTGTCCACCGCGGATTCGCCCGGGTTTCGATTCATCAGGAGTTCCTTCAGTCACTATAGTCAAACGCCCCTGCCCGGCTCCATGCTTCTTTTCGGGTGTTAACAATCAGGTACCGGGGCCTCATGGCATGCAAATTCAACAGCGTGTCGGGATGCGCGGCCGGCCAAGAGTACCGTAGGCGTCGCTGCCTGACGCGGCAACCCAGCTGTTAACTGGTGCATAATGACTTCAGGGGCGCATCCCGCGTGAACCTCCCCAACTCCATTACGATGGGCCGGATTCTCGGCATTCCTGTGCTCATCTGGATGCTGTCTCCGCGCTTTCCGCACGGCAGCTTTCACGGCGAGCAGGAAGTCATCGCCGCGCTGTTCTTTATTTTCCTGTCCATCTCTGACGGTGTCGACGGCTACCTCGCCCGCAGCCGCGGTCAGATCACCACCATGGGCATGCTGCTCGACCCGATCGCCGACAAGCTCCTGATCACCTCGGCCTACGTCTGTCTGGTGGAGTTCAACCCGCACGTGGTAAAAGCCTGGATCGTCGTCGTCGTCATCGGACGCGAGTTCCTGGTCAGCGGTCTCCGGTCGATCGCCTCCACCGAGGGCTTCACCATTGAAGCCAGTGACGTCGGCAAGCTCAAAACCGTCATCCAGATCGTCTCTGTCGTCGCTGCCACGCTGGACCATGGCTGGTACGTCTGGCACTGGGGCTGGTTCATCGTCCCCGTCGATTTGATCGCGGTGGTGGGCATCTACTACACCGCGGCCGTCTCCATCGTCTCTGCAATTGACTACTTCGTGGCCTTCTGGCGCAAGATCGACAAAGCGGCCGCCAAACAGCGCACCCGCGATAATGATTATGTGCTGAGCCGTCGCAAGAAGAACCCTCCTGCGGCCGCGCGCAAAGTAACGCAGCTGTAACAAATTACAACCCGGGTCCCCAGGCCCGACAAACATCACCGACTGTTACCGATTGGGGTTGAGCCGCGCTCGCCTGAGACTTTTTAGGTCTCCCCGCGTCCCCTCAACATCCAACATCATCAGGAGCCGTCCATGGATCAACCTGAGAAGCCCCTCCTCGATTCCCAAAATCCCGGCGCTGACGACAATCCGGCAGAAGAACAGAAACGCGATCCGATCTTCGGCAGATTTTCGCGGCGGTCGTTCCTCGCCCAGCTCGGCGCTGCCGGAGTCGCCGCTACCGCCTCGCCTCTGGCCCATGCCGTCGCCACCGAAACCCAGGAGAAGGAAGCCGCGAACACTGTTCCCGGCGCCGTCCCCGTCACGCTGAACGTCAACGGCAGGGAATACCACATGAAACTGGAGCCGCGCGTCACGCTGCTCGACGCCCTGCGGGACCGCCTGCAGCTCTTCGGCACCAAGAAAGGCTGCGACCACGGCCAGTGCGGCGCCTGCACCGTCCACGTCAACGGCCGTCGCGTGAACTCCTGCCTCAGTTTCGCGGTCATGCATCAGGGCGACAAGATCACGACCATCGAAGGCCTCGCGCAGAACGGCCAGCTTCATCCGGTGCAGCAGGCCTTCCTCGAGCACGATGGATTCCAGTGCGGCTACTGCACCTCGGGCCAGATCATGTCCGCCACGGCGCTGCTGCACGAGCCCATCGGCACCAGCGATGACGACGTGCGCATCGCGATGAGCGGCAACATCTGCCGCTGCGGCGCCTACACCAACATTGTTGCGGCCGTTCAGCAGGCCCGCAAATCCACCACCGTCTAAGGAGGCGCCATGGAAGTCTTTCGCTATAGTCAGGCTCGCACCGTCGACGGCGCTTTGCGGGCGGGCGGCACGTTCCTCGCCGGGGGCACCACACTCGTCGACCTGATGAAGCTCAACGTGCTGCAGCCGCAGTCCGTAGTGGACATCAACGGCCTGCCGCTTGATCGCGTCGAAACCTTGCCCGACGGCGGACTCCGCATCGGCGCGCTCGTCCGCAACAGCGACCTCGCGAATCACGAGACGGTGAAGAAGAACTACGCCGTCCTCTCCGAAGCGTTGCTCTCCGGCGCCTCGCCTCAACTCCGCAACATGGCCACCACCGGCGGCAATCTGCTGCAGAAGACGCGCTGCTACTACTACCGCGACGTCAACTACGCGTGCAATAAGCGCCAGCCCGGCTCCGGCTGCGCCGCGCTCGACGGATTCAACCGCATCCACGCCGTGCTGGGCGGCAGCGAGCACTGCGTTGCGACGAATCCCTCCGACATGGCCGTTGCCATGATGGCGCTCGAAGCCACGGTCCACACGCAGGGACCGAAGGGCGAGCGCGCGATCGCCCTCGACGAGTTCTACCTCGTCCCCGGCAACACGCCCAACCACGAAAACGTCCTCGCACCCGGCGAGCTGATCACGCACGTCACGCTGCCGGCGCTGGCCAGCGGCACGCGCTCATTGTATCTCAAGCTGCGCGACCGCCAGCAGTACGAATTTGCGCTGGCTTCAGCGGCAGTCGTGATCCAGGTCAGCGGCGGAAATATCCAGCGCGCCCGTATTGCCTTTGGCGGCGTAGGAACAAAACCCTGGCGCTCGCGCGAAGCGGAAAAGGTCCTCGAAGGCCAGCAGGCCAGTCCTGAAATCTTCCGTCGCGCCGCAGACGCCGCCATGGCCGACGCAAAGCCTCTCAAGTACAACGCATTCAAGATCGAGCTGGCAAAGCGCGCTCTGGTGCGCACCCTCGAAGAAACCACCCAGACGGCCTGAGGAGACAGAGATGAGCACTTCGATCATTGGCGCGTCCGTGACGCGCGTGGATGGACCGCTGAAGGTGACCGGCAAGGCTCGCTATGCTCTGGACCATCCGCTCGACAACGTGGCCTGGGGCGTTCCGGTCGCGAGCACGGTAGGCAAGGCGAAGATTACCCGCATCGACTCGAGCGCCGCCGAGCGCATGCCCGGCGTTCTCGCCGTGCTGCATCACGGCAACACCGAGCCCCTCTTCCGTCCCGCCGGACCGTTGGAGCACAGCCGCGCCAGCGAGGCCCGCCCGCCCTTTGAAGACGACAACGTTTACTACTACGGGCAATATGTAGCCCTCGTTGTTGCGAATACGTTCGAGCAGGCGAAGGCAGCGGCCGATGCGGTCAAAGTGCAGTACGACGCGCAGAAGCCCTCGATCTCCTTCGACGACGGCCCGATGGCGCAGAAGCCGCGCGTCCACTACACGCGAGGAAATGCAGACCAGGCTTTCGACAGCGCCAAGGTCAAGGTCGACGAGACCTACGAGATCCCCGTCGAGACCCACAACCCGATGGAAATGCACGCGACCATCGCGGTGTGGGACGGCGACAAAATCACGATGTACGAGACAAGCCAGGGCGTTGTGAACCACCAGCAGGTGATGTCCGAAATGCTGGGGATTCCGCTGGATCGCATCCTCGTGATCTCACCCTTCCAGGGGTCGGGCTTCGGCGGAAAGCTCTTTCCCTGGCCGCACTCGCTGCTGGCGGCCATGGGCGCAAAGAAGGTGAACCGGCCCGTCAAGGTGCAGGTGCCGCGCAGCCTCATGTTCACCACTGTGGGGCACCGGCCGATGACGCGCCAGCACATGCGGATCGGCGCCACCCAGGATGGAAAGCTCGTCTCGATTCAGCATGACGTGGTGCAGCCGACGTCCATGGTGGACACTTATATGGAAGCCTGCACAGGCGTGACCACCATGCTCTACAGCTGCGACAACCTGACCGCGCAGCAGACGCTGGTCGAGCGGAATCTCGGCACGCCGACGCCNNAAGAACTACGCCGAGCAGGATGAAAGCTTCAATCCTGTGCGGCCCTGGTCGAGCAAGCGCCTGCGTGAGTGCTACCAGACTGGAGCCGAGAAGTTCGGCTGGTCGAAGCGCACTCCGGAAGTTGGCTCCATGAAGAGCGACAACGAAATTCTCGGCTGGGGCATGGCCACCGCCACGTGGCATGCCGGCCGCGGCGCAGCCACTGTGCGCGTCCGACTCAACGCCGACGGCACGGCTCGCGCCACCTGCGCCACCCAGGACATCGGCACGGGCACCTACACGATTTTCGCGCAGATCGTTTCCGAGAAGACGGGCATTCCGCTCGACAAGATTGAAGTCATTTTGGGCAGCACCGATTTGCCGCCTGGCCCGACCTCCGGCGGATCCACGGTCACGGCAACGGTCTCGCCAGCAATCGCGCAGGCCACCCAGGGTGCGGTGGATCGCGTGATCGCGGCCGCACAGTCGATCCCCAGCTCCCCGTTCCATCCCAACAACCTGCCCGAGGGCGATCCAGTGAAGCTGGTCATGACCGCCGGGCGGATTCACGCTACGGGCAAGCCGCCGGAAAGCGGCGTGCCTTTCGGCGAGATTCTGGCGGCGGGCAAGCTGGCCGCGCTTGAAAACGAAGCGCGCACCGCCCCCGATCCGGCGCGCGAGCATGAATACTCAGCCCACTCCTTCGGTGCGCAGTTCATCGAGGTCGCGTGGGATCCCGGCATCGCACACCTTCGCGTCAGCCGCGCCCTTACCGTCATCGACGCGGGCCGGATCATCAACCACAAAGCCGGTCGCAACCAGATCCTCGGCGCCGTGGTGATGGGCATCGGCATGGGCATGTTCGAGGAGACGATCTACGATCCGCGCAACGCCAAACCCATCAACAACAATTTCGCCGACTACATCGTCCCCACCAACGCCGACATTCCCGAGCTCGACTGCATTTTCGTGGAGTATCCTGATCTCCACCTGAACGAGTACGGCGCGCGCGGCATCGGCGAGATCGGGCTGGCCGGCGTCGCTTCGGCGCTGACCATGGCGGTTTACCACGCGACCGGCATTCGGGTGCGCAAACTGCCGGTTCGGATCGAGGATCTCATCGCCGCACCGCAGATGACGTCGTAAATATTATGTCCGAGCTACGGCGGATTCTCGACCTTTGGAAGCGCGCCAGCGCCGAAGGGGACGAGATTTGTCTCGCCACCGTCGTCGCCATCGAAGGCTCGGCTTATCGCCGCCCCGGTGCACGCATGCTGCTCACCTCTTCCGGCCAGCGCGCGGGAACTGTGAGCGGCGGCTGCCTCGAAGCCGAGATTGCGAAGAAGGCCTGGTGGCTCACCGAGGGCGGTCCCTCCATCCAGCGCTACTCCAGCTTCTTCGATGACGACGGCGACATGCCCTATGGCCTCGGCTGCGGCGGAACGGTCCTCGTACTGCTGGAGCGTGGCGAAGCCGACGCACAACATCTCAAAGCGCTCCGCCGCAGCGTCGAGGATCGCACCGAGTCCGTCATCGTCTGCAGCACCGACAAGGATTCTCCCGGGACCGTGCTCATCCTGAACCACTCGGAACACACTGTCTACGAGCGCGACCCCGGTCCCGAAGCCACTCGCCTCGCCCAGGAAGCGCTGCGCACCGGCAGATCTGCGCACTCCGGCACATACTTCGTCGAACTCATCGCCCCGCCGCCGTCGCTCATCCTCTTCGGCGCGGGGGACGACGCGCAGCCGCTCGTCGAGTTCGCCTCCACCCTCGACTGGCACGTGACCGTCGCTGACGATCGCTCGAATCTTGCACGCGTCGAGCGCTTCCCCCATGCAGCAGCCGTCCAGAACCTCGAAACAGCCCTGGCTCAGCTCGGTCCCGAAACCGCTGCCGTCATCATGAGCCACAGCTATGAGCAGGACCGCAAAATCCTGCGCGTGTTGCTTGCCACGGATATGAAATACATCGGCGTGCTCGGACCGCGCCGCCGGACCGAGCGGCTGATCGGCGAGATTGCTCCGGCGCTGCAGCTGACGCCGGCCGAGTGCATGGCGCGCCTGCACACTCCCGTCGGTCTCGACCTCGGCGGGCACTCGCCCGCCTCCATTGCCCTGGCCATCGCCGCGGAACTACAGGCCGTCCTTTCCGGGCGCGAGGCTCGCAAGCTGTCCGCGCCGGTTCATGCCTGACTTCCGCTGCGCCGCGGTCGTTCTCGCCGCCGGTGCTTCCACACGCCTCGGCCACCCCAAACAGCTCGTCCGGATCGACGGCGAATCGCTCCTCCACCGGACCGCGCGGCTGGCGTTGGAAGCTGGATGCTCACCCGTCTATGTTGTCCTCGGTTTCGAGGCCGAGCGGATGACAAGTGAATTGGCCGGCCTCCCAGTGGAAACCGTTTTCAATTCTGCCTGGCAGGAGGGCATGGGCTCGTCCCTGCGAGCCGGCATGCAGGCGCTGCTCAGGCCGGAGCCGCATCCCCAGGCAGTGCTGTTACTGGTCTGCGATCAGCCGCGCCTGACCGCCCAACACCTTCGGACATTATTGAAGCTGCAAACAGCGGTTCCGGCCGATGGAAAAATCGCCATCACCGCTTCGTTCTACGCCCAGCGGCAAGGAGTGCCAGCTGTCTTTTCCGGGAGCCTGTTTTCAGAGCTGTTGGCAGCGTCAGGCGACCGCGGCGCGCGCGACCTGATTCGCGCCCATGCGGCGGAAGTCGAGGGAATTCCCTGGCCAGCCGGGGAACTGGATCTCGACCGGCCGGAGGACCTCACCACAATTGAGCGGTAATTCTAGCCCATCGAACGGCAAAAGTGAGCACTTAAACGTCAAGTTTCATATAGTGAATCCACTGTTCACTATATGAAAATGAGTTGGAGTTTCCCCGCTAACCTCCGCCCTCTTNNCCAGCATGCGGAGCGATCCAATATGGCGTGGTATGCCTACTGCATAACAGAACGACAAGCCTTTCCCGAGCTGCTTCGTCACCGAAAGCCGATTCCGATGGAAGCAGTTACGGGAATCCAGGGAAATCAAATCTTCCTTTACCCAGCCAGTGATTTAGCCGTCATCGTCAGCGAGTATTCCCCCTCCCCAAATTTCACCGCTCAAGCCGGAGTCGAGCACGCCCGAGTCATCTCCGACTGCTTCAAAACCTCCACGGTTCTTCCCTTCCGTTTCGGCACCGTTTTTGCGGACGATGAAGCCCTCCGGCGTTCGATCCGCTCCAACCAGCGCCAGTTCCTCACCAATATCGAACGTCTTCGCGGCAAGGCCGAGATGCACCTTAAGGTCCTCCTCAACGATTGCTGCCGCGACCAGGTCCGCCGCTATTCACCCGAGCCCGTTCCCAACGTCGGCAAAGGGTATTTGTCCAACCTGCGCGAAAACGCCGCCCTGCAGCGCGAGCGCCAAACCAAGGCACGCGCCGTCACCGTCCAGATGCATCGGATGTTTCTCCCGCTGGCTGAGGAAGTCACCTGCAAGCGGATGGACTCCGGCAAGATGCTGCTGGATATCGCGCACCTGATCGATTCCCACGGTATCGAGCGCTACCAGAACAAGTACTCCAGCGCCAGCCTGCTCATGAAGGACTGCCACATGCAGCTGTCCGGCCCGTGGCCACCGTACCACTTCGTGCATCGGCTCACGCATCACACTTCACCGGCGGTCGCCGGCAATGGCGCGCGGCCTTCGGCTCACCTTGCCGCCTCCGCCTGACGAGCAGCTTCGATACAAAAAAGAAAAGCCCCGGCGGACCCACGAACCACCGGGGCTTTCATGGAGGGCAGCAAGGGGCGCTGGCTATTATCCCGCGCCCCGCGCGCCTCTCGTCTTATAGACGCGCGAGACCCGCAGAAAGTTAAATTGAAGTTTTCCAGTTCGAGGCGGCGCCCCGTGCCCTTCGGTTCGGTGTGTTGCGTTCTGGATCACAACACCGATGGCACCCGCCTGCTAATCTGCCCACAGAGATGACGAACCTCGCCTTTCTTTTTCCAGGACAAAATTCGCAGTACGCCGGCATGGGCCGGGATCTGGCCGAGAAATTTCCCATCGCCCGGCGCACCTTCGAGGAAGCCGACGACGCTCTGGGCTTCTCGCTTTCGAATCTCTGCTTCGAGGGCCCCGAAGACCAGCTCAAACTGACCGAATTCCAGCAGCCGGCCATCTGCACGGTTTCTGTCGCCGCGTTGCGCGTGCTCGCGGAAAAGGGAATCGCCCCTCGTTCGGTTGCCGGTCATTCCCTCGGCGAGTACGCCGCCAACGTGGCCGCTGGATCCATCAGCTTTGCCGATGCGGTGCGCACCGTCCGCAGCCGCGGCCGCTTCATGCAGGAAGCCGTCCCTGCCGGTCAGGGCGCCATGGCCGCTGTGCTGGGGCTTTCGTCAGAAGAAATCCTGCAGGCCTGTACCGATGCGGCCGCCGAAACTCAGAAGGTCGTCTCCCCTGCGAATTTCAATTCCCCGGAGCAGACCGTCATTTCCGGCGAAGCGCCCGCCGTCGAGCGCGCAGCCGAGATGTGCAAAGAGCGCGGCGCCAAACGCGTCGTGATGCTCCAGGTTAGCGCACCCTTCCACTGCGCGCTCATGCGGCCGGCCCAGGATCGCCTCGCCGAGCTGCTGCGCGGACTCACCTTCTCCGAACCCGCCGTACGCGTTGCGGTCAATGTGGACGCTGTCCTGGTCGGCGACCCGGGAGAACTGCGCGACGCGCTCATCCGCCAGGTCACCGGCGCCGTCCGCTGGGTCGAGTCGGTCCGCCTGCTCATCGCGCAGCGCCCGGCCTTCTTCGTGGAAGTCGGCCCCGGCAAAGTCCTCACCGGCCTGATGCGCCAGATCGACCGCGGTCAATCCTGCGTGAATATCGAGGATGAAGCCAGCCTCGAGCGGGTGATGAAGGGCTCGATGCAAAGAGCCCAGGGATAGACGCTCTATTCCCTGCTCCCTGCCATCACGGTCCCGAGTACAACTCCACCGGCGAAAATCCAATCGTCTTCGTCGCGCTGTCCACACGCAGGAAAAGCGGCTTACTCTTGTTCCCGTTGATGTAAAGCCCAATGATCACGCCGTTGCCCGCGCGATGCGAGACGAAGACCTGATGGCTGGTGATCGTGCCATAGTCGCTCGACGGTCCCCAGTCCTTCGTGAACTCTGTAAGGGTGTACGGCTGATACTGCTGCGGATGCTGCTGCCAGTTCGGGTCGTTGTTCCAGAGCCCGTAGGCCTTGTTCATGTCTCCGCTCTCCACCGCGGACATGAACTGGTTGACCCTGTGATCCGACGGCCAGTGCCAGAATTGCCACGGCAGCTGCAGAAACCAGAGAATCGTGCCGACAATCGCGACCCCCAGCACCACCACGCCGGTGATCGAAAGAACGCGCACCCGCTGAGCCTTGCGCGCGTTAAAGGCAGGAGCATCCATCAGAGTCATCGAACACGCCCCTTTCATCCGTCCGACCCATATCCATCACGCACACTTCCTCTCTTATTCTGACACCTCAGACGCACCCGCTGTTCCCGTCGCGCAACGGCAGACCAATTTCACACGCCGCTCCAGGCTACTGGCTTCCAGCTACAGGCTGTATCTGTTCCGATCCTTGTCCGCCCTTCGCTCCATCGCCAGCTCGATGAGCCTGTCGATCAGCTTCGGATACGGCACACCGGACGCCGCCCACAGCCGCGGATACATGCTGATCGAAGTAAACCCAGGCAGCGTGTTGATCTCATTCACGTAGATGCGTCCCGACTTCCCCGGCTCCATCAGAAAATCCACCCTCGCCAGCCCCGCGCAGTCGCACACCCTGAACGCCGCAATCGCCATCTCCCGAACCTGCTTCGCCTGCGCCTTCGTCAGCTTCGCCGGCACAATCAGGTCCGATCCCTCGCTCAGATACTTCGCCTCATAGTCGTAGAACTCCTTGATGGGCACGACTTCGCCCACCACTGAAGCCTCCGGCGCATCGTTGCCGAGCACCGCCACCTCCAGCTCGCGCGCCTTATCCTTCTTCCCCCCCACGCCCTGCTCGACGACAATCTTCCGGTCGAACTGCGCCGCAGTCTCAATCGCGGATGCGAGTTCCTTCGCGTTATGCGCCTTCGTGATCCCCACCGACGACCCAAGGTTCGCCGGCTTCACGAACACCGGATACTTCAGCGCCGCCTCGATCTTCGCCCGCACTTTCTTTGGGCTCTTCTCCCATTCGCCGCGCAGAAACGTTACCCACTTCACCATGGGCAGCTTCGCCGACTGAAACAGCCGCCTCATCGCGTCCTTGTCCATCCCGGCAGCCGAGCCCAGAACGCCCGACCCGACGTACGCGATGCTCGCCAGCTCGAACAGTCCCTGAATCGTCCCATCCTCGCCAAATGTTCCGTGCAGAACCGGAAAAATCACATCCACGCTCAGCACCTGCTCCGATCCGGCGTGCGTCACCGCGCCTGCCTTACGCTCAAACGGGACGAGTGTTTCACTAGGCATCGGCGGCACCAGCACCGACTCGCCCTTGCGCAGCACAGCTGCCGGCTGCGTGGCCTCAGGATCGCCTGCCCGCAGGTGCTTGCCGGGCGCGCCGCCCCCAAGCAGCCGCTCCGCGTGCCCCGCCGTCACCCAACGGCCTTCTTTGGTGATGCCAATCGGCACCACTTCATATTTGCTGCGATCGATCGCCTGCAGCACCGAAGCTGCCGACAGCAGGGAAACCTCGTGCTCGCCGCTGCGGCCTCCGAAAAGAATGCCGACTCGTGTCTTTTTCATGTGTCCGCTTGCCATTCTAAAGGGTGCGAATACCTTTCTCCGTACGTCCTTACCAGTACGGCCATTCTGCCTCCGCTATCCGGCGGGGGCCGAGGCGAGTAATACTCAAAAGACGAAGCCCCGAGCTAAAACATCACTCGGGGCCCCGGTCGATTTTCTGCTGCCGGTATCGTCTTCTACCAGCGATACACCGTCAGCGCGTCCAGATAGACATACCCCCACGACGTCGCGCTGCTGGCGCCATCGATCTGGAATTGCGTGATCACCGAAGGACCCCACCCGAGCGAGTAGCCGGAGAACGCCGTAACGTTGATCGGCTGCTGCGTGCCATCCAGCCACACCGCGTGGTACGTCACCCATCCGGAGGTGTTGCGCGTGTACCAGATCTGCAGGTGGTGCCACTGGTTCGGAGCCCAGTTGTGGACGTTGCAATAAGCACTGGAGTGCGCCCATGTGTCGTTGTACTGCGTGGCCGATCCCGAGTTAACGGCTAAATCCCAGGTGTTATCCCAGGTGTCACACTGGAAGCCCATCATGACCGTCTGTCCGTTCTGCATGGTCTGCGCCAGATCGAACTCCAGATTGGAAAAGCCAGTCGAGCTACCGGCGATATAAACCCACGTGTCGTAGAAGAAGTTCGTCGAGGTGGTATCGTCGCTGAACGACACTGCATACCGCTCGCCGCCAAAGTAACTGAACACGTTCTGGAAATATTTCGCCGCCCCGTCGATTGAAGGCGAACTTGCCATGCTCATCGCTCCGGCTGACGAGCCCGGTGTCCCTCCGTCATGGATCGCCGACCAGTTGCCCAGCGCCTGAATCGAGCTCACCCCGATGGCGTTGGAGGGAATCACCGATGTGGCCGAACTGCCGCTCCCGGCGCCGGTACTCGCGCCCGTGACCACGTCGAAAGACACGTCCGTCACGCANNCCCGCCGGCGCCGATACCGGTCCATTCATGGACTGCACGTAAAAAACCGCCGTCGATGTGCTGTTATCGAGCGAGTAACCCACCGCCGTCACCGGCTGCCCGGAGCAGGTGCTGGCCGTCATGTTCAGGGTGAACGGCGACCCGACCTGCTCGCCATTCGTGGGGCTGTTGATCGTCGTCTGCGCCAGAGCAGGCGCAGCTGCCGTTGCCAGCATCAAAAAGAGAGGAGAAAGAGTTCTGACCAACTTCATCGTATTACCTTCGCGAGGGAGAGATAACGCCACTGCGGGCGGTCCGGCCGGGTTTACTTGCGCGTGAGAGCCAATTGTCGAAGTCCCGAATCGTGCAATCGCAAATCTGCGAACGGTTTATCTTTCAGGGTGCATCTACGCTCTGCCAGTCAGTTCGCACACGGCGCCACAGCAGCCGTATGAGGCTGATCTGGAGCCCTCCCGGAGCAATCGGGTGCTCGCACCGGCAGGCATGTTGCCGCCCGCGGCACTGAACTTGCCCGCATCGCTCAGACAGAGCGAACCGGCTTTCGACAATCTTTCAGGTGGGCCGTTGTGAGCTTCTTAACCGACGCGAACACTCGATTCGAAACAGCTCAGCAGACCTCTGTGATGAACGGCTCTGAACGAAATTAGCTTTCGTTCCTGGCCGCGCGCCTGGCAACACATGCCATGGCTGGAGCGTAATCCGGCTGTTCCTGGATTAAGGCCCCGGGGTAATCGGTTATGGTTCTGACCGCAAGGCAATCAGTCGCTTCGAGTGTTAACTAATCCTTACATAAGGTAATGAATCAGGCAACCTTTTAACGGTGGAAATTTCGCCTGGCGTAACTCGGCGTGTGCTCCTCACGTTTGCTCGTCCGCCCCCGCCGCCGATCTCCGGCCGGCTGGCTTCTTATCCGCTTGTAGAATTGGCTCCTGATGCCCCCTCCATCGATGATCGTGGCCGGCGTTATGAGCGGCACGTCCGCCGACGGCATCGACGTGGCCTTGGTCAGGATCGCCGCGCCCTCCACGCCTGGCGCCCTTCCCAAACTCACGCTCCTCGCTCATTGCGCCTACCCCTTCCCGCGCGCTCTCCGCTCCGCGATCCTCGCCGCCATGGCCGGCCAATCCGACGCCCGCAACACCACCACCGCCGAACTCGCTCGCCTGCACTGGCGTCTCGGCCTCGCCTACGCCGAAGCGGTCCAGGCCACGATCCGAGACACAAAGCTCAAGCCCGCCCTCATCGGCTGCCACGGCCAAACCATCTACCACCAGGGATTGCCCGCCCCTTACGCGGGCCGCCGCTTCACCTGCACCTGGCAGCTCGGCGAGCCTGCCCTGCTCGCCGCTACATGCGGCATCCCGGTCGTCTCCAACTTCCGCCCCAGCGATATGGCCGCGGGAGGCCAGGGCGCGCCGCTCGTCCCCCTCTTCGACTTTGCGTACTTCGTTCATCCCACGCGCGCGCGGATCCTGCAGAACATCGGCGGCATCGCGAACCTCACCGCCATTCCGGCGGGCGCGCCGATCGAACGGGTCATCGCCTTCGACACCGGCCCCGG
>PMAM01000383.1 GCA_003152595.1 Acidobacterium sp.
TCGGCGCACGGGACCAATCCGGCGACCGCGGCGATTTGCGGGTACGAGGTGATCAATTTCAAGTCGAACGCGAACGGCGGGATCGATGTGGAGGCACTCGCGCAGGCGGTGACGGAAGAGACCGCGGCGCTGATGCTGACGAATCCGTCGACGATCGGCGTGTTCGAGAACGAGATTCACCGCATTGCGGAGATCCTGCATGCGAAGGGCGCGCTGCTGTATATGGATGGAGCGAACATGAACGCGCTTTGCGGGAAGACGCGGCCTGGGGATTTTGGCGTCGACGTGATGCACTTGAACCTTCACAAGACGTTTTCGACGCCACATGGCGGGGGTGGTCCGGGATCGGGGCCGGTGGCGTGCAAGAAGATTTTGGAGCCGTTTTTGCCGGTGCCTGTGGTGGAGGAAGCCGAGGACGGGCAGCTGCGTCTGAATTACGATCGGCCGCAGAGTGTGGGTCGGGTGCGGGCATTCTACGGAAATTTTGGGATGTTTGTGCGGGCGCTGGCGTACATTCTGGCGAACGGGCCGGATGGTCTGCGGCAGACGACGGAAGATGCAGTGCTGAACGCGAATTACATCCGGAAGAAGCTTGAGGACGTGTATGAGTTGCCGTACAAGACGCCGTCGATGCACGAGGTGGTGTTCAGCGATCGGCGGCAGTTGAGGAATGGCGTGCGAACGGGCGACATTGCGAAGAGGCTAATCGATTATGGGTTCCATCCTTATACGGTGTCGTTTCCGCTGATCGTGCCGGGGGCTCTGATGATCGAGCCGACGGAGAGCGAGTCGCGCGAGGAGCTGGATCTGTTCGTCGATGCGATGCGGCAGATCGCGCGCGAGGTGGAGGAGAATCCGCAGGTGGTGCTGGACGCTCCGCACTCGACGCGAGTTTCGCGGCTGGATGAGACAACGGCGGCGCGGAAGCCGGTGCTGCGGTGGAAGAAAACGTAGCGGGCGCGAAGCGAGCGTAAGAACGAGTGGAACAGCGAGTGAAAGGACGAGCAGAGCTGAGGCAGGGGGGGCTCTTCCTGAAAAGTGCGTTAGGCGGGGGATCACGGTGGTACCAGCAGCATTGCCGCTTGATTGCTGGCGCTGCGAGGTGTGACGAGAATCTCGACAGAGAAGTGCTCTAACTGACGTGCAGTTGCGCGGCGCGGACGCGTGTCTGTGTTCCGCTAAGATCGAAGCAGATATGCAATCGACACGCACTTTTCCTCACGCCATGTTGCGGGAGATCTACGAGCAGCCGGAGGCACTGGCGGCGACGATGGCGCGCTACGCTCCGGGCGGAACACTGGACACGAGCGTCTTTGGTCCGGTGGCCGAGGCGCTGCGCGGCCGGCAGCGCGTGGTGATTGCGGCCAGTGGATCGAGCCGGCATGCTGGGCTGGCTGGCGAGATCATGCTGGAGGATTACGCCGGGCTGGCCGTGGATGTGGAGTATTCGAGCGAGTACATGTATCGCTCGACGCACACCCTGCACGATCCGGGTGTGGTGGTGATTTCGCAGTCCGGGGAGACGGCGGACACGCTGGCGGCACTGCGCGAGGCAAAGTCGCGTGGGCTGCGGACGGTGGCGATCGTGAACGATCCGGAGTCGACGATGGCGCGTGAGGCGGATGCGTCGCTGCCGACGATGGCGGGGCGGGAGGTCGCGGTTCCGGCAACGAAGAGCTTCACGACGCAGCTGACGGTGCTGTATTTGTTGTCGTTGTTTCTGGCGCGCATTGGCGGGCGGATAACGGCGCAGACAGTGAGCGCCCATTGCGAGCAGCTGGAGCAGTTGCCGCATCTTCTTGAGGCAAAGCTTCAGAGATGGGAGAAGCAAGTTGCGGAGATCGCAGAGAAGCTGAAAGAGGCGCGGACGTTCCTGTATCTGGGGCGGGCGATCCACTACGCGATTGCGCGCGAAGGAGCGCTGAAGCTGAAGGAGTCAGCATATGTGCAGGCGGAGGGCATGCCGGCGGGCGAGCTGAAGCATGGGCCGAATGCGCTTGTGAGTCCGGAGGCTCCGCTGGTGATGCTCGCGACGCGGGACCGGAACGATCCGGACTCGTCGCTGCGATACGAGAAGACGGTGCATCTGATGCGCGACATGCATGCACAGGGCGCGGAGATCGTTGCGGTGCACGTGGAGGGCGATGAGGAGGCCGCGGAACTGGCACGGTATGCGGTGGCGGTGCCGGCGGTGGATGAGTTTCTGCTGCCGATGCTGGAGGTGGTGCCGCTGCAGATGCTGGCCTACTTCATCGCGGTGCAGAAGGGCGTGAACGTCGATGCGCCGCGGAATCTGGTGAAGGCGGTAATCAGGGAATAGCCCGTAGCCGGTGGCCGGTAGCCTGTAGCGGGGTGGGCCGGTATAAAGAAGTAAGGCATGGCCCAACCCGCAGCCGCATTTTTGTCCCGCGACTTTCTTCGCTATCAACTGGCACGCGTCGTGGTGATTATCGGCGCGGAGGCGCAGGCGCTGGCGGTTGCGTGGCAGGTCTACGAAATCACGCATCGGGCGATTGATCTGGGGTATACAGGGCTGATCCTGTTTTTGCCGGGGCTGGTCTTCATGCTGCCGGCCGGGCATGTGGCGGATCGGTTCGATCGGCGCCGGGTGATTCTGGTGTGCTACGCGCTGCAGGCGATCGCCAGTTTCTGGCTGTTCTGGCTGGCGTGGACGGGCGTCAACCATGTGTGGCCGATATTTGCGCTGTTGTTTGCCATCGGCACAGGACGCGCATTCAGCGGGCCGGCGAGTTCGGCGCTGGTGCCGCATCTGGTGCCGAAGGAACACTTCGTAAACGCGATCACCTGGGGTTCGGCGATCTTTCAGTTGGCGAATATCGTGGGGCCGGCGCTGGGTGGCGTGTTGTTCACGTTGCCGCTGCGCGGGCGGCTGCATGGCGCGGGGCTTGTCTATCTGTGTACGCTGCTGGCGATTCTGTGGTTCCTGGTGCTGGTGGGATCGCTGCATGTGCGGCCGGGACGGATGGAGCATCGGGCAATTTCAAAGGAAGTGATCCTGGCGGGATTCCACTATGTGGCGAGGACGCAGGTGCTGCTGGGGTCGATTTCGCTGGATCTTTTTGCGGTGCTGCTGGGCGGGGCGGTGGCGCTGATGCCGATTTTTGCGCAGGACATTCTGCACGCGGGGCCACGCGGACTGGGCATGCTGCGCGCGGCTCCGGCGCTGGGTGCGCTGGCCGTATCGCTGTGGCTGATGGTGCGGCCGATCCAGCGGCGGGCGGGGATACGGATGCTGGTGTGCGTAGCGATCTTTGGAGCGGCGACGGTGGTGTTTGGCGTGTCGAAGAGCCTGCCGGTGTCGCTGGCGGCATTGTTTATCGTGGGCGCGTCGGACATGGTGAGTGTGGTGATCCGGTCGTCGGTGCTGCAACTGGCGACGCCGCCGGAGATGCGCGGCCGGGTCAGCGCGGTGAACTCGCTGTTTGTGGGCGCGTCGAATGAGCTGGGCGAGTTCGAAAGCGGACTCACGGCGCAGTGGTGGGGCGCGGTCCGCGCGGTGGTGATTGGCGGCGTCGGATCGATGTTGATTACGGGGTTGTGGGCTGCGTTCTTCCCGAGCCTGCGGTGCGCCGATGCGTTGACGCCAGAGGCGCTGCTGGCGGCGGAAGTGGAGCAGACGGGGCGCGAGGTCCGGCAGCTATAATGAAGGCAATGTCCCGGTGTGTTCGATCTGCCGTGCATTTCATTCTGAAAGCCAGGAATCTCCCCAGCCTGTCGCGTGTTTCGATCCATGGGTGAGGTTCTGGTCACTGGCGGTTCCGGATTTTTTGGGGGTATTCTCAAGCGGGAACTCCTGGCGCGCGGCTATTCCGTCACGAACCTGGACATAGTTCCGGACCCCGACCGGCATGCGGCGCTGAACATCGTTCAGGGGGATCTTCGCGACGCGGCTCTGCTGGACTCGCTGTTCGGCAGCCGACGGTTCGATGCTGTGTTTCATTGCGCGGCGATGCTGGCACATGGGTCCATGGACGAAAAGCTGCTGTGGACGTCGAACGTCGACGGAACGCGGCAGCTCGCAGAAGCCTCCAGGAAATATCGCGTCGGGAAATTCGTCTTTACGTCTTCGAACTGCTTGTGGGGCAAAAACCTGGGACATCCGGTGCGCGAGGACGAGGCGCCGGCTCCGGTGGAGATTTATGGGCGATCGAAACTCGCCGGGGAGCAGGCGCTGGCGGAGTTCACGAACGATTTTGACGTGACGATTCTGCGCTGTCCGACCATTATTGGCGGAGGGAGACTCGGGCTGCTGGCGATTCTGTTCGAGTTTATCCAGGAAGGCAAAACGGTGTGGGTGGTTGGGTCGGGATCGAATCGCTACCAGTTCATCTACGCCAATGACCTGGCCGCTGCCTGCATCATGGCCGCGCAGTCTTCAGGTTCGAATACGTTTCACGTGGGGTCGGACAACGTCCAGTCGCTGCGGGAAATCTATGAAGCGGTGATTGAACATGCGGGAAGCCGGTCGCGAGTGCGATCGCTGCCGAAGGGACCGACGCTGGCGGCGATGCAGCTGGCACACTTGCTGAAGGTTTCGCCTATGGGCCCGTACCATTACAAGATGATCGCGGAGGACTTCGTGTTCGACACGTCGAAGATCAAAGAGCGGCTGGGCTGGCGGCCGACGTTGACGAATGCGGAGATGCTGATCGAGGCCTACGACTACTACGCGCAAAGACGTGCGGAGATCGAGAGCCGGCAGGATGTGTCGGCGCATCGTCGCGCGGCGCCTATGGGCGTGATCCGGCTGGTGAAGTGGCTCTCGTGAGCGCTGGTGGACAGACGGAGGCAAACGCGCCGACCGAGTCCTACGGATCGCGGATTCGTTTTCCGTGGGCGATCTTCTGGATTGCGCTGGCGGCGCGGCTCGCAGCGCTGACTTTGGGGCACTACTATCGCATCGCGCCCTATGAGGACCATTTTGCGTTTGGGTGGGAGATGGGGCGGGTCGCGCGTTCGCTCGCAACGGGGCATGGGTACGCCAATCCCTTCGATCATCTCAGTGGGCCGACTGCGTGGGTGACACCCTTATATCCGCTGATTCTGGCGGCGGACTTCAAGCTTTTTGGCGCTTACACAGCGCTTTCAGCGTGGGTGATCCTTGCATTCGATTCGCTGTTGAACGCGCTGATGGTGCGGACGACGTGGGAGATTGCGGCGCGATGCTTCAATCGCAAAGTGTCGGTGTGGTCTGCGTGGATCTGGGCTCTGTATCCGGCGGCGATGCAGTTCGCGGTGAAATGGGTGTGGGAGATTTCGCTCACAGCATTTCTGTTCTCCTGGATTCTGGTGCTCGCGCTGCGGATGCGGAACATTGGCGGAGCGCCGGAAGAGGCGGCGAATGCGGCGAGCGCGCGGCGGTGGGCTGTCTTCGGATTGCTGTGGGGGCTGATCACGCTGAGCAGCGCATCGATTGCGATCTTCCTGCCGTTTTGTGGGGTCTGGATTCTGAAGGGTGCAGGGAGTTTGCGGCGGCAGATTCCGCGCGTCGCACTGGGTGCGGTGTTGTGCGTGGGCTGTCTGGTGCCGTGGATGGTGCGAAATGCACTGGTCTTCCACCGGTTTATTCCGATGAGAACGAACTTCGGAGCGGAGTTCTCGATGGGGAACAATCCGAACCTGGAGGGGATGGTGATCGGCTCGCCGGTGGCGCTGGCATATGAGGAAGCGCTGCTCGAGAAGGTGGGCGAGGTGCGGTATTCAAAGATGCGGGGCCGGGAGGCAATGGAATGGATCCGCCGCAACCCAAAGGCGTTTCTCGCGCTGTCGGTGCGGCGCTTCTATTACTTCTGGGCGGATGTGCCGCACGCGACGATCCGGGGCAAGGAATGGACGGAATATGCGCGGGGGCTGAACTTTCAGTTCGCAAGCATTGTGGGGGTGCTGGGGCTGATGCTGGCACTGCGCCGACGAGTTCCTGCAGCAGGACTGTTTGCAATGGCGTTCGTCGTGATTCCGTTTGTCTATTACTTCGTGTTTGTGCAGGCGCGGTTTCGGCATCCGCTGGAGCCGCTGATCACGATCCTGGCCGTGTACCTGTTCCAGTCGGCGGAGAAGAGCTGGCGGGTCAGGGGTTTCCGGCGCGGTTAGGAACTGCTTCGCCAGAGGACAAACGCCGTAGTGCGACCGTCTGCGGCGAACCCTACGCGGTCCGGGATCCGAAGCCCTTGTTCACGCAGAGAGGGTCAGGAGGGTACCCCCCAGGGGTGAGGTCGGTGCTTCATGTTTGTTTTCAATGGATCGAAGGTAATACCGTTTGGGTATTACCCTCGGCCGTCCCGTGATCGGGGGCGGGCGCGCTTCCGCAGCGGGCTGAAGGGCGCGTTCGAACGTGGATTCGAAAACGTGGATTCGAATTGTCAAAGGAACGAGCTAAGAGCCTAAGAACGGCAATGGGGATCTCCGCCTGAGCGAACAATCCCCACTATGAATAGATTGCGGCCCGCAGGAAACAAAGGGCAAGGAAAATCCGCAGGGGCGGTGGTACGCAGGTAATGGGTTCCGCTCCCCTGGCGATTCGAACAGCAACCCTGAAAAGTCTGAAGCCCATTTGTTTTGCGAACTTTGCTGCGTTCCCATCCTGTTGTGCCCTGATTACGAAAACAAAGAACAATTCCTTAACGAACTGCGGACTCAGGACACTACCCGAGGGGCAGGAAGTACTGGGTTCCGCGGACCGGCTCTGCGAGGCGTTTGAGGAGCAGCTGGAGGTCGCGGTTGTTGTTGACGAAGTCGATGTCGGAGGTGTTGACGACGAGGAGGTCGCTGGCGGAATAGTGGAAGAAGAAGTGTTCGTAGGCGGCGGCGACCTGCTCGATGTATTTGTCGCTGATGGCGCGCTCGCCCGGGACGCCTTTGCGACGGATGCGCTGCTTGAGGGCTTCGGGTGAGGCCTGGAGGTAGATCACCAGTTCGGGCGTAGGAACTTCGGCGCGAAACATCTGATAGCAGCGGTTGTAGAGGTCGAGTTCCGCATCGGAGAGGTTGATGTAGGCGAAGATCTTGTCCTTCTCGAAGAGGTAGTCGGCCACGATGGGGGTGGTGAAGTCCTCGAGCTCGCGCTGCTGCTCGTAACGCTCCATGAGGAACCACATCTGGGTGGTGAAGGCGCGGCCAGGCTCGCCGCGGTAGAAGCGATCGAGGAACGGATTGTCTTCCGGCTCGACGAGGCGGCGAGCGTGGAGGGTTTCAGCAAGGACGCGGGCCAGCGAGGATTTGCCCGCACGGATGGGGCCCTCGACGGCGATGAAGCGCGGCTGTTCGAAGAGATTGGCCACGAGTCGGAAGCGTGTAGCGAAGGAAATACGAAGATAACACGGGTTGGGCGGGATGCAAACCCAGACA
>PMAM01000269.1 GCA_003152595.1 Acidobacterium sp.
GTACTCGGCGATGATACTTTTTCAAACTTGCGGAATCCAATGAGTAATTATTTGATATAAGGACACTCATGGCTAGCGATTTCATTAGCGTTATTCAGCCCGGCGACCCCAACAAACGCGAGGGCGGCGACAATCAGGGGCTCCCCATTCTGCCGGTCCGCGACACGGTGCTCTTTCCCCACGCCGTGCTGCCGCTGACGGTCGGCCGGGAAAGCTCCATCCAGTTAATCAATTCTCTCGGTGAGGAAAAGAACATTGTTGTGGTGGCGCAGCGCGATGCCCGCGTCGACACGCCCCAGCCTCAGGATCTCCATGTGTACGGCACGCTGGCGACGGTTCACAAGGTCGTCAAGATGCCGAATCAGAGCCTGTTCGTTTTCACCGAAGGCACGGAACGAGTGCGGCTCGGCGAGTTCTCCCACATTGAGCCGTTCATGGTCGCCACCGTCGAGACGGTGCCCGAAGTGCCGGCCCCAAAGAACCCTGCGGTCGAGGCGCTGCAGCGCAATGTGATCACACAGTTCCAGCAGATTGTCACAGCCTCCCCCACGCTCTCCGACGAGCTGCAGACGATTGCAATGAACATCGACGAGCCGGGACGGCTGGTCGATTTCATCGCCTCTTCCCTGCCTTTCCTCGCGACTTCGGATAAGCAGGAGCTGCTCGAAACCGCCGACGTTGCGGCGCGCCTCGAGCGGATCAACAAGCACCTCGCCAAGGAACTCGAAGTCCAGCAGCTGCGCAATAAAATCCAGACCGAAGTGCAGGATCAGGTGCAGCAGTCGCAGCGCGACTACTACCTCCGCGAACAGCTCAAGGCCATCCAGAAGGAACTCGGCGAAATGGACGAGGGCCAGAAGGATATCGAGGAGCTGAAGCAGAAGATCGAAGCCGCCGGCATGCCCGAGGAGACGAAGAAAGAAGCGCTCAAAGAGCTCAACCGGCTCTCGCGCATGTCTCCNNTGGTCGAAATCCTCCGGCTCAACGGTCGACATCGCCAAAGCCCGCGAGATCCTCGATGAGGATCACTACGACCTCAAAAAGGTCAAGGACCGCATCCTCGACTACCTCGCCGTGCGGCGTCTCAAAGCCGACATGAAGGGGCCCATCCTCTGCTTCGTCGGACCTCCCGGCGTGGGTAAAACCTCGCTCGGCCGCAGCATTGCGCGTGCCCTCAGCCGCGAGTTCCGCCGCATCTCGCTCGGCGGCATGCACGACGAGGCTGAACTGCGCGGTCATCGCCGCACCTACATCGGCGCGCTGCCTGGCCAGATCATCCAGAACCTGCGCCGCGCCGGCGCCAACGATCCCGTCTTCATGCTGGACGAAGTCGACAAGCTGGGCCGTGATTTCCGTGGCGACCCGGCCTCGGCGCTGCTCGAGATTCTCGATCCGGAGCAAAACAACACGTTCCGCGATAACTATCTCGATCAGGCCTTCGACCTCTCCAAGGTCCTGTTCATCTGCACCGCCAACGTCCTCGACACGGTGCCGGAGCCGCTGCGCGACCGCATGGAGATTATCGAGCTGCAGGGCTACACCGAGGAGGAGAAGAGGCACATTGCCTTCCGCTACCTGATTCCGCGCCAGATCAAAGAGAACGGGATCACCCCGGAGAACATCGAGTTCCACGAGGACTCGGTGGGCTACATCGTGCGCCACTACACGCGCGAAGCCGGCGTCCGCAAACTGGAGCAGCAGATTGGAACCATCTGCCGCAAGCAGGCGCGGCGCATCGCCGAAGGCAACACCGAGAAGCTGGTCGTCACNNGCCGAGCGCACCAAACGCGCCGGCGTTGCGGTCGGCCTGGCCTGGACTCCGGCGGGCGGCGACGTGCTCTTCATCGAAGCCAACCGCATGAAGGGCAAGGGCGGCTTCACGATGACCGGCCAGATCGGCGAGGTCATGCAGGAATCCATGCAGGCCGCGCTCACCTGGGTGCGTTCCAACGCCAAATCGCTGGGGCTTGAAGAAGACCTCCTCAAGGACACCGACCTGCACATCCACGTGCCGGCNNGCCGGTGCATCCGCTTACCGCGATGACCGGCGAGATTACGCTGAGCGGCAATGTGCTTCCCGTCGGCGGCATCAAGGAGAAATTCCTGGCCGCAAAACGGGCGGGCGTCACCACCGTCATTCTTCCCACAGAGAACCGGCTGAATGTGGAAGAAGACCTGATGCCGGACCAGACCGACGGCGTGGACATCCACTACGCCAGCCGCATCGAAGATGTGCTGGCCGTGGCCCTGCCCCGCACGCGCGCCGAAGAAAACCACGACGAGCAGGTGCGCGAAGAAGTCCTCCAGCACACGGCCTAAAATGCCCCGAGGCTGCAGGCACAAAAAAGGCGCGGGACGACTCCCGCGCCTTTGATTTTCAGCTGCAGAAAATCGTCAGGGCAGTGGATGAATCGTCGTGTTAAAGAGGTACGGATCCTGAAAGTCCGTGCGATCGCCGGGCTTCTTGTTCGGCACCGGTTGCAGGCGTGCCGAGAGCGGTTTGTTCCATTTCGTCGCCAGCGACGCGACATCGCTGTAGATCCGCTCCATCTGCTCAAGCGTGACGTCGCCCGGCAGCGGAATCGTATCGAGCCCGGTACCGCAAACCGCCGAGTAAGCCAGCAGCGAATCGATGTTGTACGTGGACTCGGCCCAGCGCTGCGCGAGCAGCTTGTCCTCCATGATCGGAACCATGAGCCCCGAGTAGCCGATTTGTTGTACCGGCACTGCCTTCACCGCGGTGGTGATGATGCGCGCGGCCGTCATCGTTCCACTGGAACCAAAACGCCCGCCCGTGTAGTCCTCGATCGCCGCCCCGATGGAAACGTCGGCAAGAGGAGCAGGCGTGGGGTCGACACCGACATAGCCCCAGCCCGTTGCTGACGCCACTTTGCGGCCGATCGAATCCGCCACCCGAGCATGCCGGGAGAGCTCCCGAGTCAGATCGCCAACCGCGGCATCGTAGTTTCCTTTGTCTTTCGTGAAGATCTCCGCGACCACGCCGGCCCCTTCAAACCCAATGGAGAACTGCTTCCCCGGACCGTTGTGCCACGAGCCAGGGAAGAACGGCCCCAGCGGCTTCAGCGTGGCCGTCGCGGTGAAGTTGAACGTGCCCTGGGCATGAGCACTATGCTCGGCGACGTACTGAACCAGTTGTGCTGTGCGGTGGATGGTCTTCCAGTGAATGCCATCGTCGTCCGCAATGATGCTGCTGGCTTCGATATTCGGCAACGTGGAAAGCGCGCGTTCCAGCAGATGCATGGTGGCGGGATCGTCGCTGTCGTGCAACATGGCGGGCCCGACGTTGGGAAGGAAATCTTCTTTCACCGAGAGACGATCCAGCTCGCCCAGAAAAACCAGGGCCTGATCCTCCGTGAGACCGCTGACGAGTTCGCCCAGAGGCTGCGTAGTGATGCGAACGCTTTCCACCTGATAGCCCGCGCCTTCGAATTCGGCTTTCGCCTTGCGCAGAACCACGAGCGTCTCAGCGATCTGCTGCTGCCACGTGTTCCGGTTGAGGCGAACGAACCCCGTGATGGCGCGGACCCTGGGTTTTGAAGAAAGAGGCGCGGATCCAGATTGCGCAAGAAGGGGTAGAGCGCACAACAGAGCGACCAGAGTCAATCGCTTCAAGCGAAGACCTCCAGGAGTTTGTACGGTGTGGTACCAGCGTACACGTCCAGGCGCAGAGCAGCGCCACGTGGAAATGATTCCGCGCCTTCCTAGTTTTCCACCAGGCTCGGCCCCGAAGCCGTCAGCGTTTCATCGTAAAGACGCGAGCGGTTCCTCCCCGCCGCCTTGGCAGCATAAAGCGCCATGTCGGCTTCGTACTGCAGCTTGTCCCAGGTCAGATTCCTGCGCCCGCCCGATACCGAGATCCCGAAGCTCGCGGTGATGTGAATCAGCCGCGAGCCCAGTTCGAACCCATATTCGGCTACGGCGGAACGAAGGCGTTCGATGGGCGTCAGAGCTGTATCCGCATCCGTTCCCGACAGAATCAGGACGAACTCCTCGCCACCTGCGCGGCCGGCAATGTCGGTCTCGCGAATCATGGAGCGCAGGAAGACCGAGAACTCGCACAGGATCGCGTCACCGCCGGCATGTCCGTAGCGATCGTTGAGCAGCTTGAAAAAATCCGGGTCGAGAACCACGACGGCCAGGTCTCTCCCCGTGCGCTCGTAGCGGGATAGCTCCACATCGGCGGCCGCCTGCAGGCCGCGACGGTTCAGCAGCTCCGTCAGAGGGTCGATCATCGACTGGCGATTCAGGTGGAGAAGCAGCCGCGCGTTCATCATCCAGATGAACGCCAGCGGCAGAACGGAGCACGAGACGACATAAACGATGCCGGTGGCCACCTCAGCCCAGGGCGCGACCGCAGCCGGCATTTTGCCCGTCACGATGTAGATCGCAACTCGGGAAACTTCGATGGCGGAGTACAACGCGAGGAAGCCCGAGATCGTGCGGCGTGGCCAGCGCGTCTCGCGATCGTTGGTGGAAAGAAGAAGCAGGGCGGTCAACCCCGTTTCCACGGCGAGGATTCCGTCCTGGAGCGTGGCGCTCGCGCTCATGTGGCCCGTGACGCTCCAGCTCACGAAGAACGGCAGGGCGCCCAGGTTGACCAGCAGCCACAGCCAGCGCAGACGAATGCCGCGACGAGTAAAGTGCGCCACGCTGATGCTGAAGCATGCGTAGCCGACAGGCGCGGCTGCCATAAAGACGCCCATCGAGAGCCAGTGCGGCAGCCATCGGCCACCGAGGTCGAGCATGGCGCCGCCAAAGCCGGCGATATATCCATACGCCAGCCAGCGCAGGCTTTTGCTGCCGCGATCCTGCAGCGCCATGCAGGTCAGGACGACAGCAAAACATGCCAGCTGCACGTCCTGCACAAAGCCAATGGCGTAGGTCAGCATGGCTGGCTCGCTGCAGCCGCGCACGCGAGCGCAAAACCCGATGGGATGGAAGGCTGCATTACCTCAGTGGCCCCAGATCGCAGGTGCTCGTTGGCAACATCTTAACGGCCCGCGCGGAANNGTGTCCCTGCGGGATTTTCTCGTCAAGCAGTTAGTCGATGTCATCCAGTGGAACGAGCCGGAAGACGGCGTGCTGGCGTGGCGCTATCCCATGGACGACATGGAGATTCAGAACGGCGGGCAGCTCACCGTCCGCGAGTCGCAGTTGGCCGCCTTTGTGAACGAAGGCAGGATCGCCGACGTCTTTGGTCCCGGCCTCCACACCCTCAACACCCGCAACCTGCCCCTGCTGACCGACCTCATGAACTGGGACAAAGGATTCCAGTCGCCCTTCAAATCCGATGTCTACTTCTTCTCGACGCGCCTGCAGATGGATCAGAAGTGGGGCACGGCGACGCCCATCACCATCCGCGAGAAGGAGTTTGGCGCGGTGCGCCTGCGCGGCTATGGCATCTACGCCTATCGCATCAAAGACCCGCGCAGGTTCTTCACCGAAGTCAGCGGGACGCGCGACGCGTACTACGTCTCGGATCTCGAAGGCCAGCTCCGCCAGACCATCGTCGCCCGCATGACCGACGTCTTCGCCGCCAGCGATGTTCCCTTCCTCGATATGGCGAAGAACCAGGCGGCCCTCGCGCAGAAAATTGCCGACGCGGCACAGCCCTCCTTTGCGGCCGTCGGTCTGGAGCTGAATTCGTTCACCGTCGAGAATATTTCCCTGCCCGACGAGCTGACGCAGGTGATGGATCAGCGGATCGGCGTGCAGATGGCCGGTAACCTGGGAACCTATACGCAGTTCGAAGCAGCACAGGCGCTCGGGACAGCGGCCGCCAATCCTGGCGGAGTGGCCGGCGCGGGCGTTGGCATCGGCGCGGGTATCAGTTTGGGCCGGGCCCTTGCCGGTTCCATGACCGCCAGCGAAATCGCCAGTTCCGGCGGCGTCGCTCCGGCGGGAACTGCGCAGAAGTTCTGCACTGCCTGCGGCAAGCCGATGGCGCGCGCCGCGAAGTTCTGCCCCGAGTGCGGTTCGCAGCAATGAGTGGACAGGCGCAATGAACTGCCCTTCCTGCGGCGCGCCCATGCGGCTGGACTCGGGCGCGGAAAGCCTGACCTGCGAGTACTGCGGCAACATCGTCTTCCCGGAGAAGAACGACGACGGCGTGCGCGTGCTGGGCCAGCCAAGCAACGAGCTCTGCCCGACATGCGGCATCGGTTTGGTTGACGCATCTTTCTCGAGCGCGCATCTGCGCTACTGCACGCGCTGTCGCGGCATGCTCATCGACATGGACATCTTCGCCGACCTGGTCCAGACGCTGCGCCGCGGCAACGAAGGCGGCGGCGTCATCCCCCAGCCGCCCGACCGCAGCGAACTCCAGCGCCGCCTCACCTGCCCGCACTGCCGCCAGGCCATGGAGACCCACTTCTACGCCGGCCCCGGCAACGTCATTCTCTCCGACTGCGAGCGCTGCTCGCTCAACTGGCTCGATCACGGCAAGCTGATGCGCATCGCGCACGCTCCGGACGCGCTGCGCGAAGAAGCAGAAGTTTAGGATCGGCGAACAATCCCTGGCTACCGAAAGGCTCGGCTTTTCCGTTCCAGCGAAGCTTCGTAGTCTGCCCGAGCAATCTGCCGCGCCCCTTAACAGTCCGTAACTTGCGCTTTGCCGACCGCACGTCCGGAACGCCTCGATGAGTGCTAAGGCATGAAGTCATAAACCCCGTATCGACAAATTACTGGATACCCGCCGACTTCTCAGAAGCATTATCCTTTTGACAGGGGATTCCGCGCTCTCAAGGTCTGAAAAAAGCGAGATCTGTGGCACCGTCAGTCGGGTGATGGATACTCTTCTTTCAGGTGCGGGCCACCCGCACTTCTGTCCTCTGCGTTATTGGAGTGGCCATGAATGATACCGAACGTGAAGTGATCATTCTCAATTCTGCATGGGAGATGATCGACGAGATGGTCAATTGGGCGATGTTCGTTAAGAACGAATGCACAGAACCTACGCTTTCTCTCGGCTATTCACCCTTTTTCTGGGCGATTTTCTTTCAGAAATCAAGGCGTACAACGGCAGACCTGCGCTCGGCCTTAGTAAACCCGCGCCGAACGGAGCGCCACCTTCAGATAAAACCTTCCTCTTTCATATACGGCAGGTATGCACTAACCCGAAACTCGAGACAGACTCGACGCGCGTCCGACAGACTGTCGATGCCTTCGCAGAATGGCTTGAAGGTGAATTCACTGCACGACACGTCAATCTATCCGCTATCGGCCTTGTGGCAGATCTGAGGATTACGCGGATTAAATACATTCAAATGTGCGGAGACATCGCCAAGCACAACCTGGCACGGCTGGAGAAAAGGGTCAACGATCTCCGCAAACTACTCGAAGTGGCGAAACCTTCGGTGAGCGAACAAGATGCCTATCTCGCTGTTGAAGGGTTCTTCGAGTGGTTCCAAGGTAATATCTTTATTTACCATTCCAGCCAGATTGCAGAATTCTTGAATAACATTCGCTGGTCAATTTACGAATATCTCCAGCCGGAGTTTCAGAGATCATGGCACCGGCCCGACAATGGAGCGACGGATTTCCCAGCTTACGAATTCCGTATGCCTTCCGATGTAACCGAACCGCTGGCACAGGCGATGTATTGGAATTTGATGAATCGGTCGCGCTCGCAGCCTTTTATGCCGCAATTCGTCATTCATGAGAATTTTAGGCGCCGATACTGAACAACCCTTGACTTGCAGTCGAGGTGTTGATTGCGTGGCCCGTGACCTAAGTTTCAGGATTGAAAAGTTAGTACTTTACAAAAACTCGGTGTCCCTCGATTCTGAGATCAGGGTAAGCAGGAATGCATCGGGCGGAATGATTTCACCGCAAAAGTCGGAGCAGGTGGTTCCGCTCTTTCGCCCTCAAACCCCAAATGAGAATGCCACCGGTCCCTCGCATTTTGGGACGGGAGCGAAACGCAGTTCATTATCTCAATGAGCGCATTATCGCCAATGCGCTCATCGAGCCGGATTGTTGCCGAAAAACCGGCAAACCGGAAATTTCGCCGCGCCCGCACCAACACGCCGGGTGCAACCGGCCAAACCTGACCGCTTCTTACCTAACCGCCTCTTACCTGTATCTTGTCAAGCTTTTCCCGCACGGTACAAAAGTGTTCCCCCACATTCCAGGCCACTTCCCCGCCCCGGCACCTCAACAACTTTGGCCGACTTTGTCGCTGCACTTGGTATTCTGATAGGGTCT
>PMAM01000340.1 GCA_003152595.1 Acidobacterium sp.
CCGATGGCCTTGAGCACGCCCAGCTCATTGGTTCGCTCGCGCACGGAGATGGCCATCGTGTTTCCGGTGACCAGCAGGAGCGTGAAGAAGACAACGGTCCCGATCGACGTAATCAGGAATTTGATGTTTCCGAATTGCTTCACCCATCCCTGCGCAAAGGCGGATTCCGTCTCAGTCTTCGTTTCGTAGGGCGAATTCAGGTACATGTTATCGATGGTCCTGGCGATACGCGGGGCATCGTCGGGGTTGGCGATACGAACCGTATACCAGCCAACCTGGCCCTTGATGCTGTCGGGTACGCTCTCTTTGAAGTATTCCCACTGGAACCAGAACTGGGTCTGATCATCTTCCTGTTTGGCGCCGTGGTAAACGCCGTCGATATTGAACTCGAATGGCTTCCCCGCCAGCCCGTAAATGGTCGTACTAATGGGAATGCGGTCGCCGATCTTCCAGCCGAAACGCTTCATGGTGTCCGCCCCAACAACCGCGCCCTGCCGGTCTTTCAGAAATGTATTCCATTGATCGTCGGGAACAATGAGCTCGGGGAAAACCTGCCGCTGGTTTTCCGGGTCGATCACGAATTGCGGGAAAAAGTTCTTGGGATCCTGATATACGCCACCGAACCAGTTATCGTGCGTGATGTACTTGACACCCGGGATGCGCAGAATTTCATCCCGGTAGGACAACGGAATGGTGTTGATGATGGAGGTGCGATTGATGGTGACGAGGCGATTCGCACTCACCACGTCCGCTCCGCGGCTGAACGCATCGTTCACCACTCCCAGCAGCGCAAACAGAAACAGAGCCACAGCGAACGAACCGATGGTGAGAACGAGCCGAGCCTTTTTGCGCAACAGATTGGCCAGGATCAGTCTGCCGAATTTCATGATGCGCCTCCCGCGACCACACCTTGCCGCCCTCCGGCTTCAACCAGCACGCCCTTGTCCAGATGCAGCGTGGTATTGGCCTGGCGCGCGACAAGCGGGTCGTGCGTCACCATCAGCACGGTCTTCCCGTACTCCTGCACCAGCCGCTTGATCAGGTCCATCACGTCATCGGCGCTTTTGCGGTCCAGGTCGCCAGTGGGCTCGTCGCACAGCAGGAAGGTGGGGTCGGCGACGATGGCCCGGGCAATGGCCACACGCTGTTCCTGCCCGCCGGAAAGCTGGCGCGGAAAGTGGCCCATGCGGTCGTCCAAACCGACGACGGAAAGGGCGGTTTCAACGTGCTTGCGGCGTTCGGCCCTGGAAAGTTTGGTCAGCAGCAAGGGCAATTCGACGTTCTGGAACGCGGTGAGCACGGGGATGAGGTTGTACATCTGGAAAATAAGACCGACGTGGCGCGCGCGCCAGTCGGTCAGCTTGCCGCGCGACATATGCGTGATCTCGTCGCCGGCCACGCTGATGGTGCCGCGCGTGGGAACGTCGAGGCCCCCCAGCAGGTTGAGCAAAGTGGTCTTGCCCGAGCCGCTCGGCCCCATGAAGGCCACGAAATCGCCCTTATCGACGTCAAGATTCAAGCCCTGCAGGACGTCGATGTCCTCGCTGCCGCGGCGGTAGGTTTTGTCCAGGCCGCGCACCTGAATCAGACTGCCGGTTGCGCCATTACCCTCCACGCGTACCATGATCAACGCTCCTTGATTTCCGCCATCTGAATTGGATCGCTGCACTAGCGCTTGATCGCTACTGCTTCACCATCTTTCAAGTTGGCTGGCCCCGCGACAACCACTGTATCCCCGGACGTGAGCCCCGCCAGAATCTGCGTTTGCGCGCCATTGGTTGTGCCGACCTTCACGGCATGGCGCTCGATGTGATCGCCTTTCACCAGAAAAACGATCTTCTGCCCGCCATCGTCACGAACCGCGTTCTGCGGCACCATCAGGGCCGCCTGCGTTTTTGTCGCCGGCTTCTCTTCCCCGAGGAATGTGACCTTCACGCCCATGTCGGGCAGAATGCGCGCATCCAGCTTGTCGAAGGCAATTCGCACTTCGACCGTCGCCTTTTGGCGATCGGCCGTGGGAATGATGGTGCGTACGCGGCACGGAATCTGCCAGTCCGGATAAGCATCCAGAACGGCGGTCACCTCTTGGCCAGGTTTAACCCGTGCGATGTAATTTTCGTTGACGTCCACTTCGATTTCATTCGAGGCCATATCGACGATCGTTGCGATTCCCGTGCGCGTAAACCCGCCACCGGCCGAAATCGGCGACACCATTTCTCCCACCTGCGCGTCCTTGGAAACAATAATTCCATCGAACGGAGCGCTGATGACGCAATTATCCACCGCCTGTTGCGCCTCTCTCGTGCGCGCGTCCGCCGCCAACACCTGTGCCTGCGCGTAGTCGATCTTCGCCCGCAGGCTGTTCTCGGTCATCGTCGCATTGTCGAGCTGTTCCTGCGTTTGGATACCTGCCGTCCTCAATTCCTGAGCGCGATGTAGCTCGATCTGCGCGTTCTTCAATTGCACCTGCAGGTCGAGAATGTTGGCCTGCGCGGCATTTCGATCGGCTTGCGCGGAAGCCAGCGCCCTCTGCGCATCGGAATCGTCCAGGGTGGCCAGCACAAATCCCTTGTGCACGTGCATGCCTTCGGTAAAAAACACACTCGTGACGCGCCCGGTGATCTTCGCCGCTACCGTGGCGCGCCGCTGCGGCGTGACATATCCGCTGGCGTTGAGCAGCGCCTGTGGCCCAGTGTCCGGAGCGTCCGCCGTGGCGACTTGCACCGACGGCGTCTGATGCACGTACGCGTAGACGCCGCCCACGATCAGGAGCGAGACGACCAGGACGGAAAAAACAATCGCGATGACCTTTCCGGCGTTTCGGGAGCCGCGCTTGTGAGCCTCGATGCGCAGCCCTCCGAGGTCATGCTTTACAGGTGCTTCAGGCATAGTCGGCCCAGTCGGTTTGCGCTGGTCCTCCGGCATTTGTTCGTTTGGCGACAGCACAAGATTACACCGCAAGATTTACAGACCGATGCTAGCGAAGAAAAGGGGAATACTGCACGCTTCTCCAAATTCCTTGACCGTCCGGGATGGGTACCACTTGCGTTTGCCGTCATCGGAAGCACGTCAGCACGCTCCGATAAGTATCGAAATGTCGGCTTGTCGCACCCTTTCAGGTGCCCGAACGCGGTTGTGGGCGGATAACCGGCTATCCGGAAGTTTGAAGGCGACGGGTTGTCCGGGCCTGAAGGCCCTGTTCTCAGGAAGAGCTTCTTCCACGGGCTGAAGCCCGTGGCTTTTACCGTCGCGCCGCGGGCGCGGCGCCGCGAGCCTGGTTCGTGTCTTGCCAGCTGTGGGGCGAAAAACCGGCTATACCGAACGTTCAATTCGCAGGTGCTCAGGGGCTGAAGCCCACACCGTTTTTTGATTTTCTCGGCAGGGCTGAAGCCGTGTCCTCCACATTTTCGTGCATTGCCCTTGAGTTAAGCACCGAGCAGTTCTATCAGGCCGGGTTCGTCGATGACTTGCACGCCGAGTTCTTTTGCTTTGTCGAGTTTGGAACCGGCGTCTTCGCCGGCGACGACGTAATTCGTCTTCTTGCTGACGGAGCCGGAGACGCGGCCGCCGGCGGATTCGATTTTGGCCTTCGCATCTTCGCGCGATAAGTTGGGCAGGGTGCCGGTGAGGACGAAGGTGAGCCCTTCAAGCTGCGAGGTTTTCTTTCCCTTCTCGGCGGTCAGGGTGAGGCCGGCCTTTTCGAGGCGATGGACGAGGTCGCGGTTGCGGGACTCGTCAAAGAATTCGCGGATGGCTTCCGAGACGCGCGGGCCGACTTCGTTGACGCGTTCCAGATCTTCAGCCGATGCGGCCATGAGAGCTTCAATGGAGCCAAACTCTTCGGCGAGGAGTTGCGCGGTGCGTGCTCCCACGAAGCGGATGCCGAGTCCGAAGAGGACGCGATCGAGGGGGGCTTTCTTTGAGGCCTCGATTTCGGCGAGGAGGTCGGCGCGCTCTTTGGGGCCGAGGAGGGCCTGGTTGCGCGTCTTCTCCGCGCCGGTCTTCTTGTCGCGGGTGACGACTTCGTGCTGAAGCTGGGCGAGCTTTTCGTCGGTCAGCGTATAGAGGTCGGCGATGCTGGCGACGAGTTTGTGATCGAGGAGCCCGAGAACGACGGCCTCGCCGAGGCCCTCGATGTTCATGACGCCGCGGGAGGCGAAGTGGAGGAGGCTGCCGGCGAGGCGGGCGGCGCAGTCAATGTTGACGCAGCGGTAGTCGGCTTCGCCTTCGGTGCGGTGGATCTCGCTGTTGCAGACGGGGCAGTGTTTGGGAAATTGGAAATGGCGTGTTCCGCGCGGGTGCTCGGCGTCTTCCACGACCTCGACGACTTTAGGGATGACGTCGCCACCGCGCTCGACTTTGACGTAATCGCCGATGAGGAGGCCGAGGCTCTCGATCTGGTCGGCGTTGTGGAGGGTGGCGCGGGAGACGGTGGTGCCGCCGATAGAGACGGGGGTGAGGACGGCGACGGGAGTGAGCTTGCCGGTGCGGCCGACCTGGGTGCGGATGTCTTCGACCTGGGTGATGCCGCCGCGCGCGGTGAATTTGAAGGCGACGGCCCAGCGGGGGGCGCGGCCGGTGTAGCCGAGGCGGCGCTGGAGCTGGGCGGAGTTGACCTTGATGACGACGCCGTCGATTTCGTAACCGAGACTGTTACGAGTTGTTTCAGCTTTCTGGACGAAGTCGAGCACCTTGTCGATGGAGGTCATGGCCTCGCGGTGGGGATTGACGCGGAAGCCGAGGACGGTGAGGGCGTCGAGGGCTTCGGACTGCTCCTCAAGGAGGTCTTGGCCGGTTTCAGTGAGGAGGAAGTAGGCGTAGAAGTCCAGCCGGCGCTGGGCGACGATGTTGGGCTCCAGAGTGCGGATGGTTCCGGCGGCGTAGTTGCGTGGATTGGCGGCGGGCTCGAGGCCCTGGGCGACCCGCTCTTCGTTGGCTTTCAGGAAGGCGGCCAGCGGCATGACGATTTCGCCGCGGACTTCGAAGGTGGCCGGGACGCCGGCTTTTTTGAGGGTGGTGGCGGGGATGGAGAGCGGCACGGAGCGGATGGTGCGGACGTTGGTGGTGACGTCTTCGCCGATGGTGCCGTTGCCGCGGGTGAGTCCGCGCAGAAGGTGGGCTGAGCCGGGCGGATTCGAGTCAGGGGCGGCGTGGTACTGGAGGGCCATGGAGAGGCCGTCCATTTTGTATTCGCAGACGTAGCTGACCTGACTCGAATCCGGGGCCTTGTCGCCGGCAAGGGAGCGGACGCGGCGGTCCCAGTCGCGGAGTTCCTCCTCGCTGGTGACGTTGTCGATGGAGAGCATCGGGCGCGAGTGGGCGACCTTGGCGAAGCCCTCTTTGGGCTTGCCGCCGACGCGCTGGGTGGGCGAGTCGGGGGTGATGAGGCTGGGGTGCTCTTTTTCGAGGCGCTGGAGCTCACGCATGAGGTCGTCGAACTCGGCGTCCGAGATGGCGGGCTTGTCGATGACATAGTAGAGGTGCTCGTGGTGGCGGATCTTGCCGCGGAGGGCGTCGATTTTGTGCTGGACGTCGGACATGCTTCGACCATGGTAAGACAGCGTAAAAGCGGTCAGCTGAGAACCGGTCAGCGAAGAGCTGTTAGCGCCAGGGTTGGAGTTTGCCGGAGCGGGCCAGGTCAAAGAGGGCGCGGATCGTGTGCAGAATCGGGGCACCCGGCGGTTGAGTTCCGATTCGCACGAGTGCTGACCGAGTGAGCAATGCCGGCATCGGCCTTCCCAAAACGGTTCAGGGTACACCGAAGCGCATTACTTCCGAGAGCAAAGGAGAGAACATTTCTGTTGATTTCGGGACGGAAGAAGCCTTCGCTACTTGCTGTGGGGTGAACCTGGCCGGGGAATAGTTCCGGGGTGGGTGCTGGGAGGTGGCGTGCGGTTTTTTCCCGATCAGAAGCGTGCGGGGGGCAGTTTGTGGAGCCTGTCACCCGCGGATGCGCGACCTAGGATTGCTGAAGGGGTTCTTCAGCCTGGTTTTTCACGATTTGGGCCGGGAGGGCAGACGGCTGCTTTCTCATGCTGATTTCTCATGCTGATTTCTCATGCTTGCCGATTGGGCGGGGAGGTGGCACAATCGCTACCACCCCTCCCCCACGAGGATGTTCCCGATGTGCTTCTTGTCAGTGCGCCGAACGCTGGTTGTCCTGTTATGCGTG
>PMAM01000109.1:0-42461 GCA_003152595.1 Acidobacterium sp.
GCGATCCTCGACAGCAGTTCGTAAAAATCTTTGGCTTGGGTGCGACCAAAGTCACTGCCCGGCCGGTGGTGAGCCTCTACGCTTGACCTTGTCAGCGGAGAGCTTCGATGTCCACTCTGATCGAGATTGTCCCCGGCCGCGAGCCATCCTCAACAATGGAGCACCACGCCCAGGTGGCCCGCGAGCGCCGCAAGAGCCGTCTGCTCCGCCTCTGGATTGCCACCGGCATCTTCTTTATGGTGCTGCCCGGCACCATCCTCGGCTTTTCCAGCCTGTTGCTGATCAGCGCCCACCACGGCCTTCAGGCAGTTTCCCCGGCGTGGATTCAGGCGCACGGCCACTCCCAGGTTTTCGGCTGGATCGGCAGCTTCGTGCTCGGCATTGGGTTCTACTCGCAGCCGCGCACGCGCGCCAATCAGGGCCGGCTGCCTGTCATGTGCTGGGGCCTGTGGACCACGGGCCTTGTGCTGCACTGGCTCGCAGGCGCCTGTCTCTGGCAGTGGCGCGTCACCCTCCCTCTGTCTGGGTTGTTGGAACTGGTGGCGATTCTGCTCTTTCTCTATGCCGCAAGTCAGCACAAGCTGCCGCAAGGCTCCGGCGCCATGCGAACCAAACCGCGGATCGAGCCCTGGATGCAGGCAGTTCTGGTCAGCAACGCTGCGCTGTTCCTCGCCATCGCCTTCAACTTTGCGATCGGCCTGCATCTCGCCATTCAGGGATTCACTCCGGCAATCCCTCATGATTTCGACCAGAAATATCTGGTCCTGCTCGGCTGGGGATTTCTCGCGCCGCTGGTCTGGGGATTTTCCGCGCGCTGGCTGCCCATCTTTCTCGGCGTCAAGCCGGTGCGAGGCCGTCTGCTGCAAATCGCGGTCGCACTCGATGTCCTCGGCGTTATTCTCGGCATGTCTCACCAAACCATTCTCATGGCGCCGTTTCTGGCGGTAGGCGCAATCCTTGCGTCAGTAGCGATACGGGTCTTCTCGGTTCCCGATCGTCCCGCGAAGACCATCGGCATTCACGCTTCCTTCCCGGTCTTCCTTCGCGCCGCCTATGCGTGGTCCATCGTGGCTTCGCTGCTCGGCGTCTGGGCGTCGATGGCGGATGTTCACGGAGGCATCTGGGGCGGCTCGCGCCACGCGCTCACCGTTGGATTTGCCGCGATGATGGTGATGACGGCAGGCCCTCGTATTCTGCCGCATTTCGCTGGAGTGCGCGGCCTGTATAGTCCTCGCCTGATGTTTGCGACGCTGGTGCTGCTGTTTGCGGGTTGCACGCTCCGCGTGAGCGTGGAGCCGCTCGCTTACGAAGGCATTGTGCCTTTTGCCTGGAAGGTATTGCCCCTCTCCGGCTGCCTCGAACTGGGCGCCGTGCTGCTCTTCGCTCTGCAGCTCATCCTGACCTTCGCGCGGGAGCCGAGCATTTTCCCGGAAGCCGACCGATTCCGGCCTGGCAGCGCTCCTGTCCTGAATCCATCGTGCGCCGGCGGCATGGGTACATCGGGTTACGGTGTGTCTGCTCTTCCTCAACCTAAACACGATGCGGAACCGCTGAGGCAACCGTGATTGCTTTTGACGAAGCACATGCGGCCGTCCACTATCCGGCGGATCGCCGTTTTCGCATCTGGATTCGGCCTTCCCTCCTGGCAGCGGTTGGAATGACGCTGCTTGCGCTGATCGCTGCCGCGTGGATCGAACTCGCTGTGGCCGGAATGCCCCATATCCCGCCAGTCCCTCAGGTCTACCCCAACGACTTCTCCGGGCCCCACGGTTTCCCGCTCTGGGTCCGCTACTGCCACTTTTTTAACTTCGTTTTTCTGATGATGTTGATTCGCAGTGGTCTCTCCATCCTGGCAGATCACCCTCGCCTGTATTTCAACGACGACTGCACGCCGGGGAGCGAATGGATTCGTTTCACCCCGATCAAAGTTCCGCGTGACCGGATCTGGACCGCGAAGGATGACGCTCGTTACCTATCCCCGATCATCGGCACGCCTGGTTACCGCCATACCATCGGTATTGCGCGAGCCTGGCATTTCATCAATGTCCATGGATTCATCTTCACGGGCATCCTGTTTGTCGCCATGCTGTTCGATACCGAGCAGTGGAAACGTCTCGTCCCCACCTCATCCCTCGTTCTTGTTCAGGCATGGAATACCTGGGTCCACTACGCAACGTTTCACTTGCCCCCGGAGCCGAATGGCTTCTATGGTTACAACGCGCTGCAGCAGATCGCCTACTTCGCAGTAGTTTTTGTATTCGGCCCGCTGGCGATTTTCACCGGCATCGCCATGTCCCCGGCCGTAGTCAATCGCTTTCCGTGGTATGCACGAATCTTTGGCGGCAGGCAGTCGGCACGTTCGATTCACTTCCTGACCATGCTCAGCTTCTTCGCATTCATCGTGGTCCATGTAACTCTGGTCGTGATGACTGGATTTGCCCGCAACATGAACCATATCGTGCTGGGCACCGACGACCGGCGCCCTCTGGGCATGATGCTTGGATTTGCCGGCATTGCGGTCGTCGCCCTCTCCTGGATCGCGGCGCATTACATCTCCTGGCGCCACCCGCGTGCGCTCCAGCATGCGCAGAAGTTCGTCACCTACCCGATGCAGCTGGCCACCCTGAACCGGCTCGTCCCGCAACAGCATTACACCGAGCAGGACATCTCGCCTTATATGTGGCCCAACGGCAAGATGCCCACGAGAAGCGATTGGAAAGTCCTTGCCGAGGGGGGCTTCCGGGACTTCAGGCTGAAGGTGGGCGGTTTGGTTGAAAGACCCGTCGAGCTCTCTCTTGCCGACCTCGAGAAGCTGGGCGCAACCGAGCAAATCACGATGCACCATTGCATTCAGGGCTGGAGTGGCATTGCAAAATGGGGCGGTATTTCGATGAAAGCCCTCATCGAGTTAGTGCGCCCAACGGCTACGGCCAAAACGGTCGCGTTCTTTTCCTTTGGCGACGCGCTCTACGGCGACGCGTATTACGACACCCAAAGCATCGAAAATGTGCTGAAGGCGCAGTGCCTGCTTGCGTCTCGAATGAATGGACAGCCGCTCCCGGAGTTGTACGGGGCTCCCCTCCGCTTGCGCGTGGAAAATCAGCTCGGCTACAAGATGGTGAAATGGATTGAACGCATCGAGTTCATTGAGTCGGAGAAGCAAATCGGCAAGGGAGAAGGCGGCAAGAACGAAGACGACGAATATTTCGATCTCCTGCCAAACATCTGAGGCGGACCAGGACTTACCTTGCGACAGCACCATGCAGGCGACAATGCAGGATTTGAGCACGTTGGAGTGCTGCTCGGGCACCTCAAGCTGGAGTGGCTCCTCCACCGCTTTCCGCCACGGCTGGTTTGGTCGCTCTATGTCCTGATCAACGGCTTCATTACTATCGCTCTGCTGGCAATCCTTGCTCTCTTCACAAAGAGTCCNNCGCAATACCATCCTGGGTCACGCCATTGGACTCATCTGCGGTTACGCAGCATTCTCTCTGACCGGTGCCTCGAACCTCCCCTTCGGTTTTCACGCTGGCATCTACGGGCCAAGAGTCCTCGCCGCCGCCCTCTCTCTCTCAACTACGGGTGCATTCATGGTGCTGCTGCGAGCCAGTCATCCGCCGGCGGGGGCGACCACCCTGATCGTTTCGCTGGNNATCAATCGCCTGGCTGGGTTGCCATATCCCTTCTGGAACTCGCCTCGGGACACATCGGTTCCATCGTGACGGGTGCACGCACTCTGGAGAAAGGACGCGTCAGTGTGGCTACCGGGCGCGATGAGAACTCCAGGCCGAACCTTGGCGACGCTCTGGCCGAAATGGTTCGGAACGTCGGGATCGTCGAAGCTAAACCGGCTTAGGGACCATCGAGATCAGTTCCGAGCCTTCGGCTGTTCCGGATCCATGTAGAGGATCAGCAATGTGAAGTCGACGACGCCCACAAAGCACCGGCGATCACCTTACAGGTTTGTGACGCTATTGTCATGAATCGGCGTATGGACGTGCATTGTGATGTGGGTCACATACCCCCATTGTCTGTGCTTGCAATAGTTACGAATCGTAATACGACCACGCTCTTTGGTTTTGAGACTGGAGCAACGAATGCGACCAGACAGAACCCCAGGAGGTTTGCGTAAGAATCCTCAGCCATCGGAAACCTGGGCGATCTCCCCTGAAGGCAGAAGAACCCAGATTTAACCGGGAAAACCACCCACATTACTGCAGAAGACGACTCTCTGCGGGCGGGCTCTGTTGAAACGATGTCCGGCCGGGCGCGAGCGTGCGGCCACGAACCCAGGAAGGAGCAGGTATGAAAGTTCGCATGTATGCAGCAGCAGTGGCGATGTTGGGAGCGGCGGTAGCGGCTCACGCGGGAGACCTTCACGGCAAGGTGTCCGGTGCAAAGGGGGAGTCGGTGGTGTACATCGACGCAATCGCGGGCAAAACATTTCCGGCGCCGACAGCGCATCCGGTGATGGACCAGAAGGGGCTCATGTTCCAGCCGCACATCATGGTGGTGCAGCAGGGCACGACGGTGGAGTTTCTTAACAGCGACAGCGTGGCGCACAACGTCTTCTGGCCGTCGGTGAACGGCGACAAGAAGCTGGGCCACAACCTGGGAACGTGGCCGCAGGGGGATAAGCGGAACTTCGCTTTCACGGAGGCTGGCGTAATTCCGCTGTTCTGCAACGTGCACCCGGACATGTCGGGCTACATCATCGTGTCGCCGACGCCGTATTACGCAATGACGAACGCGGCGGGCGAGTACGTGATCAAGGACGTACCGAACGGCAGCTATTCGGTGACCGCGTGGCATGAGGGCTACAAGCCACATGCGTCCCCGGTGACGATTGCGGGCGACACGAAGCTGGATCTGACGGTGACCAAATAGCCGGAACAAAGCCGAAGGCGATGAGAAGGCCATCATGCTGACCCGCGACGAGAACCGAAGAGTAGACCCGGCCTGGCTGAACAGCAACTTCCCATGCATGATGGCCTGTCCGGCGCACACGAACGCGGGGCGGTACGTGGCACTGATCGCAGAGGGCCGCTACGAAGAGGCATACCGGCTGGCGAGGGAGCCGAATCCGCTGGCCAGCATCTGCGGGCGGGTTTGTGCGCACCCCTGCGAGACAGCGTGCAGGCGCGGCGCAATCGACGAGCCGATTGCGATTCGCGCGCTGAAGCGATTCCTGACGGAGCGCCACGGGCCGGAGTCAAAGCGACCGGTGGATGTGAACGAGGGACGGGCGCAGAAGGCACTTCCTTACAAAGTGGCGATCGTGGGCGCAGGTCCTGTGGGGTTGTCCGCGGCCCACGACCTGGCGCTGATGGGCTATCCGGTAACGATCTTTGAGGCGGCGCCGGTGGCCGGCGGGATGCTGTACCTCGGCGTTCCGGAATATCGGCTGCCACGGGATGTGGTCGAGGCCCAGGTGCGGGAGATCCTGGCGACGGGCGATATCAACCTGAAGCTGAATACGGCGGCAGGCCGCGACTTCACGATCGCGGAACTGCGGCGGGATTATGACGCCGTGCTGCTTGCGGTCGGAGCGCACAAGAGCCGCGATCTGACGATTCCCGGCGTGGACCTCGACGGAGTGCATAAGGGCATCGACTTTCTGCTCAACGTGAATTTGGGGTACCAGTTCAGGGTCGGCAAGAAGGTAATCGTGATCGGCGGCGGCAACGTGGCCATGGACGTGGCGCGTTCGGCTGCGCGCGAGGTGCTGCGGCAGCACACGCCCGGGGTGGAACACCAGGAGCCTTCCAGGGAAAACGTGGAGGCGATAGCGACGAAGGAGATGATGGACATCTCGCTGTCGG
Source organism: Acidobacterium sp. (assembly GCA_003152595.1). Lineage (GTDB taxonomy): Bacteria > Acidobacteriota > Terriglobia > Terriglobales > Acidobacteriaceae > Palsa-343. The sequence continues at coordinate 5,823 of PMAM01000109.1, forward strand.
CGCTGCGGATGGGCGCGCAGGAAGTTCATCTTGTGTGCCTGGAGAAGCGCGAAGAGATGCCGGCAGCGCTCGAGGAGATCACGGATGCGGAAGAGGAAGGCATCCTCGTGCATCCGGGGCTGGGACCGAAGCGGCTGGTGGGCGAGAACGGAAAGCTGACGGGCCTGGAAGTGCTGAAGACGAAGTGGGTCTTCGACGAGACGGGCAGGTTCAACCCGGCGTTTTACGAGAATAGCGAGACGGTGCTGGACTGCGACACGGTGATCATGGCGATCGGGCAGGCGCCGCGGCTGGATTTTCTGGCGACGGAAGACGGCGTAGAGATTTCGAGGCGGGGACTGATCGCGGTGAACACTGAGACGCTGATGACCTCCGCGCCAGGTATCTTTGCGGGCGGAGACTGTGTTTTCGGACCGCGGCTGATTATCGACAGCGTGGCGGATGGGAAGCGCGCGGCGGTGGGCATCGACGAATATCTGCGCGGCCGGAAGCAGCCGGAGCCGGAGGTTGGGGTGGAGGTGCTGCAGCGATACAGCATGCCCACGTACCTGCTGGAACTGATCCGGCAGCCGATTCCGACGGTGCCCCTGGAGCGGCGCACGGGGATGACCGAGGTGGAACTGGTGCTGGACGAAGAGACGGCACAGATCGAAGCGCAGCGCTGCCTGCACTGCTGGGTGAACACGGTTTTTGAAGGGAACCTCGAGGACGGGAGCATGTGCATTCTGTGCGGGGGGTGCGTGGATGTGTGCCCGGAGAACTGCCTGGAGCTGGTGAGCCTCGATCGCGTTGAGTTTCAGCCCGAGCTGGTGAAACAGCTCGCGGAGAGCGAAGCGCTGCTGAATGTGGAATTGGACGAGGTAAAGGCCGACGAGCTTGGGGTGGTGGCCGGCTCGGTGATGCTGAAGGACGAGACGCGATGCATCCGGTGCGGATTGTGCGCGGCGCGATGCCCGGTGGGGATGATCACGATGGAGTCGTATTCGCTGACGTCGGCGGAGCCTACCGGCCTGATCGCGATTGGCGCGCTGAATGCGCCCTTTCAGGCAGCCGTCGAGAGCAGGAAGTGAGGGGAGCGATGGACCAGAGCGGGAAGCAAAAGCCGGATGAGCAGGAGATCAGCCGCCGCGTTTTTTTCGCCAAGCTGGGGATCGGCTCGCTGGGACTGGCTACGGTGGGGACGCTGAGCTTCGCCTACCAGTACATGTCGCCGAATGTGCTGTATGAGCCTTCGCCGATTGTGAATGCGGGCAACGTGGATGAGTACTCCGTGAATTCCGTGACGATGCATGCGGCGGAGGCGATTTACGTGGTGCGCCTGCCGGAAGGGATCTTCTCGCTCACCATGATCTGCACGCACCTGGGTTGCATGACGGCATGGAAGCCCGAACTGGGCATCATCGCATGCCCGTGCCACGGGAGCCGGTTCAGCGAGGAAGGCCAAAAGCTGGCTGGCCCTGCGCCCAGACCGCTGCCATGGCTGAGAACGTGGCTCTCCGATGATCGCGACGTCATGGTGGACCGCTCCACCGACGTTCCCCCATTTCAGTTTCTGAGGATCTGAAGATGCAGCCAAGAACAGAAGCCACGCTGGGGAGACTGATGGCGAGCCGGCTGTGGAAGTCGATCTTCCGCAGCGGCAGGGGCACGAGCACGCTGCATCGTTCGATGGCAATCCAGCAGAGCGTCTTCCTCCACATCCTGCCGGCCAAGGTGCGGCGGCGCATGCTGAACTTCGACGCCACCTGGTATCTGGGCACGCTGACGCTGGGGACCTTTCTGGTGCTGGTGATCACCGGGATCCTGCTCATGTTTTATTACCACCCATCGGTTCCGCAGGCGTACGCCGACATGAAGGACCTGCGCTACGTGGTGTCGTCGGGGCTGTTTCTGCGCAACCTGCATCGCTGGTCGGCGCACGCGATGGTGCTGCTGGCATTCGCGCATATGTTCCGCGTGTTCTATCGCGGGGCATACCGGCCGCCGCGGGAATTCAACTGGGTCGTGGGGGTGATTCTCCTGCTGATCACGCTGCTGCTGAGCTACACAGGCTATCTGCTGCCGTGGGATCAGCTGGCCTTCTGGGCGATTACGGTGGGTTCGAATATCTCCTCCGCCGTTCCCATCGTGGGGCAGAAGATCCACTTCCTGATGCTGGGCGGCAACCAGGTGAATGCGAACGCACTGTTGCGGTTTTACGTGCTGCACTGCGTAATTCTGCCGCTTGCGGCCGTGCTGTTCATCGCGGTGCACTTCTGGAGGATCCGCAAGGATGGCGGCCTGTATGTGCAGCAGAGCGAGCCCGCGAAGGGCGCTGGAGAGGCGCGGGTATCGACGGAAGATTCCGCGCAGGAGGCGGTGGCAAAGCCATGAGTGACTACGTCGCCGGGATGAGCTCGGATGCGAAGAATTCGCCGAAGCGCGTAGTGTTTGTGACGCGCCGAACCTCGGCGCACGTGCGGAGCGTGGACGAGGAGCAGGTGCAGACCTACCCCGAAGCGCTGTTTCGGGCGGCGCTGGCGGTGCAGGTGCTGGTGATTGCACTGGTGCTGCTGTCGCTGTTGTTCAACGCGCCGCTGGAGGGGATTGCGAATCCGACGGTCACGCCGAATCCGGCGAAGGCGCCCTGGTACTTTCTGGGGCTGCAGGAGATGCTCCACTACTTTCCCCCGATCGTGGCGGGAGTGCTGATCCCGACGCTGCTGGTGGTGGCGTTGGTGGTGATTCCGTACTTCAACATCAACATCCGGCCCGACGGCGTGTTTCTGAAAAGCCGCCGTCGCAACCTGACGGTCTTCTACATCGTGGCGGCCAGTCTGTCGTTGTTTCTGTGGTTCTTCGACGTGTACGTGGCGCTGGCGCCGACGCTGATGGTGGCGGGGTTCATGCTGATCGCGGCCTTCAGCGCGCCGCAGTCGCCGGACCGGTTCCGCAGATATCTGGTTTCGAGGCCGGTCTCGTGGTGGATCATGACGTGGTTTTTGCTGGAGCTGGCCGTGCTGACGGTGGTGGGCACGTTTTTCCGCGGTCCCGGATGGTCCTGGGTATTGCCATGGAGGAGTTAAGTGCGAACGCCGAATAAATTGTGGAACTCCTGGCGCGGCCTGTTTCGCGATCCGATTCGACCGTTTGGCATATCGAGTGCGCTGCTGCTGATCGTGCTGGCGATTGCGCCGGCCAAGAATCACTTCAGCGAGTGGCGCCATTATCAGCGGGGCTACCTGAAGCTCATCAGGAATCGCCCCGACGCGCTGGTGCTGCAGCGGCACTTCGAACCAGGGATTCACCAGATATGGTTGCCGGATCTGGGTGTCGTGGATCGGTGCGAGACGTGCCACCTGGGGCTGACCGAAACGAGCCTCGGCGATATCAGGATGCAGCCCTGGTCGCGGCATCCGGTGATCCCCCATTCGATGCAGCAGTTTGGCTGCGTGATCTGCCATCGCGGCCAGGGCGCGGCGACGACGGTTGCCGCGGCGCACGACAGCACGCTTTCGCCGGACGAGCCGATTTTGCCGGCGCGCTACGACGAGGCCTCATGCGGACAGTGCCACCATGTGGCGCTGGAAGGCACGCCGACACTCAATCAGGGACGCGAAATACTGGCGCGGTACGGCTGCGTGCGCTGCCACGCGATCAAGTTGCCCGACGGCAGCGCAGAGCAGCCGACGGACGAGCCGCCGCCGCTCACGCACATCGCGGACAAGACAACGCGAGAGTGGATCTACGCGTGGCTGAAGGACCCGAAGAGCTACGCCGCTTCGGCGACGATGCCCAACTTCCTGCTGAGCGACGACGATGCCCGGGACATTTCCGCGTTTCTGATCGCGAACAGCGTGGCGGAGTCGGGAGACACCGCGACCCTGAAGGTGGCGTCGGCCACGAACGCCGATCCCGCCGCGGGTGCAAGCCTCTATGGCGAATCGTTCTGCGCGTCGTGCCACGCGACTCAGAATGCAGCCGGCAATCTGGTGGGCGGCGATCTCGGTCCCGAGTTAACAGCGGTCGGAACGAAGGTCAAGCCGGAGTGGCTGACGGCGTGGCTGCGCGATCCGAAGACCTATGACGGTGCAACATCCATGCCGCACTACCGGTTTACCGATCAACAACTGGCACTGCTGAGCGGATTCCTGGAGAGCAAAACGAATTCCGACCTGCTGGCGAATGTGCATCTGGACGCGGCAACGCCGGAACAGCTTGCGCACGGCAAACAGCTGGTGGAGGAGTACGGCTGCGCGGCCTGCCACGAGATTCGCGGCGTGTCCAGGCCGGACAACTACGGTCCGGAGCTGAGCCGGGTCGGGAGCAAGCCGGTTGCGCAGCTGGTGTTCACGACGGGGATGGCGGAGACGCTGCCGGCGTATTTGTCGAACAAGATCGAGCGCCCGCGCTCCTTCGGCCCTGGACTGCATATGCCTCAGTACACGTTCACACCAGCGCAGGTGGATGCGCTGACAACGGCGCTGTTGTCGCTGACCGACCGCAGCTACACGCTGCCCGCGAAGATGCGGATCGCAGCGGTGCAGCAGACCGCCTACGAGCCCGCGGGGAGAGCCGGACATCTGATGACCGACCTGAACTGCATGGCGTGTCACCGGATCAACGGGCATGGGGGCGACATGGCTCCGGATCTGACCTGGGAAGGCAGTTCGGTGCAGAAGCAGTGGCTGGACGCGTTCCTCAAGAACCCGAACACACTGCGGCCAGCCTTGATCCGACGCATGCCGAGGTTCAACCTGACCGACGAGGAGCGGGCGACGCTGACGGATTACATGATGACCGTTTACCAGAACCCGACGATCGATCGGGATGCGATGCCGCTGCGCGGATACTTGCCCGCCATGGTGGAACACGGGCGGGAGCTTTTCTATGGGAAGTACGCGTGTCAGTCGTGTCACATGGTCGATCCCGCGCAGGACAAGGGGTACATCGGGCCGCCGCTGTCGGCGGTCGGATCGAGACTGAACGCGGAGTGGATCTTTCTCTGGCTGAAGAACCCCCAGCAACTGCGGCCGGGGACGATCGAGCCGGACCGCGACATGAGCGACGACGATGCCCACGCCCTGACGGCGTTCCTGATGATGCAGACCGGCTCGGGGAACAAGGGGGCCGGGAAATGAAGAGCCTTCATGGGACGGCAGGAATGTTGGCAGTGGTGGTGGCGGTCTGCGGATGCTCGCGGCAGCACAAGGCCGCGCCCGCTCCGCAGGCGACCGCGGTGGGTTCGGCGTTGGTGGTGTCGAGCGGAGATAAACAACTGGGACCGGCGGGAGCGCCGCTGGGACAGCCGCTGGTGATGCAGGTGAATGACGACCAGGGCAACGGAGTGACGGGCGCTCTGGTGATGTTCACTGGACCGGCCGGAGTAAAGTTCGACCCGTCCGAGTTGCTGACGGATTCAAGCGGGCAGGTGAGCACTAACTTGACGCTGGGGAATACCTCAGGGCGTTATCAGCTGACCGCAGTTACCAACAACAAGGCAGGCCACGCCCTGCCGGTGCAGGTACCGGAGCTGGCTGCGGGTTATCAGGAAGAGCTTGGCTACCAGGTGCAGAGAACGTACTGCTCGCGCTGCCACAATCCTGAGTCGACGCCGGAGCAGGTGTCGAACCACGACAATCTTTCGGTTCCGCCGCACAGCTTCGACCAGGGAGATACGTACAACAAGCTGAGCGACGCAGACCTGACGGCGATTATTGGGCACGGAGGGCCGGCCATGAACCTGTCGGTGCTGATGCCGCCGTACGGAAAGACGCTGACGAAGGCGGAGATTCAGGCGGTGATCGCCTACATCAGGCTGGTATCGGATCCACCGTATCAGGCGCCGGGACTGGTGTACGCGAAGCAATGAAGTTGCCCTGCCTGGTTGCAGCGCAGCAAGGCGGGCGGGCCCCAGGACGTTGGGAAAAGGAGAACCATGAGACGCAATTCTTTATTTGTTCTTATTCTTTGTTTGCTGGCCGCTGCAGGAAGTGCGCCGAGCGCCATGGCCCTGCCAAGCTATGCCCGGCAGACCGGACTGCCGTGCAGCGGCTGCCACTACACTCCGCCGGAGCTGAACGCGGCGGGGCGACTATTCAAGCTGATGGGGTACATCGACAGCGTGAAGGACGACAGCATTACCGCGTCCGGTGACCATCGGCGAGCGCCGCTCGATATGCTGAAGACCCTGCCGCTGGGCGCGTGGTTCGAGGCTTCGGTGACGGACGAGAAGTCGGCGCAGCCGGGAACCCAGAACGGCACCGCTGAATTTCCGCAGGACGTTTCCCTCTTCCTGGCCGGGAAGTGGACCTCGCATGTCGGAAGTTTTCTGCAGGTGACCTACGACGCACAGGACGATCACTTCTCGATGGACAACACGGACATCCGCTTTGCAAACAAGAAGATGTTGGGCCAGAAGGAACTGGACTGGGGTCTGACGCTGAACAACAATCCGACGCTCGAGGATCTGTGGAACACGACGCCGGCGTGGGGCTTCCCGTTCATTCTGAGCGATTCCGCGCCGACACCGGCGGCGAACCCGTTCCTGAATGGTGGCCTGGCCCAGGACGTGGCCGGAATCGGAGCCTATGCGATGTACAACCAGCATCTATATGCGGCGGGCACGCTGTATCGCTCGGATCACCTTGGCGCGCCGCAACCGAATGGAGGAATCGGCGCGGGCGTGAATATCAGCGGTGTGGCTCCGTACTGGCGCGTGGCGTGGCAGCAGACGGGCCGGACCAACAACCTGGAGGTCGGCGCCTACGGCATGCACATGTCCTCGATGCCGAATTCCGTGACGGGACCGGAGGACACTTACACCGACTTCGGGCCTGATGCGCAGTACGACCGCACGATCGGCAGAGATGTGCTCTCGGTGCGCGGGACGTACCTGCGGGAGAACTCGAACCTGGCGGCGAGCCTTGCTGACGGGTCGGTGGTCCAGGCACTTCATAACCTGAACGAGGCGAACGCCAACGTGGAATACCACTTCGGCAATCGCTTCGCGGGCGCCCTTGGGTGGTTCTCGACGACGGGCACTGTGGATCCGGTGCTGTACGCCCCGCTTGCGGTAACCGGGAGCGCGAACGGCAGCCCCAAAAGCCGCGGGCTCATCGGATATTTCGGCTACTGGCCTGCGCAGAACCTGGAGTTAGCCGCGCAGTACACGGCGTACACGAGCTTTAACGGAGCGTCGACAAACTACGACGGTTCGGGACGCGATGCGGGTGGGAACAACACCCTGTATCTACTCACGCGGTTCGTGTTCTAACTGTCACGGCAGAGGTTCGGATTTTGGGCGAATTTGAGCACACCTGATTTCAGCTTGCCATTTGTACTCATATTTGCACTCATCCCACTTTTGCACCACTGAGAAACTTCCCTTTAGGACTTTTCGGGGATTCTCAGTACGTGATTGTCCACGTACGTCTTTGATATCACGATAATTATCTCGCCTGCAAAACCAGTATTCGCGGGTTCAATTCCCGCCCGGTGCTCCAGGTTTCCCTGTCACAGCGATCCCCCGTGCATTGGGCCGGAGCGGGTCCTGGGTTCTATTCCTTCTCGCCGCGCACGAGGCACGGCTTTTTCGGATCAAATCGCCAATTCGGGATGAGCGACTGCATGGCGGCGGCATCGTTGCGCGTGGTCGCGCCGATGCGCTGGTGGAGTTGGTGGGCCTGTTCGATCTGATCCATGTCGAGGTCGATGCCGAGGCCGGGACGGTCCGGAACCGCGATGGAACCACCCGCGATGCGAAGCGGCTCGCGGGTGAGGCGCTGGCCATCCTGCCAGATCCAATGCGTATCGATGGCGGTGACAGTTCCGGCGGCCGCTGCAGCGACGTGGGTGAACATGGCCAGCGAGATGTCGAAGTGATTGTTGGAGTGGGAGCCCCAGGTGAGGCCGTGGTCGCGGCAGAACTGCGAGGCGCGGACGGAGCCCTGCAGGGTCCAGAAATGGGGGTCGGCGAGCAGGATGTCGATGGCGTGGAGCTGGGCGGCGTGGTGGAGCTGGCGCCAGTCGGTGGCGACCATATTGGTGGCGGTGGGGATGCCGGTCGCCTGGCGAAACTCGGCCATGATTTCGCGGCCCGAGTAGCCGTCTTCGGCGCCGCAGGGATCTTCGGCATAGGCGAGGACGTTACGGCGGCCTTTGCACAGCGCCACCGCTTCGTCGAGCGACCAGGCGCCGTTGGGGTCGAGGGTAATGCGGGCTTGCGGGAAGCGCTCGGCAAGCGCAGCGGCGGCTTCCATCTCGAAGGATCCGGAGAGGACGCCGCCTTTTAGCTTGAAGTCACGGAAACCGTAGCGCTGGTGGGCGGCTTCAGCCAGGCGGAGGAGCGAGGGGACGGTCAGCGCTTCTTGATTGCGGAGGCGGAACCATGGGTCGGACGCGCCGCTCTCATCGCGATAGGCCAAGTTGGTTTTTGTGCGATCGCCGATGAAGAACAAGTAGCCGAGTACGTCGACGGAGGAGCGCGGCTTCCCTTCCCCAAGGAGCGCCGCGACCGGAAGCTGAACGAACCGGCCGAGGAGATCGAGGAGGGCGGATTCGATCGCGGTGACGGCGTGGATGGTGGTGCGCTGATCGAAGGTCTGAATGCCGCGGCCAGTGGAGTCGCGATCGGCGAAGCGGTTGCGGACGGAGTCGAGGACTTCGTTGAAGGCGCCTACGGGTGAATCGAGGACGAGCGATCTGGATTGATCGAGCACCTCGCGAATCGCCTCGCCGCCGGGGACTTCGCCGGCTCCGGTGTGGCCTGCGCTGTCTTCGAGGACGACGAGATTGCGGGTGAACCAGGGAGCGTGCGCGCCGGAAAGGTTGAGGAGCATGCTGTCGTATCCGGCGACGGGGATGACGCGCATGGAGGTGACGCGGGGGGTGTCGCGCTCGGAGACGGTTGGGATCATGCGGGGGCTCCGGGCACGAGCGCCGGCGGCGCCTCAATACGCTTGATTTCGCCGACGATGGGGAGGTAGGCGACGATGGCCATGAGCGCGGTGGCGGCGACGAAGACGAGCGCGCCGCGGAAGGAGCCGGTGCGGCCGACAATGTAGCCAATGACGATGGGCGTGGTGACCCCGGCGAGGTTTCCGATGAGATTGAAGAGGCCGCCGTTGATACCGACCAGGGTTTTGGGCGAGGTATCGGAGACGACGGTCCAGCCGAGCGCGCCGAAGCCTTTGCCGAAGAAGGCCAGCGACATAATGGCGATGACGGCGGTGCGGGTGCTGACGTAGTTGCAGGCGACCATGCTCATGGCCAGCAGCATACCGGCGACGATGGGGACTTTGCGCGCAAAGCTGAGGCTGCGGCCGACGCGGAGGAATTCATCGGAGACGACACCGCCGAGGATGCCGCCGATGAAGCCGCAGAGGGCGGGGAGGGCGGCGAGGAATCCGACCTTGACGATGGGGATGTGGCGCGCACGGCTGAGGTAAACGGGAAACCAGGTAAGGAAGAACCACGTGAGCGTGGTGATGCAGTACTGGCCGAGGTAAATACCGACGAGCATGCGCTTGCTGAGCAGCCATCGCACGGCGGACCAGGTGAGGGTGTTGGTGTGGGGGCGGCCGGTGGCGTCGAGCGAGGCGAGTCCGCCGCCCTGCTCGATGAGGTCGATTTCGGACTGGCTGATGCGCGGGTGCGATTGGACGCTGTGGATGACGCGGAACCAGAAGCCGCCGAAGATCAGTCCGACGGCGCCGGCGAACCAAAAGCACTGCTTCCATCGCCAGAGGTGGACGATCCAGCCCATGATGGGCGCGAAGAAGACGAGGGAAAAATACTGCGCGGCATTGAAGAGGGCCGAGGCGCGGCCGCGCTCCGCGGTGGGGAACCATGCGGCGACGATGCGTCCGTTGCCGGGAAAGACAGGCGCCTGAGCGAGCCCGTCGAGGAGGCGCAAGCCGAAGAGGGTGTAGAACGCGGCGACGGCGGGCAGGTAGCCGGTGAAGCCGGCGAGGACTGCGCAGAGGGACCAGCAGAAGATGCTGATGCCGTAGACGCTCTTGGAACCGTAGCGGTCGAGCAGGCCGCCAGCAGGCAGTTGCGCGAGGGCGTAGGCCCAGCCGAATCCGGAGAAGAGGTAGCCGAGGTGGATGGCGTCGAGATGGAGGTCGTGGCTGAGCGCGTCGGCAGCGATGGAGAGCACGACGCGATCGCCGTAGCTGAAGGTGCTGGCGATGAACAGCATCAGCACGATGACGTAGCGGACGTGGGTGGTTTTCTTCGACGGCATGCGCCTGGTCAGCTGCGTCCTGCGATGAGGGCTTTGAGTTCGTCGATCTCGGCAGAGGTGAGTTCGGTGAGCGGCGGGCGAACGGGACCGGCATCGCGGCCGATGGCTTTCATGCCGGCTTTGACGATGGAGACGGCATAGCCTTTGCGGCGGCGACGAATGGCGATGTAGGGCAGGACGAAGTCGCGGAGGCTGGCAAGGACGGCGGCGTGATCGCGGCGGCGGACGGCGGCGTAGAAGTCCTGGGCGAACTTCGGCAGGAAATTAAAGATCGCCGAGGAATAGGTGGTGACGCCGATTTCGAGGTACGGAAGGGCGAAGGTTTCCGCGGTGGGCAGGCCGCCGATGTAGACGAGGCGATCGCCGAGGCGCGCGTGAATGCGGGTCATCAGCTCGAGGTCGCCGACACCGTCTTTGAAGCCGACGAGATTGGGGCAACTTTCGCAGAGTTTTTCGAGGGCGGACTCGTCGAGGATGGCGTTGTCGCGGTTGTAGAAGATGACGCCGAGGCGGGTGGAGTCGCAGACTGCTTTGGCGTGGGCGATTAGGCCTGCGGGTTCGGCGTTGACGAGATAGGGCGGGAAAAGAAGCAAGCCGCCGGCGCCGGCTTGCTCGGCGGCGTGAGCAAACTGGATGGCGGTGCGGGTGCCGTAGCCGCATCCGGCAACGACGGGCACTTTGCCGGCGACCTCGGAGACGGCGGCGGAGAGGACGCCGGAGAATTCGTCGAGTGAGAGGGAGAAGAATTCACCGGTGCCACCGGCTGCGAAGAGGGCGGCGGGACTGTGTTCGAGAAGCCAGGCGATGTGCTGGCGGTACGGCTGCTCGACGAAGTCGTACTGATCGTTGAAATGCGTGACGGGGAAGGAGAGAAGACCTTCGCCGACGCGCTGGGCCATCTGCTGCGGGGTCATGGCTGCTGTTGGCATGCTGTTGGGTGCGGCTCGCAACAAGTGTGGGGTGGAGCACGGGCTGCCTTCCAACTATAGAAGAAAGACGCTGGAGATCAGGAGAGCGAGATATGGTGGTTCGTACCGCATCGCGGTAGCGCGGTGGATTTGCGCGAGAGTGCGATGAGATAGAACAATCGGAAAGGAACCTCGCTCATGAAGATCCCGCCGCTTTTCGTTCTTGCTCATCCGAAGGACAACGTCGCCATTGTGGTGAATGAGGGCGGATTGCCCGCGGGCAGCCGGTTTGCATCGGGCCTGGTCCTCGAAGAGGCGGTGCCCGAGGCGCACAAGATTGCGCTGACGGATCTGGCGGCGGGCGATGCGATCGTGCGCTATGGCGAGGTGATCGGGCATGCGGAGCGAGCGCTGCGCGCGGGCTCGTGGGTACGCGATGAGCTGGTACGGATGCCGGCGGCGCCGGACCTGAGTGCGTTGCCGATCGCAACCGCGGTGCCGGAGCCGCTGCCGCCGCTCGAAGGGTACACCTTCGATGGATTCGTGAACGAAGATGGGTCGGTTGGGACGCGGAACATCCTGGGGATCACGACGACGGTGCAGTGCGTGGCGGCGACCGTGGACTACGCAGTGCGGAGGATCAAGGCGGAGCTGCTGCCCCGGTATCCAAACGTCGATGACGTGATCGCGCTGACCCACGGCTATGGATGCGGNNGAGCCGATGGTGGTGAGCCTGGGGTGCGAGAAGCTGCAGCCAGCGACACTGATGCCATCGGGAACATTTCCGATTATCGAGAAAAAGCCGTATGTGGTGCGGCTGCAGGACGAGGAGCATCGCGGCTTCGAAGACATGGTGACCGCGATCATGCGGATGGCGGAGGAGCGGCTGGCGCGGCTGAACGAGCGGCGGCGGGTGCAGCGACCGGCCGCGGATCTGGTGGTGGGGCTGCAATGCGGAGGGAGCGATGCGTTCTCAGGCGTGACGGCGAATCCGGCGCTGGGCTATGCGGCAGACCTGCTGGTACGCGCCGGAGCGACGGTGATGTTCTCCGAAGTGACAGAGGTGCGGGACGCGATTCATCTGCTGACGGCGCGGGCTGTGGATGCTTCGGTTGCCAACGATCTGATCCGCGAGATGGCGTGGTACGACGAATATTTGCGGCGCGGGGCGACGGATCGGAGCGCCAATCCGACTCCGGGGAACAAGAAGGGCGGCATCTCGAACATCGTGGAGAAGGCGCTGGGATCGGTTGCGAAGGCGGGAACGACGGCGCTGGTGGGAGTGGCGGGACCGGGCGAGCGCGTGACCCGGAAGGGGCTGGTGTTTGCGGCGACGCCCGCGAGCGATTTTGTGTGCGGGACGCTGCAGCTGGCGGCATCGATGAACATGCACGTGTTTACGACGGGGCGCGGAACGCCATACGGGCTGGCGATGGCGCCGGTGATCAAAGTGGCGACGCGCACGCCGCTGGCGGAGCGATGGGCGGACCTGATCGACGTCGATGCTGGAACAATTGCGACCGGGCGGGAAAGCATTCATGAGGTTGGGGAGCAGATCTTTCGGATGATTCTGGAAGTGGCCAGCGGACGGAAGCAGACGTGCGCGGACCGCTGGGGTCTGCACAACGACCTGGTGCTGTTCAATCCCGCGCCGATCACGTGAAGATCGCCGAATACTGCCGGAGAGTAGCCAGGTGCTGAGCCGGCGCGGGTTCCTCGCTCAATCGGCGGCGGCGACGTGTGCTCGGCCGTTGGGTGCGCTGGCAACTGGATTTGGCGAGGCGAAGCCGATCCTGATCGATGCGCATGTACACGTGTTTGCGCACGATCCGCAGTTCCCCTTTGCGCCGGGAGCGAAACCGCCAGCCCAGGATGCGACGCCGGAGATGCTGCTGGAGCTGATGCGCGCGAACGGCGTGGCGAGGACGGTTCTGATCCAGGTGATCCACTACAAGTGGGACAACCGGTATCTGGGGAGCGTGCTGAAGAAGTATCCGCAATATTTCCAGGGTGTGTGCCGCGTGAATCCGCTGGATCCTGCTGCGCCCGATCATCTGAGCCAGCTCACGGAGGAAGGTTTTCGCGGATTGCGCCTGAGTCCCGCTGCTACAGCGGACGGGGACTGGATTCGCGGAGCGCTGATGCCGCCTCTATGGAAACGCTGCGCGGAGCTGCGGGTGCCGATGACGATCCTGGCGCCGGTGACCCGATTGCCGGACCTGATTCCACTGATCGAGGCGAATCCCGAGCTTAACGTGGTGATCGATCATATGGCCGATTGCCCGCTGCATCGGCCCGATCTGCTCGCAAAGCTGCTCGACCTGGCGCGCTATCCGCGGGTGTATGTGAAGATTTCCGATCTGTGGATAGTGTCGCAACAGCCCTATCCCTATCTTGACGCGCAGCAGCAACTGCAGCGCGTCCACGCGGCTTTTGGAGCGAAGCGGCTGATGTGGGATACGAACTGGCCGGTTTCGCTCCAGCAACTGCCGTATGCGCGGATCGTAGAGTTGTATCGCGACCGGCTGCGCTTCTTCTCGGCCGAGGAACACGAGGAGATTCTTTACAAGACGGTGCAGCGGCTGTGGCCTTTCGGCCTGTAACGCCGGCCCTGGTTTCTCTCGGCAGCAGGCATCCGACAGCGCGAGCGAATTCCCCACCCCGTGCTTCGTGCTGCTTTGACTCCTGCGAGATCTACCTATCCGGGCTGGAAACGTCCAGGCCGACCCGGTGGATCAGGTTCTGGAAGCGGGGATCGCTGCGCAAAAAATCATAACCGGGCTCCACTTTGAGCGCCGTCATCGCATTGGACCGCAGCTCGTACGCTTTGTTGAGCCACAGAAGTGTGTGATCCTTGTCGTACACTCCCGCATAGGCCCAGGCCATGGCGGCGGGGTCGATGGGTTGCTGGTGGTTAGAGCGCTGATATTCTTCACGCGCATGATTGGCTTCCGCGGTGCGGCCGGAGCGGCCCAGAGTGTACGCAATCGTGGACCAGTACCAGGCCATTCCATAGAGCGGCTTGCATTTTTCGATGTCGGCCATGGCTTCGGCGAACTGGCCCTTCTCCACATAGACTTCCCTCACCCGGTGCGCGCGTGAGAAGTTCGGATCCATTTCGAGCACGGCGTTCAGCTTGGTTAGGGCGCGATCGTATTGGCGCGCGTAGTAGAAGATCATGCCGTTGTCAGCGGCGATGATCAGGGATAGGGGATCGAGTTCGCGGGCGCGCTCGCTTGCGCGGAGGGCCTCATCAAAGCGGCCTAACCAGGTGAGATATTCCGCGTACCACTGCCAGGCGGTGGCGTAGTTCGGATTCAACTCGATCGCGCGGCGGTATTCCTTCTCGGCCGCCGGCCAGTCCCAGTCGTAGTTTTCGGTAATTAATGCAAGAGAAGTATGCGCTTCGGCGAGTCCTTCATCCAGTTGGAGAGCTTTGGTCGCCGCGGCGCGAGCTTTCTGCAGGGACTCAGCAGGCGGTGCGCCACTGTAGGCCGCCAGAAGAATGTAAGAGTCGGCCAAGCCCGCATAGGCCTGGGCGTAGTTCGGATCTTTGGCGATGGCCTGCTGAAAATAATTAATTGCCTGTTCGAAGCCGTCGCCCGTTCTCCTATTCCAGAAGTAGCGGCCCCTGACATACAGATCGTAAGCCTCATAGGAGGTGGAGGATCGGCGCGGCGGCTCCGCGGTAAATGCGAACTTGTCTGCACCGAGAGCGTGCTGAATTTCGCCGGCGATTTCCTGGGCGATCTCGCTTTGCAGGGCAAGGGTGCTGCTCAATTCGCGGTCGTAGCGCCGCGACCAGAGGTGGCTCAGGTCTTTCAACTGGATGAGCTGAGCGGTGATTCGGACCTTGTCCGCGTCGCGGCGAACGCTGCCCTCAAGAACATACTGCACACCCAGCTCGCGGCCGATCTGGTCCAGCGGGCCTTGCTGTTCTTGTAGTGCATGACCGAGGTACGCGCAATCACGCCCAGATGTTCGGGATCGAGGTTCCCCAGCTGGGCGATCATCTCTTCGGTCATGCCGTCGCTGAAATATTCCTGGCCGGCGTCGCCGGTGAGGTTTTCGAAAGGAAGGACTGCGAGCATGACGCGGCCGGGCACGGACTCAGGGCGGGGTTGGTGCCTGCGCCACAGGATTGCGGCCATGAGCGCGATCAACACCAACCCGGCCGCGGGTAACCAGAGCCAACGTGACTTTCGGGCTGGTGACCGTTGCGGAGCAGCGATGGGTTCCTTTAGGGGCGGCGCCGAATCTTCCGCAGGGGGCGGAGCAGCTGCATCGCCGATCTCATTTACATCGGCGACAAAGCGGTAGCCACGGCCTGGGATGGTGATGATGTAGCTGCTGTGCTGCGCGGTTTCGCCGAGGGCTTTGCGGAGCAGGAAGATGTTCTGGGTGAGATTGGATTCCTCGACGCAGGAGTCAGGCCAAACCAGGCGCATGAGCTCGTCTTTGGAGACTGTTTCTCCGCTGCGGGCGAGCATGACGAGAAGGATTTCAGCCGCTTTTGCCGGCAAGGGAACGACGCTGCCGTCGCGCCGGAGCTGAAGCTTCTGCGGATCCACCTGCCAGGGGCCGAACTCGTAAAGCCGGTTCAAACGATGAGCCATATGGCTCTCTTGCGAAGAATTGAGAACTTTTGAGCAGGCGCCTGAGGACCTTTGGTCGCCTTTGACGGCAAAGTTAGCCGCGCTGGGGAAATCGCGGGTGTCGAAAAACGACCCTCAGGATAGCACGCTTCCGGCGCGCCAGGGCCGGGCTGCAGACACTTGCATCCTCGAACCGTTTTCGACTGAGCTGAACCCACAGAATCGAGACCCTGGGACATTTCGATGAAAGCACGCCTTGCCGCTCTACTCCTTCCACTGAACCGCGCCAGCCGTGATTCTGACGGATTGCGCGGGACCGACGCTCAACACTCGGGGCAGGCCGAGGGAGGAGACCCTGCAGACCCTACAGGCCCTGGGCGCATCGATGAACGCACGGTTTATCGCATGTCATGGTTTACGGCCAGAGGGGCAAGCGTGATCCCACCGGGTGGTTAAGGGGCCAGGTGATTTGCGAGGCGCGAACACTGGCGCAGGGCGATCTCCGATGAGTGGGCGCTCACGATTCACATCTTTACGGCTACATCAATTCATTGGGAAGAGGGAACGGTATGAAGCAAGTGAACAGGCTGGCGGTTTTGATTTTGGGCGTGGGGCTTTCTGCCTGGGGACAGGCGGTGCCATCACAAGTCGCCAACGTACAGTTGGGCAGTCCTCTGGGCAATCACGGAGGATCGGGCATTCAGGTGAATTATGCGGTGACGGGAACGGGGAACCATGGTTTCAATGGATACGTTCAGTTCAGCCTCGGGGTCTTTCCGACGCTGACGCCGCCGCAGATTCAGAAGGCCACGCTGGTTCTCTATCTGGAAAACGGCGGCATTCCCGGCACGGTTGCTCTGTGTGAGGCGGCGGCGGCGTGGTCGGCCACGACGATCACGGGAACGCACGTGCCCAGCTGCATAGCGGGCACGACCACCAACATACCCATCACGACGGCGCAGCTGGCCAATGGCGCTTTTATTCCCGTGGACGTCACGTCGATCGTGCAGAGCTGGTATAACGGCACGGCCAACAATGGGTTCATTCTGAGCGGGGCAACGGTGGGAACCAACGTGTCGTTCGACACGGTGTCCAACGTCCTTGGCTATACGGTGGGCGGTCCGCCGGTGCTGGACCTGGTGCTGCAAAGCCAGGGTCCGGTTGGTCCGGTTGGGCCGGTGGGACCAGTCGGACCGATGGGACCGATGGGTCCGATGGGTCTTCTGGGGCCGGTCGGGCCGGTTGGGCCGCTGGGGCCGGCTGGTCCGACGGGGCCGCAGGGACCCGCGGGTGCCGGAACGCTCTACTACAACCAGGTCAATTCCATCGGCGGATCGCAGGATTCCACGGTCGATGGGCTCTATTACCTGCCGGCGGGAACGTACATGATCTGGGCCATGATCATCGAAACCGGGGAGCAGAACGACTTCGGATCGACGTGCCAGCTGGAAGTGAACGGGGGGCCGAGCAATGGCGGATCCACTGTTCTGCTGTTCGACGACACGATGGTGTACAGCGGGCGTGACAACACTTATGGGAGAGTGACTGGAATGGCAGTCGTGTCGGTGACAAATCCGGGTTACAACACCGTCGTTACGCATTGCGGCACTGAGACCAGCTCGGGCGTTCATTTCGTCGGGCAAATGTTTGCGATGCCGATCGCAAACGCGGTCGCAGACTAGCGGGCTGTGGCACACGGCCAGGCGTCACGTCCGTGTGCCTCTCTGTTGCGCTTCGATTCAGCCAGGTTGAAAACGGCTTATACGGACTGCGGAAGGGTGAGACTCAATCGCCTTTCCGCAGATTATTTTCAGAAAAGCTCCGCCGATCCCGGGAGCTCAGTTTCTTTCCGGCGCGAGACTTCCGATTACTCGCGCGCGAAGATCGCGATGCAGGCGTAAGGAGGCGGAGATCTCCGAACAGGTACGGCGCAAGTGCTCCGCGAGGGCTGGGACCTGATGCGGCTGAATGCGCGAAGAAGCGCAGGAAACGCTGAGCGCGGCGATGGGGTTGTGATCCTGATTGAAGATGGGGGCGCCGATGCAGCGCGCGCCGATCTCGACCTCTTCGTCGTCGATGCTGTAGCCGCGGCGGCGGACGCGCTGGAGGGCTTGCATGAGTTCCTCGCGCGAGCCGATGGTTTTGTGGGTGAGGCGGACAAACGTCATCTGGTCGACGAGGTCGTGGACTTCGGTTTGCGGAAGCCAGGCGAGCATGGCCTTGCCCATGGCCGTGCAGTAAGCGGGGTTGGAGCTGCCGGTCTTTGAACCCTTGCAGACGCGGGCGGCGGGTCCGGCTTTGTCGAGATACACGACCGAGGTACGCTGCAGGACGCCGAGATGCACGGTCTCACCGAGGCGCTGGGAGAGCGAGCGCAGGGAGGGCTGGATCTGCGTGCGGAGGTCCACCTGCTCGACGGCGCGATTGCCGAGGGTATAAAGCTTGAGGCCGAGGCGGAAGCGGTCGTCGGGCGTGCGCTCGAGGAGCATGCCGCGTTCGAGCACCATGAGGGCGCGATGTGCGGTGCTCTTGTGCAGGTTCATGCTGCGGCAGATGTCGGCGAGGCTGAGCGGCACGTCACTTTCCCCGATGTATTCGAGGACGGAGAGAGCGCGGTCGAGGCACTGCAGACGATAGGGATCGCGGGAAGCGTTCACGGAGGTGCGACTGGGGACCTTCGGTGTCATTGCTATGGCCTTTCTCTCAATGCTGCGACGTTGCGATTGGCGCCGGGCGGCAGACCGCCCAGGTACATGTAGCTGAGGGAGCCGGCCTGGGCGAGGATCGACGCGAGAGCCGGATCGGGAAAGCGCGACTGCCAGATGACGCCCCAGCTGATCTGCTCGGCGGCGGGCGCGCCCTGCGTGGGCGTGTCCTGGGGAATGCCGGTGGCTTTCTCGAAAAACTGGTTGTTCTTCAGGCCATCGACGCAGAGGCGTTCAAGGCGCGCGAGTGCGTGGTCGCGCTCCGCGTAGAGGTCGAGGCCGTTGACCTGGCCGAACTCCGCGATGTAGACAAGGGGCGAAAGCGCGAAGAGGTGATAGTGCAGAGCACGCTGGCCGCGCGCCATTTCCAGCGGCATGGATCCGTCGGGCTGAATTTGAGCGATGCCTGCGCGATAGCCAGCGACAGCCCAGTCGAAAAGCTTGTTGTCGTTGACGGCCACACCAGCAGCGACGGCCTCGACACCAGCCCAGTACAGGTGATTGTTGAGCGCATGGGAGGAGTCGTAGAAGTCGACCGTTTGGCGCGTGACACTGACAATCCAGGGAGCCACAAGGTCATGGAGTTCTGGGGTCTCGAGGCCGCTGTCGCGGACTTTGAGCCAGCTGATGGCGATGGCTCCGATGACCCAGCCCTGTACGTAGTAAGCCTGGTGCGAGGACATCTTTCCAGTAAGGACGCCGTCGCGGGCGGCGGCTTCGATGTGGCTCAGAGCGCAGGCCGCGGCGGCACGGCTGCCGGTGGAACGCCAGGCGTCGGCGGCATCGACGATGACCTGGCCGAGATTTTTGTAAGGACCGGAGCTTTCGGAGTAGGCCTTCCACCTGGCCGGATCGATGATGGAGGATTTGCTGTCGGAGTAGAAGCCGTCGGTTGTCAGGTTGGGCGACAGGTGAACGATGGGCGGGCAAGTGTAAGGCGCATCGGTTGCTGTGACGGGGTGACCGTCCCAGGGAGACTGGAGAGGCGCGGCTCCGGCCACAGAGGCAAACAACAGAGCGATACCGGCGATGGCTGGGGCGAGGATGCGGGTTGTTCTTCTAGTGCGCATAGTCCTCGCGACAGGGAACGAAGAAGTCGAGGACTTCAGACTCGGCGAGGGCGCTGGCCTCGTGCTCCATGCCGCCGGGGACGATGAAGCTGTCGCCGGCATGGGCGTCGAAGGTGTCTGTACCGCAGATGAAGTGGATGTGCCCGCGGACCACGTAAACCATCTGCTCGTGCGGATGGGAGTGGCGGGCGCCGTGCCAGCCGGGCTGCATGTAATGCCGGACCAGCATCATGCCTGGGTTGAAGGCGAGCACCTGCCGGGTCAGGCCCTGTTCGGGATGCGTCGTGTTCACGCTGCCTGCGCTGATGCAGCCGCTGAATCCCTCGCTCATCGACCTCCGATCGGCAGCGCGATAAGGAAGGCATGCCTCCTCTGCGATGCCCGGAACAACTGGATGATTCTTCTCGTCTCGTTACTGGATTGTCAACGGAAGTGTCACGAATCTGCGCAGCGCGTCTCGCATGTGGAGATGTGAACGCGGACCCAGTCAATGAACGAGGTATAAAGCCTCCGGCGGCCCACAGGTCGATACGCCGCGCGGCGAACAGACTTGACAGGGACGAGGATTACTTTGTCATCTGCGCGAGCTCGGAGCCTGCCATAAGAAATGCGCCAACGCCGTAGACATAACTCGACGAGGGTTTGAATTGGTCCGGCGCTGCACCGATGGGCTGAATGGAACCGAGGCGGCCATCCTGGTAGATGTGAGTCAGCATGCCGCGCCAGGCTTTGGCGACGACGGGCATGTAGGTCTTCCTGTCGAGAAAACCCTGATGGATACCCCACGCCATCGCGAAAGTATAGAAAGCCGTGCCGGAGATTTCTGGAGAACGATAGGCATCGGGATCGAGAAGACCGGAGCGCCACAGGCCGTCCCCAGGCTGCAGCGCGGCGATCCGGGCCGCCATGTCGCGATACTGGGTGACATATTTGGCACGCTGCGGGTAGTCCTGAGGCATTCGCTCCAGAACCAGAGCGAGGCCGGCGAGAACCCAGCCGTTGCCGCGCGACCAGAAGATCTTCTGGCCGTTGGGCTCGTGCATGGTGAGGAAGCGATCGTCGCGGAAGTAGAGATGCTCCTGCGGATCGTAGAGAGCCTTCGTGGTGAGCGACCACTCGTGATCCATGAAGTCGAGGTAGCGGCGATCGCCAGTTGCGACGGAAAGCTGCGCGAGGACGGGCGGCGCCATGTAGAGCGCATCGCACCACCACCACAGATTCTTCTGCGGATCATCGGGACGGGCGAGGAGCTTATCGAAATTGTCTTTGGTAGGCGCGAGGTGATCGGGGTTGTGATCTTCGGCGTAGAAGGTGAGATACGTGAGGCCGATGTGTTCGTCGTCGGCATGTTCGAGACGCGGACCGAGCTGCCAGTGATTTTCGTTGGCGATTTGAAGAACGCGGTCGTGGTAGATCGGGTCGCCGGTCGCGCGGGAGGCGGCGAGCATTCCGTCGTAGAGCGCGGCGTAGGTCCAGTCGATGTTGTAGCGGCCTTCGGCGTGGTGAAGCTGCCAGTCGGCGACGAGCTTCATCGCTTTGAGAATCGCGGCGCGTTTCATCGTCGGGGAAAGATTGGTGGCGAGGGGGCCGGGATTGTCGGGCTCATCGCCGGCGGCTGCGCGTTCCGGATCGGTAGGGGACGGCGTGTTCTGAGCGGGTGCGGGGAGACGCAGGGCCAGGGCAAGACAGAGCAGGAGAAAAGGCAGGATTCGTTTCATGGAAGCGGGACCGTGTTGGCTTGCAGTTGCGCGTGGGTACAGGCGAGAAGGCGGCATGCTCGCTGATGATGACAGAAGCATGCCGCGCTCGAGGTGGTTAGTGGTTAGAAAGTAAGCCGCGCTCCGACCTGGATGAGGCGCGGGCTGGCAGCCGCAGTGATAACACCGAAGGTCGAGGAACTGGGCTTGGCGCCAACCGTCGGAGGAGGACCACTGGAGCCAGGCGCATTGAGGCTGACCATGTTGAAGGCATTGGTGGCTTCACCGCGAATCTGGAAGACGAAGCGCTCGAAGTGGATGTCGCGGAAGACGCCCAGATCGATGTCGCGGTAACCGGGCGCGCGCAGATAGTCGCGGGGGGTATTGCCGTCGGCTCCTCCAGGACCGATGCCACCGGGGACGCCAGGCCCATTGGCGACGAAGGCTGCAGTGTTGAACCACTCATAGCGAGATGTCTGGCGGCTGCGATGCGGATCGAGGAAGGCATCGACGCCGGCCACCAGATCCGGACGGCTGTGGTTCTGGCTGTCGAGGTTCTTGTTGCTGCCGGTGGTGACTTCGAACGGCGTGCCGCTGTGCAGGCTGACGATGGGCGAGATGGTCCAGCCGTTGACGATCTGCTTCACGACGCTGGATCCCCTGAAGTAGTCGATGTTCCACAGACCGGAAATGCTGGCCATGTGGCGCTGATCGTCATCCATCGGTCCGCGCTCCTCCCACAGGTTGTTCCAGTCCTGCGCGGTGGCGATTCCAATGGCCGACTCGTTCGCACTCTGGAAGGAATGGCTCCAGACGTAGTAGCCGTTGAGGAGAAGGTTGTGGGTGAGGGGCCGGTTGGCCGAGACCTGCAGCGAGTGATACGACGCGGTCTGGTTGGAGGCGAGATAGATGTTCTGGCCCAGAACGCCGGGATCGTAAGGACGGCGATTGTTGATGCTGGTTTGTGAGGTGCTCGCGCCGGGCGCATAGGGCGCGTAGTTGTCATCGATCATGATGGGAACGCGGTGAGAAAGCGTTCCGACATAGGCTGTGGTCAGCGTTACATGCTTTGGCAGCTCGCGCTGAATGGATGTGTTGACCTGGTAGATATAGGGCCAGCGATAGTTGACGCCGATGGTTTCAATGCTGGCCGCGGGAAGGAAGCGCGGGCTCTTCGGATCGTAGACATACGGGAACGGGTCGCCGGTGGGGAAGGAGGCAGCGCTCCCGTAGACGTTGCTGAAGGACGCGATGGAGTTGAAGGTCTGGCGTACCGCGAAGGGCTGCGCGTTGCCGGGCTGGTTCCACTCATTGTCGCTGATCGCGCCGTAGAAGACGCCGGCGCCGGCACGGAAGGAGGTTTTGCCGTCGCCGAAGGGATCCCATGCAAAGCCGATGCGCGGCGAGACGTGATACCAGGCAGGACTGACGATGCCGCGCGCCACGCCCTTATCGTTAGGAAAAAGCATACCGAGCGGCGCTGAGGGAACGACGGTGGACTGAACGCCGGGCACGAAGGTAGCGGTCAGGTTGCTGGACTCCACGGGAGGCGTGTCGACGTCCCAGCGCACGCCGAGATTCGCGATGAAGCGCGGTGTGATGCGGTAGTTATCCTGGACAAACAGGGCGGTGTGCCAGGCGCTTTCCAGCGTGTGGTAGGGCGTGTCCTGCTCCATGGTGTTGACCTGGCCGGTGACGAAATCGGAGAGGGCGTTGCCGGTGGTGGTGGGGGCGGAATTCTGGAAGGTGAAGACGCCGAAGTTATAAAGGTTGCCGACGAACATGCCTTTGTCGAGGGCTAACTCCCCGCCAAAGTCGAAGGTGTGCTTGCCCTTGACCATGCTGATCATGTCGCGGACGGAATAGAAGTCCGTGGTGGTCACGGGTCCGGCCAGCGCACCGCCAACGGCGAAGTAGCCGGAGACGGTGAGCTCCGGAAGAGCGGAGGGACCCTGGATGGTGAAGGTCGAGCCGAGCTGGCCGAGGTTGGTGGTCGGCAGGTTGACGCGGCCACCGGCGGCGCGCACAAAGGTGACCCATGCCTGGTTGGCAGTGTTCGCGTTGAAGGTGTGAACGTCGCTGATGTTGACGTTGGTCTGTCCGGTGTAGGACTGATTGATATCCCAGTTGAAATTGCCGTTGCCGAAGGCATTCTGCGTGGTCTTGACGTAGAAGTACGTCAGAGCCACGTGATCTTTTTCGCCGATGGTCTGGTCGTATTTACCCAGATACTCATTCTCATCGGTGGGACCGGTGAAGAAACCTTTCCACTGATTTCCGGCGCTGTTCGGCAGCGGGATGAGCTTCTTCGAGTTCATCATGTTTCCGGCGGCAACATCGAGAAGGCTCACCGGGATGCAGTTCGGTTTGGCCACCTGGCAGTTGGGCGAGCTGTTGGTTCCGGAGACCGGGGTTTTGGTGCCGGGCATATCGACCGTGAACGAGTCGGCGGTGAAGTCGCCAAGGCGCTCGGCTGCGGTGGGCACCACGCCGCCGCTCAGGAACTGGCCGACGACCTGACGCAATCCGGCATAACTGAAGAAGAAGAATGCCTTGTCATGACGGACAGGACCACCGATGACGCCGCCGAAGTTGTTGCGATGATAGGGAGCGTTGAGAGTCGAGTTCCACGGAGTGGCGTTGAAGTCGGTATTGCGGTTGAACTCGAAGAGCGAGCCGTGGAACTGATTGGTTCCCGATTTCGTGACAGCGGTGACCACCGCCGCGGAGAGACGGCCGTACTGCGCGGAGAAGTTGCTGGTCTCCACCCGGAATTCTTCAAGCGCATCCGGGTTGGGCAGTTGGTTGTCGTAGTTCCGAATGCCGGACATGTTGAGGCCGCCATCGAGATAGAAACTCACCTCGGGATTGCCGGCGTCGATGGAGCCGTTCACCTGTACGTCGGCTGAGGGCAGGCCGATGATAAAGTTCGGCGTGCCGTTGGGGTTCGAGGCTGCGCTGGCACTATTGGCCTGAACGCCGGGCGTGAGCGAGAGTTCCGCATAGGCATTGCGGTTGACCAGAGGCAGACCGACGATCTCGACCGGCTGAATGGTTCTGCCCAGCTCGGCGCTGGTGGTATTCACAGTAGGTGGCGCGGCGGTGACGGTGACCACCTGGGTCTGAGCGCCCACCGTGAGGGCGATGTCGACCGCCTGCACCTGATCGACAGAGAGAGTGATGTTCGACTGGACGGAGGTCTTGAATCCCGCCGCCTTGACCTGGACTGTATAAGTGCCGACGGGCAGATAGTCGATGCGATATTCGCCGTATTCATTGGCAGTAACGGAACGGGAGAAACCAGTGGCGTCATTGGTGGCTTTGATGGCGGCTCCGCTGATCACGGCGCCGGATGAATCCTTGACGGTTCCGGTGATCGAGGCTGTGATTTGCTGCGCCTGACCCGGCAGTGCGGCGCCCAGCAGGATCAGCAGTGCGCCTGCCACAGCGGTGAGGATTCCGCGACGTGCGCGGATCCTGCAAGTATTTTCCGACCTCCCAAAATTGATGCTCATTTGCCGCTCCTTTTCTACGGTTGTGCTGCGGTCAATCGGGATACGCCCGTTCTTATTGGCCTTTTCAATGGCATAACTTGTGTGGGGCACACGATGCCCCCGCAGAACATGCCGAGGGTCATTCTCGAAACCGCGATCAAGGGGTGTCAACGGAAGTGGCGAGTGAACGTACCGCAGCATGGGACACGCCGTGGATTTGCCGCGAATGGATGCATCAACGTTTGCTGCAATGAGTGAAGAGGTCGTTTGCGGTTTAGTATTGGCAACGGTTACATTCAGAAATCGGACAGTGGAGGAAGCGTGAAAAATCCCGAATTAACACGGCGGAGCCTGCTGAAGGGAACGGGCGCATCGCTGCTGGCGATGGGCGCAGGAGTGTCAGGTGCGGCGGGGACCGTGGCGGCACAGGAAACGACTGCGGCTACGATTCCGCTGCCGGGCGACAACAATCGCGACGAGCGCATGAAATGGTGGAAGGCGGCGCGCTTCGGGATGTTCATCCACTTCGGTGTGTACTCGACGATCGGGCGGCATGAGTGGGTGATGGAGGATGAGGGCATACCGGTGGTGGAGTACGCGCCGCATGCGACGACGTTCCATCCCGCGCCGGGATCGCAGCGCGCATGGGCGCGACTGGCGAAACAGGCGGGCATGAAGTACATGGTGATGACCAGCAAGCATCACGAGGGCTTCTGCAACTTCAACACGAAGCTGACGAATTACTGCGCGCCGAAACAGGGTCCGGGACGGGATCTGATTGGCGAATATGTGGAGGCGGCGCGTGCTGAGGGTCTGCGCGTGGGGTTCTACTACTCGCTGATGGACTGGCATCATCCGGATGGAGCGCGCTGCGCGACGGATGAGGATGCGCGCAGGCGGTTTGTGGATTACACGCACGGGCTGATCCACGAACTGATGTCGAACTACGGGAAGCTCGACGTGTTGTGGTACGACGTGGCGTGGCCGTTGGATGCAAACGGGTGGGAGTCGGCACGCATGAACGAGATGGTTTTCCAGCTGCAGCCGGAGATCATCGTGAACAACCGCAACAAGCTGCCGGGAGATTTCTCAACGCCAGAGCAGCACATCACGGCGGAGACGGGCGGCCGAGCGTGGGAAGCGTGCATGACGCTGAACGACAGCTGGGGCTATCAGGCGGCGGATGACAACTGGAAATCGTCGAAGACGGTAGTACGAAACCTGATCAGCTGCGTGCGCGACTCCGGTAATTACTTGCTTAACGTCGGGCCGAAGCCGGATGGATCTGTGCCGGAGCCGTCGGTGCGCGTGCTGCGCGAGGTGGGCGAGTGGATGGCCGTGAACGGACACAGCATCTACGACTGCGATCCGTGCCAGGTGCGGCGTTCGGACTACGCGAGTTTTACGCGCATTGGCAACACGCTGTACATGCACGTGCATTTCTGGCCAGGAGAATACGTGGCGATTTCCGGACTGATGACGAAGGTGAAGTCGGCAAAGCTGGTGAAAACGGGGGCATCGGTGCCGTTTAAGCAGGATGAGTTCCGCGTGCGGTTCACGGATCTGCCGATGAAGGCGCCGGATACTCCGGTGACGACGATCGCGATTGAATGCGAGAGCGAGCCGACGCAGGACACGGACTTCGTGCGTAAGAACAAGCCGCGCATGGGCGTGTGAGGCCGATCTGCGGGATTGCTGAAGAATCAATTCCGGGAGAATGCGGACCTTGCTGTGTCACCAAAGGCGAGCGCGGCCCGCGCTGACTAAGTTCCCAGGCAGGGATACTGTGGTCACATGTTGGCCTCGGAACGCCCTGCATTGCGAGCTCGCTCGGACCTGGCTTGATTGAAGTTAAGTCGCCTAATTCCATTCGGGTAGGCCAAAAAACCCAAAGTTGTATAGCTCACGGGCCATAGCTAATTGATCATTCTCGAATGAGGCGCAACGGCGTCACAGGATTCAGGAAAGCCGCGATCCTGGTGCTGGGCGCGGGATTGCTGGCGGCCGCGCTGTGCCACGGGTCCGTGTTAGCGCGCCGCACCACGATTCAGGATCTGCAGGCTCTTCCTCTGCATTCCTCGGTGCATCTTATCGGCGTCATCACCTACGTCGACGAGCCGGGAAAGCTGTTCTGGATTCAGGACGAGACGGGGGCGATGCCGATCACGGTGGATCCGCTTCCCGCCAGCGTTCACGCAGGCGCGGCGGTCTCGGTCCTCGCCGGCAAAACGGCAAGTCTTGCGCTGGAGCACATTCGCGTCGAGCCCACAACGGTCAGCGCCGTGGTAGCCGCCTACGGAGAAAAGGCCTTCCCCCCCACCACCGCCGGTCTGGGACCGTGGCATTTGGCGGAGGGCAGCTTGATTCGACTCACCGGAGTCACCTCAGCCCAGGTGGCGCAGAACGGCCTCATCGTGGTGGAGCAGGACCCAGCCAGCCTGCAAATCGTGCGCCGCTGGCCAGCCGATCTCGCCATGGTGCAGCACGGACCGATTTGGACGCCGCCGGCGATTCCAGCCGCACTCTCCCTCGTGTTCCTGATGGCCTTTGTATTCCTGCTGTGGGTGTACATCCTGCGGCGCCGAGTGCGGAGGCAGATGGACGCGCTGCAGAAGGCCTCAGAAACACACAAGGCGCTGCGTGAGATCTCCAGCGCGATGGCGCAGGTTTCGGCGCAACGGGAGATAACGTCCCAGGTTTCGGTGCGGGGCGGCGAAGAAATCGCGGAGTTGGTATCTGGAGTCAACACCCTGCTGTCGGAGTTGCATCGGCGGGAGCGCGCGAAGCGAGAGGCCGAATCGCGGCTACAGCATATGGCATTGATCGACGAACTGACGGGCCTGCCCAATCGCCGTCTGTTGGCCGANNCTGGACGGCTTCAAGCTGGTCAACGACAGCCTGACGCTCCATATCGGAGACATGCTGCTGCGCCAGGTGGCTCATCGTCTGAAATCCCGCTTTCGGCAGTCCGACACCCTCGCGAGGATCGCCGGTGACGAGTTTGCGCTGATCCTCGATCACGTCCAGACCTGGTCGGATGCGGATACTGCAGCGCAGAGCGTTCTGGAAGTGCTGAAGACGCCGTTCGAAATTGAGGATCATGTGATCCGTGTGACGGCCAGCATCGGGATCAGCCTGTTTCCCGATCACGGCAACGAGGGCGGGCAGTTGCTGCAGCAGGCGGACTGCGCCATGTTCGCCGCCAAGCGCAACGGCAAGAACCGCATTGTGCACTATGGCGATGGGCTGGGCAGCGCGGCGCGCGAACGCCTGACTCTGGAAGGCGAACTGCGGCGGGCAATCGAGAACGGCGACATCGATGTGCATTACCAGCCAGAGTTCGATCTCTCCACCAACACCATTACGCGGTTCGAAGCTCTGGCGCGGTGGACGCATCCCAAACTCGGACGAATTTCGCCGGTGAGCTTCATTCCGGTGGCGGAGGAGAGCGGGCTCATCGTGCCGCTCGGAGCCTATGTGATGGAGCGGGCCTGCGCCGACGCGACGACCTGGCAACGCAAGGCCAACCGGCCGATTCAGGTGGCGGTGAACGTCTCCAGCGTGCAGTTTGCGCGCGACACCTTTCTGGAAGAGGTGGAAGAAGTGTTGCGCCGCACCGGGCTCAAGCCCAGCCTGTTGCAGCTGGAGCTGACCGAGTCCGCAACGCTGACAGGACTGGAGCGCGCCGCGGACCTGATGCGAAGGCTCACGGGCAGAGGCATCGGGATCGCCATGGATGACTTCGGAACCGGCTATTCCTGCCTGAGCTATCTGCCGAAGCTGGCGTTCGACGCTCTGAAGCTCGATCGCTCGTTTGTGAATGAACTGGCGGTCCGCCCGGAAACTCGCGCCTTTGTTCAGTCCATTCTTTTGATGGCCCACAATCTGCACATGAAGGTGATCGTCGAGGGCATCGAAACCGTGGAGCAGCTGGAGCTGATGCGATCGCTGGGAACCGACGAAGCGCAGGGGTTTCTTCTCGGCCGGCCGACGCCCAATCCAATGGAAATGCTGTCCGGCAGCGGGAACGCTGCAAGACCCATCCGGGAGATGGAGGCGGTTGCAGGACTCTGAACGCCCCATGGAACCGATCTCTCCAGCTCGTGATGAAGCGTGTGCCCGAACTGTGAGCCGACCGCTGCTGCATGGCAACGGACGGCGAGAAAGGGGGCGCATGCCGGGGAGCCGGGCCGCGATCTTCGCGGCTTCGATTTTGGCGGCGATCGCACTGCCGGCGCCGGCGGTGTTCGCGCTGGATCCGGCCAAGGCGATCACGCAGTACATGCAAACTTCGTGGACGAGTGAGTCCGGTTTGCCGCAGAATACCGTGCAAACCCTGACGCAGACTTCGGACGGCTATTTGTGGTTTGGGACCCAGGAAGGCCTGGCTCGATTCGACGGTGTCCGCTTCGCCACCTACACGCGCCACAATGCGCCCGGACTTGCCTCCAGCTTCATTCAGACACTCGCGGCAAGCCACGATGGCAGCCTCTGGATCGGAACGGACAGCGGTTTGAGCCACTATCAGGCGGCAACATCGTCGGCCCTGAACGGTGCGTTCACCACACTGACTACGCGGGATGGACTGGCTGGCAACAACATTACAGCACTCCGCGAGGACGGCGAAGGCGGCCTGTGGGTTGGTACGGGCAAGGGACTGGATCGAATCTTAGACGGCCATATCCGGAGCTGGACGACCCGGGACGGGCTAGCCGACCTGTCGATCTCCGCCATCGCGATGGATGCGGGCGGAACGCTTTGGGTGGGGACGGCGAAGGGACTCTGCCGATTTGAGAACGGCCGCTTCAGAACCCTGACCACGCACGATGGGTTTCCGCCAGATGGGATCTCGGCTCTGGCTGCGGCTCCGGATGGCTCGCTCTGGATTGGCACACGCGCGAACGGTCTGCTGCAACTTCATAACGGCCGCGTCACCTCTTTCCCGCAGAGCCTGCCGCGGAACGAAATCGCAGGACTTCTGATCGATCATGACGGTGCTCTGTGGGTGGCTTTTGACCGTCACGGAATCGCGCGGCTCTATCGCGGCAAGGTGGACCTCTACGACACGGAGCGAGGTCTCCCCAGCGACCGGTGCAGTGGCGCTCTGTTCGAGGACGGTGAAGGCAGCCTCTGGATCGGTTTTACGGATGCGGGCATGGCGCAGCTCCGCGATGGAAAATTCGCCGTGTACGGTACACCGGAGGGACTCTCCGGCAACTACACCGGCAATGTACTGCAGGCGCAGGACGGCACAATGTGGATCGGGGCGGACGACAAGGGCCTGGATCATCTGCTGCCGGACGGCCGGGTGGAGGTGTGGGGCCCCAGGCAGGGACTACCGAGTCAGGCAGTTTATTCCCTGCTCCAGACCCGCGACGGCGACCTCTGGGTCGGCTACCGGCGCGGCACTCTCGCGCGCATTCACCAGGGACACGTCTCCGTATTCCACGATCCGGACGCGAGCGAATTTTCCATCAACGCGCTGCTGGAGGACGGGGATGGAACGATATGGATCGGATTCGAGGGCAAGGGGCTGGCACGCTTCGATCATGGAACGATTCGTCACATCACCGACAGTGGCCGAATCGCCGCGATGACCCAGTCCACCGATGGGGCTTTATGGATCGCCCTGGACGGCGACGGGCTGCAGCGCCTGGACTATGGCGTCACCACCGTCTACTCGACCGCCAATGGTTTGCACAGCGACCATGTGATGAGTCTGTTTGCCGATGGGGACGGCAGCATGTGGGCGGGCACGCAAAGTGGGGGCCTCAGCCACATTCGGAACGGCCGCATGGTTACGTGGACCCCGGACCAGGGCTTGCCGGACACCTCCATCGGCTCGATCATCGGGGACGACAACGGCAACATGTGGTTCGGCGGGGATACCGGTATCTTCCGCATTGCGAAGAAGGAACTGAGTCAGGCGGCGGGTCAACCCGGCGCCGTCCATCCGCTGGTATACGGCACGGCCGACGGGCTGCGCTCGCGGGAGACGCTGTATGGCAGCATGCCGTGTGCATGGAAGAGCCGCGACGGGCGGCTGTGGTTCGGCACCATTGAGGGAGTCGCGGTGATCGATCCGGCGCACATCCCCGTGAACACCGTTGTGCCGCCGGTATGGATCGAACGCGTGAAATTCGACTCGCTCACCATCGCAAGGCAGAACGGCATTCGACTCGGGCCGGGAACGGGCAATCTGGAACTATCTTTCAGCGCTCCGAGTTTTGTCTCGCCGCAGCAGGAACATTTCCGGTACCGGCTTATCGGCTTCGATCCTGACTGGATTTATTCCGGAGGCCGTCGAAGCGCGTGGTACACCAACCTGCCGCCGGGGAACTACACGTTCACGGTTCAGGCGGAGAACAACGATGGGATCTGGAACGAGGCCGGATCTTCATTCAGCTTCACGCTGCGCAGGCCGCTGGCGCGCACCGGCGCAGCCTACGCGTTTTATGGAATGCTGGCGCTGCTGCTGGCGTGGGCGGTGGTTGCCTTCCGAACCCGCGCACTGACGCGGCGTCAGGAAGAACTCACCCGCATTGTTGCCGAGCGCACGGCGCAGCTTGAGTCAGAAAAGGCGGCGCTGGAGGCAACGCGTCGCGAACTCCACATTCAGGCCACCCACGATGCGCTGACCGGCATTTTCAACCGAGCTGCGATGCTGGAGCACCTGCAGCGTGAGATCGCCCGCGCCACTCGTGACCGGACGCCACTCGGCGTGCTGATCGCAGATCTGGACCACTTCAAGAGCCTGAACGACAACTACGGGCATCTTTGCGGCGACGACGTGATCCGTGAGTCGGCGGACCGCTTCCGAACTGCCATGCGCGGATACGATATTGTGGGCCGTTACGGCGGAGAGGAATTCCTCATCCTGTTCCCGGGATGGGATCTGTCGCTGGCGCCGCGCCGTGTCGACGATCTGCTGGAATCGATTCGCTCGCGGGCGTTCGAGGTCGGCGACTGCCGGATTCGACTGACCTGCAGCATCGGGGTCGCGACATTCCGGCCCGAGATCGATTCGCCTTCCATCCGCGAAGTACTCAGTCGCGCGGATACTGCGCTGTACGTCGCCAAAAATTCCGGGCGCAACTGCGCCAAATTCGAAGCGCGCCCCGAACCTGAGCCTGGATCGCGCATCCGCGTCATGCCTGGAGTGGCGATCGACACACAGAATTAGCCGGCAACATGTGGCTCACTGAACGGATTCCGTTGGCAGGCTAATCAACCGTCGCTCATCAGTGAGTTGAGACATGCCACGGCGATTTCGAGTTCCGCAATCGGCACGCATTCGCGGCTGCTGTGCGCCGTGCGCATATCGCCGGGCCCAAAGACGACCACTTCCTCGGCGACGGGCGCGAAGATGCTGGCCTCGGAACCAAACGGGATGGAGTTGGCGGGTTTGCCCGTGAGGGTTTCGATGGCGCGGACCAGCGGCGCGTTCGCGGGGGTTTCAAAACCTGATTGCTGGCGGAGAGGCTGGATCTCAGCATGGAAGCCGGGATCCTCGCGGTGCAGACGGCTGATGATCTGCATGACGGAGTCGAGTACGTGATGGGCGGGGTCGCTGGGAACGGGTCGCCACTCGAGTTGAAAGCGACACTCACCGGGAACGATGTTCTTCGCCGTGCCGCCCTCGATCGTGCCGATGTTGACCGTGGTAAAGCCGGGATCGAAGAATGGGTGTGGTTGCGCAGTGAGTTGTTGGGCCAGGTCCTCGATGGCGGCAATCAGCCGGGCGGCGTTGTAAATGGCCGAGACTCCCTGCTGCGGGTGCGCGCTATGCGCCTCTTTTCCGTGGACCGTGACTTCGGCCAGGCAGTAGCCCTTGCCCGCGCGAGCGGGATGCAGTTGGGTCGGTTCGCCGATGACCATGCGCCGCGGCCGGAGCGCGCCCGCGCTGAAGAGATGCGCAGCTCCGATGCACCCGATCTCCTCTTCTGCGGTGAGGACGAGACGGAGGCCATCGGGCCATTTTTGTAGAGCTCTTTGCGAAATGATTGCGAGCAGGCACGCAAGAACGGCCTTGACGTCACAGGAGCCGCAGCCGTGAAGATGCCCATCTTTCAGGATCGGATTGAGAGCATCCGTCCAGTCGGCGGCCCAGGGAACCGTGTCGGTATGGCANNCAGCTCGCGCGCGGACCAGCCAGCGGAGTGCAGGATGCTGGTTGTGTAGTCGATGAGACTGCGGTTGGAGACGGCAGAGTTCGAGGGGATTCGAACCAGGTCTGCGAGAATCTCGACAGCGGTTTTCATCGCGACGATCCTGCCGCATCGCGCCAGACCTTCGCATGCACTTCTTCATAGCGCGAGATGATTTCGTCGCGCAGCGGATGGTTGCCGTCGTGAACGATCAGCCTGCCGTTGACCGCGACATCGCGAATCGCGGTGCGGTTGATGCCGAAGACGATGAGTGACAGCAGGTTTTCCGGGGAATGGCCGGCGATGGAGATGTCGCGCAGATCAAGGGTGAAGAAGTCGGCGGAGGAACCGGGGGCGAGGGTACCGGAGGGAACCGCCAGAGCGCGGGCCCCGTTGGTCGTGGCACAGTCGAACAGCCGGGATGCGAGGCCCTGATCGCCGATCTGATCGAGGATGGCGCGCTGTTGGTGTGTCAGACGCAGGTGATAATCCAGTTCGCGCGCGTCCTCAAGGGGATCGATCTGCGCCTGGCTATCGGATCCCAGGGCGACGGAAATTCCAGCCGACATGACTTTGTCTGCCGCGAAAATGCCGTCGCCGAGATTGCGCTCGGTCGTCGGACACGCGCCGATCGTCGCGCCGGCGTCGGCGAGCATGGCGATCTCATCGTCGGTGATGTGGATGGCGTGGATCGCAGTCCAGTCCGGCCCGAGGAGGCCAGCCTTGTCGGCCAGCGCGACAGGGGTGGCACCGTATTCTCGAAGGCAGGCTTCGTTCTCGGCGACCTGCTCGGCCATGTGCATATGGATTGGCAGACTTTTGGCACGCGCCCATGCGGCGATTTGCCGCAGATCATCGAGAGGCACGGCACGGATGCTGTGCGGCGCAACCCCGAGTCGGATACTGTCGGACACCGAGGCGGGCACCTCGTGCAGCAGCGCATCCATGTTGGCGAGGAATTCCTGGGTTGTTTCGAAGAAGCGCGTCTGGCCGGGATCGCGCGGCAGCTGGAACCCCGATCGCAGGTAGGCACAGCGGAGCAATACGATGCGGATCCCGACCGACTGCGCGGCAGCGATCACCTGCTTGCTGAGGAGGTTGGGATCATCGTAAGGACGGCCATTCGGGGCGGTATGCAGGTAGTGGAACTCCCCGACGGTTGTGGTGCCGGCGAGCGCCATTTCAAGGAAGGCCATGCAGGCGACGTCGTAGACCTGCTGCGGTTCGAGGCGCGCAGCGGCGTGGTACATGGTGCCGCGCCAGGACCAGAAATCTTTGCCCGCGACGGCACGGGATTCCGACTTGCCGCGGATTAACCGTTGAAAGCTGTGCGAGTGGACGTTGACGTAGCCAGGAAGGAGCGCTTTGCCGGGCAGATCGACAACCGTGTCGGACGCTGTGTCGGACGCGGGGGCGCTGCGGATCTTTCCATCGTCGCCGACCAGGAGCGCGCGGTTGCGAACCAAGGCACCGTCGACGAAGAGGAGGTCAGGGCGATAAAGGGTGGTCATGCGGCAACCTTCTCTCCGCGAATCCAGACCTCGCGGACCGGGTTGTTGCCGAGTGTGTAAAGGAGGTCGCGCCAGTCGGAGTCATGCAAAACGAGAAAGTCCGCGGGCAGTCCAGTTTCGATGCGACCCGCGTCAGACAAACCGAGCGCGGCGGCGGCATTCACGGTTCCGGCTGTCAGAGCTTCCCGCGCCGTTAGACCGTTCAGGCGCACAGCCAGAGCCAGAGCCGCAGCAGCGGAAAACAGGGGGCTGGAACCGGGGTTGAGGTCGGTCCCAACAGCGACGGCCGCCCCTGCATCGATGAGCGCGCGGCCGGGCGCTGGCGGCAAGCCCAGGTGCAACGAGACTCCAGGAAGGAGGGTGGCGACGGTGCTGGTGTCTGACATTCGGGTGACCTGTTCAGGGCTGCACGCCTCCAGATGATCGACGCTGAGCGCGCCAATTCGCAAGCCAAGTTCGAGGCCGCCGACGCGGTTGAATTGCTCGGTGTGCAGCTTGACGGCGAGGCCATGTTCGCGCGCACTTGCCAAGATCTTTTCGGCCTCCGCAGCGCTCCAGGCCTCCTTTTCGACGAAGACGTCGACGGCAACCGCCAGCTTCCGACGAGCGACTTCGGGAATGAGTGTCTGACATACGTCGGACACATAGGCCGCCCTGTCCGATGCGCTCTTTGGCGGCACGTGAATCAGCAGCGTGGGGATGATACGGGCGCAGGTCGTGTCGGACAAACAGCGGATCACCTCGAGCATCGCCAGTTCTTTGTCCGACGCGAAACCGTATCCCGATTTGACCTCGATCACCGTGGCGCCTGAGCGCAGGAGCGCCTCGATGCGCGGCCGGGCGAGCGCGAGAAGTTCGTCCTTCGAAGCGGCGGCCGTGGCGCGAATCGTGCTCCAGATTCCCCCACCCGCGGCCAGGATCTTTTCGTAGGGGACACCGGAGATGCGCGCGTCGAAATCGGCAAGACGATCGCCCGCCCAGACGGCGTGGGTGTGCGGATCGACGAGGCCAGGAATGACGGCGCGATGTCCAACATGTACGGTTGCAGCTGCCCCGCCGGACCACGCTTTTTCGAGGCCGGTCCACAAAATCCTGCCGTCGGACACGGCGACGGCCGCATCCACGGTGACCCTGAGGTCGCGCATGGCATGCCCGTGCTTTGGGCCGGGGCCTTCGGCCGTCACAAGCTGCGAAATGCCCCGAATCAGCAGGTCGGCTTTCATCGGAGGCTCGGCATGTCCACACCGCGCTCACGCGCAACGTTGATCGCCCGTTCGTACCCCGCATCGGCGTGTCGGACAACGCCCGTCGCCGGATCGTTGCGCAGGCACAGGCGCAGGCGCTCTTCGGCCTCATCGCTGCCATCGGCTACGACGACGAGTCCAGCGTGCTGGCTGTAGCCCATGCCAACACCACCGCCGTGGTGGAAGCTCATCCAGGACGCGCCGCTGGCGATGCCGGTGGCGAAGTTGAGCAGCGGCCAGTCGGACACGGCGTCGGACCCGTCGCGCATCGCCTCGGTCTCGCGGAAGGGGCTCGCGACCGAGCCCGCATCGAGATGATCGCGACCAATGACGATGGGCGCGCTCAGACGACCATCGCGCACCATCTGGTTAAAGAGCAGGCCTGCTCGGTCGCGCTGTCCATAGCCCAGCCAGCAGATGCGGGCGGGCAGACCCTGGAAGGCGATCTGTTCCGCAGCGTACGTCAGCCACTGCGTCAGACGTTGATCGTCGGGGAAGAGCTGGAGCAGCGCCTGGTCGGTCTTCGCGATGTCCGCCGGATCGCCCGAGAGCGCCACCCAGCGAAATGGGCCGCGTCCTTCGCAGAAGGAGTCACGGATGAACGCAGGCACAAATCCCGGGTACGAAAACGCGTCGGACACGCCCGCGAGTTGCGCCTGGGTGCGGAGGTTGTTGCCGTAGTCGAAGGCGATGGCGCCGCGCTGCTGCATGGTCAGGATCGCGCGCACGTGGGTCGCGATCGACGCCCGCACCCGCTCCATATAGATGTCCTGCTGTTTTGCGCGAACCAGGTTCAGATCCTCGTCGGCGCGGGCGATGGGCAGGTATCCCCACAGAGGATCGTGGGCGCTGGTCTGGTCGGTGACGAGGTCGGGAGTGAATCCGATCTCCACCATCTTCGGCAGAACTTCGGCAGCATTGCCCAGAAGTCCGATGGAGACCGCCTGCCGTGCAGCCTTTGCTTGGCGCGCCATAGAGATGGCCTCGTCGAGCGAGCTGGTGGCCTTGTCGAGATAGCGCGTTTCGAGCCGGCGCTGGAT
>PMAM01000109.1:42528-43589 GCA_003152595.1 Acidobacterium sp.
TAGATCCAGGAGCCGGCGGTCATCTGGCCATACATCATCAGGCCAGCCTGATCGAGCTTGTCGAAATGCTCCCACGTAGCCCAGTGAGGAACCAGGTTTGAGTTGGCGATGAGCACGCGCGGCGCGAGGCGCTGCGTTTCGAGCACGGCCACCGGCTTGCCGGACTGGATGAGCAGCGTCTGGTTATTCTCAAGGCGGTCCAGCGTCTCGACGATTTTGTGGAAGCACTCCCAGTTGCGCGCGGCCTTGCCTCGCCCGCCGTAGACGATCAGCTCGGCGGGCTTTTCGGCGACCTCCGGGTCGAGATTGTTCATCAGCATCCGCTTCGCGGCTTCCTGAATCCAGCCGCGCGCGGTTCGGGTGTTGCCGCGCGGCGCGCGAA
This sequence comes from Acidobacterium sp., assembly GCA_003152595.1. GTDB lineage: Bacteria > Acidobacteriota > Terriglobia > Terriglobales > Acidobacteriaceae > Palsa-343. The sequence continues at coordinate 42,911 of PMAM01000109.1, forward strand.
TCGGAGTTTGGTCCTGGCTCATTGAGGTCCTCTCGAACTGGTCATTCTCAACGCTTCGCGCGCGTGAAGCAAATGAGCAGCGCTACTCGGCGGTCTTCTGGTTTTGCTCCTTCGCGGCCGGCGGCTCAGGTTTGGGAAAGGGTGGCTGATCGTATTTGTAGAGCACGTTCATGAAGAACTTATACGTTCCGTGCGATTGCCCACGCCACTGTGGCTTGAATCCGTAGAGGAAGATGCGGCCGCTGCCGTAGGACAATTCCAGCGCGGCGACTTTGTCCTCGATGGCTTCAGGATGCAGCAACAGTCCGCTTTCCAGGGGACTGCTGTCCTGGGGATAGCGAGCGAGGATGGCGCCATGGAATNNAACAACGCGCCCGAACAGAAAAATTTGTCGCTCTTCAGGCCTTCGAGAACATTTTTCACGGGCAGCGACAACAGCGGAACCAGCGTAGCAGCAGTCTGGTTAAAGGCGATCAGCGTTCCACCTCGGCGGACAAAGTCGCGGAGATTGTCAAGGCCCTCCGCGCCGAGGCCGCCTGCGTACTGGCCCGGGACAATGCCATCGCGATAGCCATCGATCAATTGCTGCTGCCGCATGTCCGGCAGGATGATCACGTCGACGCGATCGCGCAGGCCGCCGGAGCGCATGTCGGCGTTGTAGAGACTGATCGGCGCGTAT
>PMAM01000109.1:43594-56963 GCA_003152595.1 Acidobacterium sp.
CCACCGATAACAAACGCGCCCTTCTCCATGCCCTGGGAGGTCTTCATCTCGTCCTGCGCGAAGCTGACCGAACCGCCGGCGGCGAGCACATCGTTGATCACGCGGAAGCTGGCGTCGGGCTCATGGCTCAATACAAAGGTGCCGCCACTTCCCTGCACTTCGGCGGGCGGGGGATCGAGAGTGGTCACCACCTTCAGGTGGGAAAGTTCCTCCGGCGTGATGGGGTCGGAGACCGGATCGACGCGGACACCCATCTGCATGGGCAGCGTCCAGCCTGTCACGTCATAAGGCAAATCGAGCGGCTTCTCGCTTGCGGTGAACAACGCCGCGGGATAGCGCTGTACCTCGAACAGCTCTTTGGCCATCGACGAATAGGGCTGGTTCATGAGGATGACCCACGAGCCCGCCGGATAGTCGCGATCGTTCGCGTGGAAGCCGGTCTGCGATTCGCGAATCTCGATGCCGTTCTGCTGCATGATGTGGGCCAGCAGTTCCGCCTCGGGCGCATCGGACTGGACGCTGGGGATGACGTAGGCGAAGGGNNGCTGTGTCGAGCACCGACATCGATCCGGCCACCATGTAATCCACTGCGTCCTTCAGATGCCACCAGCCGCCCTGCCACGGCGTGGTGTACATCGTCAGCGCTTTTAGGTCCTGCATGTCCTTCGGAAATTCGTCGACGGTGTAAAAGCGGGGCGTCGCGTAGCGATAGAGCGCCGTTTCGGTGAAGAAGGAAATCTCGTTGCGGAAGGAGCCGGCATAGTCGACAAATCCCGGATACCAGTTATCGAATTGCGACTCGCTGATGGCGCCCGGCATCTGGTGCTCGTCGAGATACGCGGACATGTTGGTGCCGATCACGTTGAACCAGCTGCGCACGTAAGGGCTGATGTTCGACGAGATAGGATCGGAGAAAGGCGGGATCCAGATGCGTGCGGGGAACGGCGCGGTTTGGTGCTGGCAATAAAAGATAGCCGGCGCCCATGCGATCTCGGTTTGCGCCACCACCTGCGACTCTTTCATGTTGAGCATGTAGCCGTCGCGGTTGTTGTCGTGTCCAACATAGTCCTGGAAAAGCCAGGGCATGGGGCTAACTTCGAAGTGCGTGCCGAGGTTCTTGCGGTACCAGGAGACGACCATGTCCTGGCCATCCGGATTCAGCGTAGGCCAGAGCATCAGGATGACGTTGTCGAGGATCGCGTCGACTTCGGGGTCGTTCTGGGCGGACGCGAGCTTGTACGCCAGAGCAATAGAATGCTGCGGTCCGGCGACCTCGCTGGCATGAAGTCCGCCGTCGATGTGGACGATGACTTTTGCGGTGTGGGCCAGTTCCCTTGCCTGCGCATCTGTCACCGCCTGGGCCGTCGCTAGCTTTGTAGCGGTTGCTCTGAGGTCGTCGAGGTGCGCGAGGTTTTGCGGCGAGGAGATGATCGCCACTTCGATGTCGCGGCCTTCGGTCGTCTTGCCGACGGTGATCATCTTCACGCGGTCGGAGTGCGCGGCCAGTTCGTGGAAGTAGTGGATCTCCTCTTCGTAATTCGCGAGATAGTAGTCGTCCCCGGGCGTGTGCCCGAGGACAGAGGCAGGCGCGGGCGCCTGGGCGTGTAGGGCGAGAGCGGCGGAGAAGATGGCGGCGAAGGTGAGCACAAGCCAGCGCATGAGTTCCCTTTCTGAGCCGTGGGCTGGAGCACCCATCGCACTCATTCGGCCTGGATTTGCAGTGAAAGAGTAGTGTAATCACAATTCGCCGCAGCGAGGCAGTTGCGGGGAGAGCGGCAGCAAAGGAAAAGCGCCGGAGACGGATCTCCGGCGCTCAAGAATGGGCGAGTTAGAAGTCGAACCGCAGCGAGAATTGCATGCGACGCGGTTCAACCAGCAAGCCGGGATTGTTGGTGCCGGGGCTGGCGATACCCAGGGTGCCGCTGGTCAGTCCCGAGCCGATGGCAGCAGGATCGAAGCGCACGGTATTGGTAGCGTTGTAGGTCTCCCATGCGAACTTCAGCGTCCCGTACTCGCGAATCTGGAAAGTTTTGTTCAGACCCGTGTCGATGTCGAAATAGCCATCGCCGCGGAAATTGTTCCGTTCGCCAGCCTCACCTGGATAAGGGAGGCGGACTGGCGAACCGGTGGGGATGCCACCGTTGATGCCTGACCCGGGCGCATCGCAGGTACCACCTGGGGTAGCGAAGAACTGGGGGTTGCCATTGCAATCGAAGTGGCGCCGCATCTTCACCGGTGCGGTCACCACGCCATAGCTCTCGATCTGCCAGTCGGTGGTCCAGCCCGGCTCGAAGAGCGAGAAGGGCAGGGCGCTGGTGGTACGGTTGATGCCCGACAAGTCCCAGCCACCGAGCAGTACATTAGTAATGCCATGCGCGTCGCCCAGGAAGGCTCTGCCCTTGCCGAAAGGCAACTGGTAAACGGCGTCTACAGTCAGCAACTGGCGCGCATCGAAATCCGAGACGCCCCGGTTGAGGTAGGGCTTCCAGGTATTCAGGATGTCGCTGAACGAGCCACCCGATCCGCTGGTAGTGAACTCGGTGCTGCGCTCGGCGTCCGACCCATAGTCAATGGACTTGGAGAACGTCCAGGCAAGGTCCATCTGGAGGCCGTGCGAGAAGGGATGACGCACGACCAGCTGCGCGGCATTGTAGTAGCTCATACCGATGCTGGACAGTGCGTAAAGTGAGGAGAATTGGCCTTGCCAGAAGCGGGACTGGAAGTTCGCGGGGCAGGGATAGTTGACGCCTTCCGAGCCGCTGAAGCAGAAGAAGTCCAGGTCGGACAGAGCGGTGGTAGCGCCGAGGTTCGAGCGGAACGGCGCCCACTCATCGGAGTAGATGGCCTGGGTCGCGCTCTGACCGGCGTAGTCGAAATTCGCCATCCACGGGAACAGGTCCTCAAAGTACTTGATAGGCTGCACGGAAGCTGTGGGATCGCCACCGTTCTGATCGACGAGGCGCGACAGCGCGCCGCCGTTGGTGTAGTAATCGCCACCGCCACCTGGATCGACGTAGTCGACCGGCTCGGTGAGATCGAGGCTCTGGAGCAGATGGCGTCCCATATTGCCGACGTAATCCGCTTCAACCGTCCAGCCTTTGGCGAACTGGTGCTGAACGGAGAGGTTGAAGGCTTCGGTATACGGGGTCTTCAACTTGCTGTCCAGGCCCCAGGTGATCGCGAACCCTCCGGTCGGCGGCGCATAGGGGAAGGTGGCGGTTTGGGGTGCGGTACCAGCCACGAACGGAAGCGTAGTGCGGTTGACGAAGCGCGGCGCGTTCTCCGAGTTGGTTTGTCCGGCAGGATTGCCAATCGAGCTACTGATGCCGTACGCGCCGTGCTGGTCGAAAGCATTCACCAGCGATTCGCCGTAATGGTCGTAGTAAATGCCCGCGCCGAGACGGATGGTGGTCTTATCATTCACGGTGTAAGCAAGAGCCAGGCGGGGTGCAAAGTTGTCCTTCGCCTTCGCCCAGAATCCTGGTTTGCCGTAGAACGGACCGGTCGGCGCAAAGTAGAGGTTGGGCTCGTAGATCTGCCCGGCTAAAGCCGCAGATTCGCGCTGCTCAAACCAGGTATGCGTGTCGATGGTTGGGGCCACCTGCTGGCCACTGGTTTCCCACGGAGTTTGCAGCAGGCTTTGGCGCAGACCAAGGGTAATGATCAGCTTGGGAGTGACTCTCCAGGCGTCCTGGACATACCACTCATACTCGTTGGATTTGAAATGTCGGCTAATCGGAGCGCCATCGGCCAGCAGGCTGGCACTGCTCGCACTGGCAACCTTGTAATTGAACTGATCGGTGACCGAGGGAACGTTGCCGACAAGGTTGTTGTAGGCAATCACATAAGAATTACCGAAGCCGCTCGCGGCTAGTCCTGGAGGATTGCCCCCCAGCCAGTACGGATTCGTTGATGCGTTGCTGTAGGAATTGGCGTCGGACTCGCGGTTCTGATGTACCAGACGCCAGTTGCCGCCCACCTGCCAGGTGTGCCTGCCTTTGGTCCAGCTGAAGTTGTCGATGATATTCGTCACCGGCACCGACTGAATCGTGGTTCTGGTCTCAGCGGTCGGCGATGCCATGAAGCGGAAATCCACGAAGTCGGTTTTCCCCAGGCCACTCAGGCTGTTGGCCTGGCGGATGTAGCCAAAGCGAATATCGTTCACCATGTTCGGGGAGATTGACCAGGTATCGCCGCCGATAATTCCTTTCGTATTGTCTTCGAAATTCTGGGAGGGCGGCTGACCTGGAAACTGCTCCGCGTAGCCCTGGGTATCTTTTTGCAGGCCGCCGCGCACGAAGATGCGCTGCTTCTCGTTGGGGGTCCAGTCGATGCGCCCGATGCTGGTGTTGAGGGTGATCGGATGCGGCGAGGCGAACGTAAAGGAGCCGGTGTTCAGGCCATCGCCGGCCGTGGTGCCGTTGGCCGCCGGCATGGACTTGAAGTAGGCGAGAGCGTTCGGATTGGGACCCGGTCCGTGTGGATATTGCGCGGTGTTGCACGCTCCTCCGGGTGCGGCGCAGGGTGCGTCCAACGCCGTCACCTGGGCCGGACTGAAGCTTCCGCCGGGAAAGGTAATCGTGCCGGCCTGATAAGAAGCGGTCGGAACTGTCTGCGTCACGACCTGATCTTCCGCCTGCCGGTTGCCCTCGTAGTTGCCGAAGAAGAACAGCTTGTCTCTGATGATTGGGCCACCCACGGCGCCGCCGAAGATGTTGCGGATGAGCTTGGGCGGAGTGTTGGGATCGCCGCTGTTCAGTTCCGCCTGCTTCACGAACCAGTTGTTCGAGACCGTAATGGTCGGGCGGTTGTATTCGTAGGCTCCGCCATGGAATTTGTTCGTGCCGGACTTGGTGATGAGACTCACCTGCGCGCCGGCTGAGCGTCCCTCATCAGAATTCGTGTTGGAAGTCGCCACGCGGAACTCCTCGACGGAATCCTGGGTCTCGCGCAGAACCCCGGTGAACGCATAGCCAAACACCTGATCGTTGTCGTCGACGCCGTCGACGGTCACGTTGCCCTGATCGGAACGGATGCCGTTCACCGCGCCACTCCGGCTATCGCCGCCGGGGTTCGATTCCGACGCGCCCATCGTGGGCAGATAGAGCACCCCCGGTTCAAGCGAGAGCAGGTCAGGAACATTGCGGGTCTCGCTGGGCAGCGCCTGGATCAGCGCGTTGTCCATCGACCCCCCCAGCGAGGCGTCGGTGGTGTTCAGAGTCTGCGCCTCGGCACTAACGTTCACGACCTGAGCCGCGGACTGGACGCTCATGGCAAAATCAATCGCAGCCGGCTGGTCCACGATCAATTCGGCGGTCTTCTTCTGATCGCCAAAACCGGTCGCCGACACATTGATGGTGTAGTGTGCGGGGGGAATCTGGGTAAATGCATATTCGCCCGCTCCGTTGGACGTGGCGCTGAGCGTCTGGCCGTTGGCCGCGTTGGTGAGGGTGATTTTGGCGTCGGGAACCACCGCGCCGCTCGGGTCTCGGATGACGCCGCGCAGGGAGGTGGTGGCGATCTGGGCGATGCTGGTTCCGGCAAGGAACACCAGCGAGAATACGAGCGCAGTAACTGCGAAACAGCGTCTGGTCACGTTTCCTCCAAAAAGACTTGCCGGTGCCGCGTGGGTCGGCACTTTGTAGTTGCGATTCCCTGCTTGTGACGAATTACGGTCGTTGGCCGGTGAGTGTTTCATTTTGATGTATGACGCTCGCAACTTCAAGGGTGAGGTCACAAATACCGTCAGGAAATTCGCGCCATCATAAGCGTTCTTTCTGGGCGGTATCAGCGCGCGCCAGTGACCTCATGGGACGAAGGGTAACAGTGGCCGGTTCAAGAGGTGCGGAATTTGCCAACTGGGGCAGCCGGTTTACGATCAAACCCCCCAGGGGCTATAGTTTGGCATCGGCAAAAGCAAACGGACGCCGCTTTGGAGCATCCGCCGATGAAGGAGCAGCAACATGCCGGATCCCAGGGAGTCGATTCCAGCATCTCCACCCGCTTTAACAACAGATTCAGGAAAAAGCGGCATCAGTCGCCGCGGTTTTTTGAAAGGCGCCGGCCTGACCGCCGCTGGTACCGCTCTGCTGGATGGCGTTCAGGGATTCACCAGCGAAGCCCGCGCCCAGTCTCCGCATGGAGTGACCGAATTCGGCCCCGGTGCGATTCCTGTCAGGCTGCACGTGAACGGCGCCGAGCACACGGTGGAGATCGAGCCGCGCACGACGCTGGCAGAAGCCCTGCGCATTCACCTCGGCATGACGGGCACCAAGGTAGTGTGCGACCGAGGCGTCTGCTCCGGCTGCACCGTGTGGCTGGACAAGATGCCGGTGAACAGCTGTATGACGCTGGCCATCGATGCCATTGGCCACCACGTGACAACGATCGAAGGTCTGTCGACGGAGGAAAAGATCCATCCGCTGCAGGCAGCGTTCGTGAAGCACGATGCCATGCAGTGCGGCTTCTGCACGCCGGGCATGGTGATGACCTGCGCTGCGCTGCTGGAGCGTAATCCGCACCCCTCCGAGCACGATGTACGCCACGCTGTCTCCGGCAATCTGTGCCGCTGCGGCACGTATCCCAAAGTCTTTGCCGCCACGCTGGATGCGGCGGGCACGTTGCGCAACGCCTAGCGGAGGAACCCCATGACGAAAGAACCCATCGAAGACGCGCTTACCGCCCAGGCCGCAGCACCCGCGAAGAAGACGGTGCAGATGCCGGTCGGCGTCCCCGGTTACACACTGGCCGAGGAAACCCGCAGCGTGCCGGCAACTGAGCCGCCGGTATGGCCGATCAACAAAGACCTGAAGTATGTCGGACAGCCCATCGAACGCTACGACGGCCTGCTGAAGGCCTGCGGGCGCGCGCGCTACACGGCGGACGTGCAGCTGCCGGGCATGCTCTACGCAAAGTTCGTTAACGCCACGGTGCCGCACGCCAAGGTCGTATCCATCGACACGTCGGCAGCGGAGAAGTATCCCGGCGTGAAGGGCGTGCATGTGATCCAGCATGTGCTGGGAAATGCCCAGCTGCGAAATCCTGCTCTCGATCCGGCAAAGTATCCGGTGGTGCGGTATGCCGGACAGCCGATGGCAGCGATAGCAGCGACGACTCCGTATGCCGCGGAAGAGGCGGCAGCGCTGGTGAAGGTGAAGTACGACACCATGCCTTTCGTCGTCGACGACGTGAAGGCGCGTGATCCCGATGCTCCGAATGTCTTCCCTGGAGCAGCGGACGAGGCGGGCAGCGCCGGCGGCGGAGGGGGTCCCCACGGCGTGGCACAGACCGGCAATATTCACGGTCCGTCGATTCACAAGCGCGGCGATAGCGAACAGGGCTTCAAAGATGCCGACGTCGTCGTTGAAGGCCACTATGTCACGCAGGTGCAGACGCATTCCGCACTGGAGACGCATGGCGTGGTCGCCGACTGGAAGCCCGATCTGCTGACGGTATACGCGTCGACGCAGGGCACCTCCGGCGTTCGCGAGGAACTGGCGGGCTTTTTCAAGATTCCGCTCACAAACGTGCGGGTCATCACCGAATACATGGGCGGCGGTTTCGGCGCGAAATTCGGAGCCGGCAATCCCGGCGTGGTGGCCGCTGCGCTCTCGAAGAAGACCGGCGCTCCGGTGCGGCTGATGCTCGATCGCCAGGAAGAGCATCTTTCCGTCGGCAACCGGCCCAGTTCCGATCAGGTGCTGCGCATCGGGGCAAAGAAGGACGGCACCCTCACGGCGATCCACCTTATCGCGTACGGCACCGCGGGCTGCGGGACGGGCGCCGGCTGCGCGGGTCCGGCACAGAACCTTTATCAGGCAGCGTCGCTGCACACAGAAGAGAACGATGTCTTCATCAACGCGGGACCGGCTTCGGCCATGCGCGCTCCGGGGCATCCACAGGGCGCGTTCGCGTTGGAGCAGACCATGGACGATCTGGCGGTGAAGCTCAACATGGAGCCGATCGACCTGCGCGACAAGGCGGATACACATCCGGTGCGTCGCGTGGAGCGGCAGATCGTGCGTGAGAGCGAGTTGTGGAAGTCGCGCAATCCGGTTGCGGGAGCCGACCAGGGCCCGGTAAAGCGCGGCATAGGCCTGGCGCAGTCGGTGTGGTACCGCTTCGTCAGCATGGGCTCCAACGCTGAGGTCCGCATTCATAAGGACGGCTCGCTGGAGGTCTTCTCCGGCGTGCAGGACATCGGCTCCGGCATCAGGACGGTGATGGCGCAGATCCTGGCGGAGCAGTTCGGTGTTCCACCTTCGCAGATCGCCGTGAAAGTGGGCGATACCAACTACCCCGAGGGTCCGCAGTCCGGCGGCAGCGTCACGACGCTTTCGCTGACTCCAGTGGTACGTGACGCAGCCTGGCAGGCCTCGCAGAAGTTTCTGGCGGATATTGCACCGGCTCTTGGCACCACTGCCGGCGATCTGGTGCTTGTGGACGGCGAGGTTCGGAGCCACTCGGGCAAGGTCGCGCCGATCAGCTTCAAGCGGGCCGCGTCGAAGATGACCACGTCGCAAATTGCCGTGCAGGCGAAGCGCATTCCCGACTACGACCCGAAGAAGTACCTGACCTACGGCGGCGTCGATGTCGCGGAGGTTGAAGTCGATACGGAAGCCGGCAGAATCCACGTCCGGCGCGTGCTTTCTGTCCATGACTGCGGGCGGCCGATGAACCCCGCGCAAACCATCAGCCAGATCAATGGCGGCATCATCCAGGGAATCTCGTTCACTCTGCTGGAGAATCGCCTGCTCGATCCCAAGTATGGCGTGATGGTCAATCCCGATCTTGAACAGTACAAGATCGTCGGGTCGCGCGAAATACCCGAGATCGATGTGCGGCTGGTGGAGGCGTACCTCGGGCAGAGTTCCACCGATGCCTCGGGCATTGGCGAAGCGGCGGGCGTGGTTTCGATCGGCGCCGCCGTGGCCAACGCGGTGTACAACGCCACCGGAGTTCGCATTCGCCACACGCCCATGACGCCGGCCGTGGTGCTGGCTGCGCTGCGCGCGCAGGGAAAGAAGATGGCATGAACAGTTTTTCCATCGCTGACTGCACAACCGTCGATGCGGCGCTGTCGCAGCTGAAGGACGATGCTGTCGTCAAGGCGGGCGGGGTTGACCTTCTCGATCGCATGAAGGACGGCATCGAACAGCCAACGCGGCTGGTGAATATCCGCAACGTTGCAGAACTTCGGGGAATCCGCGAGACCGATCAGGGGATGACCCTCGGACCGCTGACGACTCTGGCCGAGATCAGCGACTATGCTCACATTCGCGAGCATTACCAGATCCTCGCCGACGCCTGTGGCCACGCGGCGACTCCGCACATCCGCAACATGGCGACCGTGGGCGGCAATCTGTTGCAGCGCGTGCAGTGCTGGTACTACCGGTCGGCGGATTTCCAGTGCTTCCGCCACGGAAAGGATCTCTGCTTCGCTTTCGAAGGACTCAACCAGTACCACGCCATCATGGAGTACGGCACGTGCCCATCCGTTGCGCCGTCTTCCGCCGCTGTGGCGCTGCTCGGACTGGGCGCGACTGTGGAACTGACGTCAGCCAAACGCGGCAAGAGGACGCTCGGCATCCGGGAACTCTACATCGTGCCCGATGCCAACCCCACAAAGTTTACGGTGATCGAGCCGGACGAGTTGATCACTGCCATCCTGGTTCCGAAACCTGCGCCGGGCACGCGATCCGCTTACCAGAAGTATGGCGAGAAAGAGAGTTTCGACTGGGCCATCGCAGACGCCGGCGTGGTTCTCGAGATGGAAGGCGACATCTGCAAACGCGCCGTGATTACGATGGGCGCAGCGTCCCCGGTGGTACGGCGTTCTGCGCAGGCAGAGGCGGCGCTCGCCGGAAAACCCATCAACGAGGAAACTGCGCGCGCTGCGGGAAAGCTCGCGGTCGAGGGAGCGACACCGCTTTCCATGAACGCCTACAAGCTCGATCTCTTTCCGGTTGCGGTGTATCGCACAGTTCTGCTCGCCGCCGGGAAGATGAATCGCGATCCCAGCGCGGCTGGATGACGGAGGTCGACAATGAGCACAACGAACGCGACGCAACCCTGCCAATGCCTCCGAACGAAGAACCCCTACGGCTCCACGCCGCAGAACGCCGAGTCGTGGCTGCCGGGCATCCGCACCGCCAGCAGCTACTGGTGCTTGCGCACCATGGGACCAGCGGGCCCAGACGATCACTTCGTTCATCTCTCGCGCTGCGTACCTGGTCGCGCCTGCTACGAGGAACGCGAGGAGTAGCGCGCGAGCCTTTTGGTCGCGTGTCAGACCGTGCGTCAGAGTGCCGCGCACAGGTATCCGCGAGTCGAGCGATTCTGCTCGCCTGCTAGTCTGGAGACATGGAGTCATCCCCCGCTGCGAGCGTGGTTACGCTGCATCCGCGCGGCATTCTCTTTGACATGGATGGTGTGCTGGTCAGCTCCCTGGGCTCGGTGGAGCGCAGCTGGGAGAAATGGGCGCTTGCGCGCGGCGTCGATCCCGAGCTGGCGATTCACACGGCACATGGGCGACGCGCCATTGAAACTGTGCGCCTATTGCGCCCCGATCTGAACGACATGGAAGAACTCCTGTGGCTGGAGCGGATGGAGATGGCCGACAAGGTCGGCCTCGAGACACTGGAGGGGGTAGAACGCATCCTCGAGCATCTGCCGGAGAAATACTGGACCGTGGTGACTTCTGCCACGGAGCGCCTCGCGCGTAGCCGGATGGAGGCGGGCGGCGTTCGAGTTCCCGCACAGATCGTCTCTGCCGACATGGTCACGCATGGCAAGCCGCATCCGGAACCCTACCGCAAAGGGGCGGAGTTGCTCGGGCTGTCGCCGTCTGAGTGCCTCGTCATCGAGGACTCAGCCTCGGGTGTGGAGGCGGGACGCGCAGCCGGTTGCCAGGTGATGGCGACGCTCTACTCGCACTCGCTCGAACGCCTTATACACGCGGATTGGGTGGTGCCGTCGCTCGAGGACGTGTATGTGGAGATGAAGGGCGATTCTCTTGAGGTTCGCTTTACCCCCATCGAGCGCTGTGCTGCTGTCGCAGGCGCATAATCGGCGCCCCTATAATTGCCAGAAGCTGCTATGGCTCTCTCGGTTCGAGTGGAATATGCGCACCAGCGCAGGATGCGCACCCGCAACACGGCGCGCTATCGCGCCGCGCACTGGCCCATCTGGATCTGGGTCTTTTTTCTCGCGCCGGGCCCGCTGACGTTTAACCTGTTTGACCGGGGGGGAACCCGATGGAACTGGATCTGGCTCGCCGTAGTGCTGGCGGGCACGGGTGTCGCGCTGCTCTTCGGACAATTGCCGGGCGCCGAGCCGGCACCGTACATCCTGCGCTTCACCGAGGATCGGCCTAACCCGCTCTATCGCCGGATCTGNNGCGCTCCTGAATTTCGCTCTGCTCAATCTCGCCGGGCTTACCTGGGCGGTGATGAGCAGACAGTGGCGGATGAAGCAAATCTACGCTCACGGCTACACGCCGGTGCTGATTGTGATTCTTCTCCTTGGCGCCTTCGGAGTTCTTCCGCGTGTCCGGCGCTCGACGCAGGGTGAAGGCTGGGAGCGCCGCTACTTCTATGGCGCGGTCTGGTCAGTAACAGCGGCACAGACCATTCTGCTGATTCTGTGGAAGGCTCTGCCAAAGGACCACGCGACGGACATCGCGAAGCTGGTCGTCTATTGTGCGGTTCTGATTGTCACGGGAGCCCTCGCCGCCTATGGCGTTCTGCCGCGTACGCGGCCGATCCTGCCGGGCGAACTGATGGTCGCCGACTGAACGCCCTTACAGAATCGTTACAAAATCCTTTCGCCATGTTTGCGGGTGCCCTTCTGGAATGGAAGCAGAAGGACGCGAATCGTGGATTCCAGTCAGCTTGCGCTTTATGGACTGGCGGTTGTCGTCGCTGCCGCCATCGGCTTCTTTTTATGGGCTCTGCTTCGCCTGGAGTTGGAGAAGCGACAGCCTGGCAATGGAACGGCGCACCCGGCGGAGCCTCGCCGGATGCGCTATTAGTCACACCTGCGGTTACAGATTGCCGCGTGCGTCCTGCTCGCGTTCGATCGCCTCGAACAGTGCCTTAAAGTTGCCCTTGCCGAAGCTGCGGCTTCCCTTGCGCTGGATGATTTCAAAGAACAGCGTCGGCCGGTCCTCGACGGGCTTGGTGAAGATCTGCAGCATATAGCCTTCATCGTCGCGATCGACCAGGATGCCCAGCTTCTCCAGTTCCGCGATGGGCTCGTCGATCTTGCCGACGCGTCCTTCCATCTCGGAGTAATACGTGTGCGGGACGGTGAGGAAGGGCACGCCCTGGGCCTGCAACTTCGCCACAGTTCCGAGAATGTCATTCGTCGCCAGCGCGATGTGCTGCACGCCCGGCCCGTGGTAATACTCCAGATATTCCTCGATCTGCGATTTCCTCCGCCCTTCGGCCGGCTCGTTGATGGGGAACTTCACGCGGCCGTTGCCGTTCGCCATCACCTTCGACATGAGTGCCGAGTATTCCGTCGAGATGTCCTTGTCATCAAAGTGCTGGTAGAGCGAGAAGCCCATGGTCTGCGCATAAAAGTCGACCCAGCGGTTCATCTCGTTCCAGCCCACGTTGCCGACCATGTGGTCGATGTGCAGCAGGCCAACCGGCCGGGCGATCGGATCCTCGGGCGTGGCGCGATAGCCCGGGAGAAAGGCGCCCTTGTAGCTGCTCCGCTCGACGAACGAGTGCACGGTGTCGCCGTAGGCGGCAATCGTCGAGATCCTAACCATGCCGTTGTCGTCCTTCAGCTCAAAGGGCTCGCGCACGCTGCGAGCGCCGCGTTTCGTGGTCTCTTTCCATGACTGGCGGGCATCGTCCACCCACAGCGCCACATCGTGTACACCGTCGCCGTGGACGCGCACATGTTCGGCAATATCGCCGTCGGGGCGCAGCGGCGTGGTCACCACAAAGCGCACTTTGCCCTGTTCCAGAACGTAGGAGGCACGATCGCGGATTCCGGTTTCCGGACCCGCATAGGCGACCAGCTTCATACCGAAAGCGAGCCGGTAAAAGTAGGCGGACTGGCGGGCATTGCCGACCCAGAACTCCACATGATCGGTCCCATTCAGCGGCAGAAAATCCTTTTGTGCAGCGACTTCCGATTGCAATGCAGTTGCCATAGCAGAACAGCTCCTGGGGTTACAGTGCCGGTCTCAGAAAACGCGCTTCGGAGCACTCGGCGAGCACTACGATATACCTCGGCGAAGAGAGTTGGCCAGTCATGAAACTGCAACATCGGCAGGCAACCCATGGGACAAAAGTGGCAACCGCGAGGACCGCCGCCCGGAGCCGACGGCAGCTGCCGTAGTAACCTGATCGCG
>PMAM01000109.1:56980-68977 GCA_003152595.1 Acidobacterium sp.
ACGGCGACCGTGAAGCGCTCACAATACGGCAGCTGGGTGGAGGTCGCGTATCGCTATTACGCGCGCCAGGAGCATCGCTACGGAAAATACCGGCGTCACTTTGCACGGAAAGCCGCGGCGCAGGCTTTTGCAGACGCGATCCGAGGGCGCAGCATTCAGGTGCGTTATCGCGAGGATAACCCTAACGAGTCGGTTGTTCTGGAGCAGGATCTGCAAATGACCGGGGTTCTGCAGACGGGTTGAAGGCAGCCCGCCGCATCGTACCCGAATCCGAGTTTTAAGATGCCGAAGAAAGATCACCAACCCGCAAAGAAGTCCCTGAAGAACGCAGAGACCCCGGCCGGCCTGGTCGATGAGCAGCTCGCGCGCTACCGTGCCATGCGCGACTTCGCCACGACAGCCGAGCCGAGCGGCGCTGCGGCCGGCAAAGGGAAAAGCAAGGCGCAAGAGGAACTCCCCTTCGTGGTGCAGAAGCACGCAGCCACGCGCCTCCATTACGACTTCCGCCTCGGATGGAAAGGCGTGCTCAAAAGCTGGGCTGTCACCAAAGGGCCCAGCTACGTCGTCGCCGACAAGCGCCTCGCCGTCGAGGTCGAAGATCATCCGATGGAGTATGGCGGCTTTGAGGGCACCATCCCGAAGGGCCAGTACGGCGGTGGCACTGTGATGGTGTGGGATAGCGGCACGTGGGAGCCGGTCACCGACGTCGATGAAGGACTGCAGAAGGGGCAGCTGAAGTTCATCCTGCATGGCAAGAAGCTGAAGGGTCACTGGGCGCTGATCCGGATCAAAAACAATCGCTTCGGCGACAAGGGCAAGAGCAACTGGCTGCTCATCAAGGAGCACGACGACTACGAGCGCGCGGCCGACGCTCCCGCCATCACCGACGAGGCGCCGGACAGCGCCATCACCGGGCGTAGCCTCGAGCAGATCGCCGCCGCCGAGGATCACGTCTGGAATTCGCACGTCCCGGAGAAAAAGGCGCCTGCAAATCGGTCGCTGCTGACGCGTCGATCGCCGGCGACGAAGGCAACTGAGCAACCGGTGCCGGGTTTGGCGAAAAAGGCGGCTGTCCTCGATCGCGAATCCGTTCTGCATGACGCACCGCGCGAGAAAATGCCCGCCTTCCTTCCGCCGGAGCTCGCCTCGTCGGTGGACCAGCCACCGGAAGGCGACGAGTGGCTGCACGAACTCAAGCTCGACGGTTATCGCATTCAGATTCATATCGACGAAAAGGATGGCAAGCGCCGCGCCCGCCTCTTCACCCGGAAGGGACTCGACTGGACGCATCGCATGCGCGACCTGGCTGAGACGGCTGCAGAGTTGCCAGTCCACGCTGCCATCCTCGATGGCGAAGTTGTCGTGCTCAACGAGAAAGGCTTGACCAGCTTTGCCGATCTGCAGGCCGCGTTCGACGAGGGCGCGGCACATCCTCTCACGTATTACGCTTTCGATCTGCTGCATCTCGACGGACACAACCTGCGCAATCTTCCTCTGGAGCGCCGCAAGACGATCCTCGAAGGGTTGATTCAGGAGCACGGCGAGGATGGACTCCGGTACAGCAGCCACATTCGGGCCAAGGGCGGCGAGATGTTTCGCCACGCATGTCAGATGGGCACCGAAGGCATCGTGTCGAAGCTGGCGACCTCGACCTGGCGCGGAGAGCGCTCGCGCCTGTGGCTGAAATCGAAGTGCGTGATGCAGCAGGAATTTGTTGTGGGCGGATTCACGCCGCTGTCGACCGGCAGTCATGGAATCGGTTCTCTGCTGCTCGGCTATTACAAGGATGGCGAACTGATCTACGCGGGCCGTACGGGGACAGGGTTCAATCAAAAGACGCACAAACTGCTGCGCGACCGGCTTGAAGAGCTGCGCCACACGAAGCCGTCATTTAAGAGCCTGCCCTCCGAGGCGAAGAAAGATGCGATTTGGGTGAAGCCGACGATGGTTATCGAAGCGCGCTTCTCCAACTGGACCAGCGATCACCTCGTCCGCCAGGCGGCGTTTCTCGGCCTGCGCGAGGATAAGGATCCGAATGAAGTGGTGCGCGAGACGGCGGGATCTGTGCCGAGGTTGTCACGGCAGCAGACCTCGAAAGAGAGAACCTCACCGCACTCCGCATCACACGGCGCCAAAGCCGCTCAACATGCTGCGCCTACGAGTACGGCCGCCAAAGTAGAAGCGGCGACATCTTCCAAATCCCGGAGCAGCCGAGCGGAAGTCGCCGGTGTCTCCGTCAGCCATCCCGACAAGATTCTCGACGAGGCGTCGCACCTGACCAAGCTGCAACTGGTGGAGTACTACGACGCCGTCGCCGATCATTTGCTGCCGCACATCGCCGGTCGTCCGTTGAGCATCGTGCGCTGTCCGGAGGGCAGCGGCAAACCCTGGTTCTTCCAAAAGCAGGTTGGCAAAGGCATGCCCCCCGGCGTGGACAGTGTGCCCGTCACGGTGAAGAAGGGTGGCAATCCGCAGCGCGAGGAATATGTCACGGTTTCTACGCGCGAGGGCCTCGTCGGCCTCGGCCAGATGGGCGTGATGGAACTACATCCCTGGGGCTCCAGCAACGAAACTCTGGAGCAGCCCGATCGCCTCATCATCGACCTCGATCCGGACCCGGATCTGCCGTGGAAACGGGTTGTCGAGAGCGCCATCGAAGTCCGCGAGCTGATGAAGCATCTCGGTCTCGAGACCTTCGTCAAATCGACGGGCGGCAAGGGCATCCATGTGGTCGCGCCGATCGAACCAAAACGCGAGTGGCCGGAGATCAAAGAATTCACGCACCATTTCGTGCTGATGATGGAACGCTCCAACTCCGGACTCTACCTGACAAAGATGACGAAGTCCGCGCGTACTGGACGAATCTTCCTGGACTACCTGCGCAACGAACGCGGAGCCACGGCCGTCGCGCCCTGGTCACCGCGCGCTCGCGCCGGCGTGCGCGTGGCTGTGCCGCTCACCTGGGCCGAGCTGGAGCGCACCGATCCAAAGCAATTTGCCGTCGCGAATTTCGATGCATGGAAGGCGCGGCTGAAACGCGATCCCTGGCTGAAGATGAATCAGGTCCGGCAGAAGATCAGCGATCGCGCGATGGCTGCGGTGGCCGAGATGGCCGGCCAGAAATCATAGNNTAGAGATTGCGCGTTCCGGTGTAGTAGTTCCCAAGCGCAGGCCGGAAGAAGAACTGGCGCATCGACAGCTCGCCGCCACCAATGTCGCCCCCGACCAGGTTGGCGTCCATCGCTTCCAGCTGGGCTGGAGACCACGTGCGCCGCGCGAGCACACAATCTTTGAAACCCGGCGCAAACCGCTCGACCTGCGCCTCGATGCGGTTTGTCATATCCTCAGTCGATCCGTGCGGCAGGTGGCAGTACATCCAGGCCACATGTTTTCCTTCCGGCGCACGCGTGGGATCGAAGAGTGACGGCTGCGCGACCAGCACAAAAGGCTTCTCTGCGACCGCGCCATGCCTTGCGGCGAACTCCGAGCGCGCAATTTCCTCAAGGGTTCCCCCCAGGTGCACCGTGATCGCCCGGTAGCACTCGCGCGCGGTCCACGGGATTGGCGCCGACAGCGCGTAATCGATCTTGAAGACGCCCGGACCGTAACGGAATTCCTGCAGAGCCTTGCGATAAGTCTTTTGCAGCCGCTCACCGGCGATCATTAGTAACTGTCGCGGTGTCAAATCGCAGAGTACGGGTCCATTCTCCGGATCCGTCTCGTCCAGCGATGCAATGCGGTGGCTGGTTTGAACTCGGCCATTCAGCTTTTCCAGGTATCCGATCAGCCCATTCGTAATCGCCTGCGAACCGCCGCGGGGGACAGGCCATCCCACCACGTGCGCAGCGGCTCCCAGCACCAGACCCACCGCCGGACTCAGCGGCTCATCGAAGCTGAGAAATGAGTGCGCGGCCAGCCCTGCGAACAAGGCGCGTGCCCGTTGGCCGCGAAAGGTTCGCCGAGCGAGCGCGTTCGCCGGCTGCATCGCCTTTCGCGCGAAGCTCGCCATCAGCAGCGGCCGCCGTGGAATGCGCGTGGGCGGGCCCATGGCGTCCACGATAAAGTCCAGCCATTGCGTGGCGATCGGCTCCATCAGCTCGCGCCAGGCGACACCGTCTTCCCCCAACTGCGCTTCCTGATCGCGAAGGCTGTGTTCCAGCGTGACCGCCGTGCCGTCGTCGAGCGGGTGCGCGAGCGGCGAAGTTCCGTGCACCCATTGCAGCCCGAATTCGGCCAGCGGGAGAGACGAAAAAAATGGTGAACCCGCGCCCATGGGATGCACGGCCGAGCCGAAGTCGTGCCTGAACCCCGGTTCCGTCAACTCCATGGTGCGCGCAGCGCCGCCCGGGATCGGCTCCGCTTCGTACACCTCAACCGGCAGGCCCGCGCGCGCCATCACCACCGCCGCAGCCAGGCCGTTGGGACCCGATCCGATCACGCAGACTCGCTTCATGCTCGCCTCCGGCGTTGCCACCAGCGCGTCACCTGCTGCCGCCTTCGCGCCGCCGGCGTTCCCGCATGCGCGCCTGCACGTAATAGACGAGATAGACTACCACTGCAAGATTGATGACCAGCAGGCTTCCGCGGATCCACGTAGCGCGGCGCACAATCTCAAAAAACTCCCAGGGTAGAAACGAAGCGGTCAGGATCAGCGTCACATATTCCGCCCATGCCTGCTCCAGCACCAGGCCGGTTCCCTCAATCAGATCCAGCGACGCGACAGCAAAGATGGCGGCGCTGATCTGCTTCAGCCGGTGCGGATCGATCAATGCAACCTTATCCATTACCAGGCTCACGAATCGCCCTTCCGGATTGAAGCGCATCGCCAGAATGAAATGCTCCGCCACCTGCATGAGGTCCTTGTGCAGCAGGCGGATGGCGCCAAGTCCGAGCAGGATGAACAACGCCCCCTGCAGCAGCTTGAATAGGCCAATAGCGACGATACCGCGGTCGCGGCGCGAGCGCTTACCTGAGGCTCGAAGCTGGATGGAGGAGGTCGTCATAGCGCAAAATTGCGGCGCCCTCTTCGCATCTTTTCACACCACGAGGAGCCCACGCCAACGAAGCCTCTACATCTAATGCGCCACAAGCCGGGGTAGTCCTCGCCTGAGCCAGGGGGCCAGTTTCTCCAGCGCCGCTTCGATACTCACGCCGTGGCGCGCACGCAGCTGATCCACCTTGCCGTGNNGCCGTCGCGTTCCGTGCGCAGCGCGCGATCAGCTCCCGATCCAGCGGCTTGATGAATCGCGGATTGATCACCGCCGCCGAGTACCCCTGCTGCTCCAGCCGCGCAGCGAGTTCCCTGGCCATCGGCAGCATTGGGCCCAAACCCAGAATGGCAAAATCGTCGCCGCTCTGAACGAGCTCCCCTTTGCCGAGCGGCAGGGCTTGTGGATGCTGTTTCAGCTTCGCGCCTGGGCCGGTTCCACGCGGATAGCGAATTGCACTCGGCCCATCGTGCAGCATCCCCGTATACATCATGTCGGCGAGTTCGTCTTCATCGGTCGGCGCCATCTGCACAATATTCGGCACGCCGCGCAAGTACGAGATATCGAACAACCCGTGATGCGTTGGACCATCGTCGCCGCTCAGCCCGGCGCGATCCATGCAGAACATCACCGGCAGATTCTGCAGGCAAACGTCGTGGACAATCGGATCGAAGGCCCGCTGCAGGAAGGTCGAGTAGATTGCGCAAACCGGCCTGAATCCCCTGGTCGCCATGCCCGCGGCGAAGATCACCGCATGCTCCTCGGCGATGCCGACATCGAAGTACCTCTTCGGATGATGCGGGCGGAAGAGATCGAGCGCGGTACCGTTGGGCATCGCCGCTGTGACGGCGACAATCTTGTCGTTCTCGTTCGCGAGGCGAACCAGGGTCTCCGCGAAGATCTCCGAGTAGGTCCGCTGGCCGCTGGACTCGGTCTTGCCCGTCTCCGGATCGTAGGGTCCCAGCCCATGAAACTTCTTCTGCTTGTCCAGCGCCGGCTGAAATCCGCGGCCCTTCTGCGTAATCGCATGCAGGATCACCGGGCGCTCCTGCTGCTTCAGGAAGCGGAAGGTCTCGATCAGCAGGCCAAGATTGTGCCCGTCCACGGGACCGTAATAGGTCAGCCCAAATTCTTCGAACAGAACCGATGGCCACAGCATTCCCTTCGCGGCTTCCTCGGCGCGCTTGACCACATTGACCGCACTCTTGCCTCCAATACGCGCCAGCAGACGGCCGGCACTCTCGTGCAGCTGGCTCACGCGTTGATTCGTAACAATCTTGTGCAGGTATTTCGCGATCGCGCCAACGTTGCGATCGATGGACCACTCATTGTCGTTCAGCACCACGATCAGCCGCTTTGTCTGGTCCGCGATATTGTTCAGCGCCTCGAAGGAAATGCCGTTGGTAAATGCCGCGTCGCCGGCGAGCGCGATCACGTGTTCGTTGCCGCCCGCCAGATCGCGGGCAACCGCCATGCCCAATGCCGCCGACAGTGCTGTGCCCGCATGTCCTGCACCATAGCAGTCGTGCTCGCTCTCCGTACGCAGCATGAAGCCGTTCAGGCCGCCTGGCTGGCGCATGGTTTCCATGCGGTCGCAGCGGCCGGTGAGCATCTTGTGCACGTACGCCTGGTGGCTGACGTCGAAAACGAATTTGTCCTGCGGCGTCTCAAAGACGGTGTGGAGCGCAAGCGTCAATTCCACCACGCCAAGATTTGGCCCGAGATGTCCGCCGGTTTTCGATAGCGTGACGATCAGCCGCTCGCGAATCTCCTGCGCCAGAGATTCCAGCTGCGGTAGAGATAATTTCTTCAGGTCGGCGGGGGAGTGAAGACTGTCGAGTAGGTCGCCCATGGGGTTCCAGAGGGGTCCGCCCGGAAACACGAGAGGAGCGCGGACGATTGTCCCGGAATCAAAAAAGACCCATAGCCGGAATCCGCGGGTTGCGCACTTGCACAGCGGGACGGCGGTCAGGGCCTTCTGGTCCGGAACATCCTCTGAAGAGCGAGTATACCGGGTTTGTCAGGCGCGCGTCTTTCGGCCTGCCACGCCAAATCGCGCAACGCTGGGACTCAGGCCGCCGCTTAGTTAATCTCCCGCTTCCAGCGGAGAATGGCCTCGGACATCTCGTCCGCGCGTCGCTCCCAGCCCGCGGCGCTCTCCAGCATCTCTTCACGGAGGGCCGGGTCCGCGACATCAAGAGCCGCTGCACGCACACGACCAGCCAGATCACGCAAGGCCGTGGCCGTCTCGTCGAGCTTGCGGATCAGCTCAATGGGCGTGCCGTCCATCACGAGCCTTCAGCTTCCGAGTCCCGGCTGCCCAATTTACGCACGGCCGGGAAAAGAAATCGCAGCATAGGCCGCACGCGCTCCGCCCAGGAGGCCTCATCGTGCGTTCCGCCAGCGACCGTTTCAAAGTGCAGATCCACCTCATCGCGCCAGCCTTGTTTCCGCAACCGCGCGTGCAGCGTGTCCGCGTCGGTGAGCGTGCGGCGGCCTTCCTGGTCGCCTGCATCGAGCCAGATCCTCGGTCTGGGGTGCAGTCCGGGCGCAACGTCGTTGAGATACGCCAGGATATAGCGGTGATTCCACCAGACTGACGGCGAAAGCACCGCCAGCCGGCCGAAAATCTCCGGGTGCGCGAGCCCCATCCAGAACGACACGAGACCTCCGAGCGACGAGCCGCCGATTCCGGTGTGGTCCGGTCCCGGATGCAGCCGATACCGCGCGTGCAGGAAGGGCAGCAGCTCGCGCGTGACCAGCAGCGCGTACTTGCCGGCCTCGCCACCGCCCAGCTTCATGTCTCGCGTCGGCGTGTATTCGGCAAGGCGGCGCTCGCCGGCATTCGCCACTCCCACAATAATCAGCGGCTCCACTTCCCCAGCGGCAATGGCGTCGTCGGCGCTTTCCGCAACGCGCCAGGTTCTTCCGGGAACGAACGACGTCGCGGGATCGAAGAGGTTCTGGCCGTCCTGCAAAATCAGCAGTGGATAGCGGCGCTCGGAGTCCTGCTCATATGTGGGCGGTACGTAGACGCTGATTTCGCGGTCGCCCGGCAGGAAGCGGCTCGTGAATCCGGGATGTTTGTACACCCGAGGATGGGGCGGCCCGCTCGGCGGCGGGACGGGTTGCGCCGGAGTCGGTGTCAGGCTCTGCGTCTGCGGCTCCAACGGGTTCGGGTCTCTCCTGGTGTGGTCGTGGCGCGTCGGCGGAATCTCCCGCGCTGTTGAGTTCCGATGCTTTACGATACCGTAACGGCTGCGTGAACCTGGAATGAATCGCGAATATCACAAGTGGTGGTCGTGGCGCCTGGATCGCGACATGGAGTTGCTCGTCTTCGGCCACGGTGGCGTTCCGATCGTCGTCTTCCCTTCCTCGCAGGGCCGCTTCTTCGAGTATAAGGACCGCGGGCTGGTCGCGGCTGTCGCGCACAAGATCGACGCGGGGCAGATTCAGCTGTTCTGCGTCGATTCAGTCGACGCGGAGAGCTGGTACAACCGCAATGTGCCACCACGCTGGCGGATCGCACGCCACGTGCAGTACGAGAACTACGTGATGGACGAGGTGTTGCCGCTGATCCGGCTCAGAAACCTCGACCCGCATCTTGTCGCGCTCGGCGCCAGCTTCGGCGGCTATCACGCGGTGAACATTGCGATGCGTCATCCGGATCGCTTTACTGGATTCCTCTCGATGAGCGGGGCCTTTGACCCGAGCAACTTCCTCGGCGGCTACTACGACCAGGACGTCTACTTCAACCTGCCGCCACACTACCTGGCGAACCTCAGCGATCGCTGGTATCTGGACCGCTACAGTCGCGGGACCTACATTCTGGGCACCGGCTGGGACGACCGCTGCCTGGGTCAGAACGAGAACCTGTCGCGGACGATGGGCGCGAAAGGCATCCCGCACCACCTGTACATCTGGGACGCGTACAACGCGCACGACTGGCCGACCTGGGCTCGGATGATGAACGAGTATCTGTAGGGCAGGGCTCAGGTGACAGGTTACGGGTCACAGGTTTCAGGGCTCAGGACGTTCCGCCAGCTGGTTCGGCACCCTCCTCTCCCCCCTCCCGTTCGGTGCGGGATAGTCGTTGAAAACAAGAGAGTTATGCCCTATTAACAAGCTTGACAACGTTCGTACGTCCCGGATAGCGGGACTTGTTGGAGGTCCGGGCCAGCTCAGCTTCGAAGGTCGAGCGTTGCGGCTCAATCTCTCACCCCCTTCTCTTTTGCAGATTCAGGCCCCAAATTCCGGGCATGAAAAAGCCCCGCTGGCGCAAAGGCTCGCAGGGCTACACTTCTCCATTTCCAGAATGGCGGTTCGAAAAACAGAAGGCAAGGGAAAAGAGCGGGAGTGGGGGTACGAAAGTAAGGGTGCTCAATCGCGCGGCGGAAGGTGTCAGGCGTTTGAGATAGAGTCAGCGTTTCTCCCCAAGCCCGCTCCGACAGCTGAGACATCGCAGCGGCGAGGATCCGATTGCGGCGCTCCAAAGCTCGCAAGTGCGGCGTACGTGGCAGCGGCATTCTCTGGATCGGCTTTGATGAAGATGTCGAGATCTTTAGTGGCGCGCGGCTGGGCGTGGAAGGAAACGGCGTAGCCTCCGACGACGAGTACTTAACGCCGTGGGCGTGGAAGGACCGCAACAGTTCTTTGAAGTCGGGGAACATCCGGCAGAGCTACTTTCATGGCGTAAACGGCGCGCGTGAGTTCGGAAACCGCCTCCATCCGCTCATGGACCGGGCGACTCCGCCAGTAGCGATACTCGTCCGCTTTCATCTCGGCGTGGTTGTTGTAGACGTGGATCGCCTTATCCATGACTCGTTTGTAGCACCCGGGGAGGCGATGTTCAATGGGCGGAACCAGGTTGCCGGTTACAGGTTACAGGTCGCAGCAACTGCCTACCGAGGGATTTCTTTCCTCTGATTTGGGGGCGTCGCCGGTTCTCACCTGTAACCCGTAACCTGTTCCCCCGTATCTAAGGCGCTTCGATCAGCTCCATCTTGCCATCGCGCATGCGGTGCAGCACGCAGAGCACGCCGTCGGTATTGCGGAAGACGAAGACGTCGCGGTCGCGAAACTCCGCTTCCTTGACCGCTTCTTCTATGGTCATGGGGCGCAGGGCCACTGAATCGAGCGAGCGCACGATGTGCGGCTCAGAGATGGGCCGGGTTGCCGGGAAGGTATGCACCGTCACCGGCACGACTGTTTTCGAGGGGCGCTTGCCGTTGGCCGCCGCGACTGGCGCGCCGTTCTCCGGCTCAGCGTTCTCCGCCCTGGTACGGCTGGCTCTGCGCGCGCGCACCGGCAAAACCTCGTTGGGCAGCTTCTCTTCCTTGGGCTGGCGCTTGATAGTGTTCTGCCGCTTGCGGAAACGGACGGCCTGGGTCTCGGCACGGTCCAGCGCCTCGCGCAGCGCCTGCTCCATATTGTTCGACTCGGCAAAGCCGACGATCTTGCCGGCCCGCATCTTCACCGCTACGTCGGCGGTCTTGCGATATTTCTCCGAGGTCAGCACGATGTGGGCGCCGACCACTTTGGGCAACAGCTTCGCGATGCGCTCGATCCCTTCGTCGCCCAGACGGCGGAGCGAAGGGGTAACGGTGACCTGCCTTCCTGTGTACTCGGCCTGCATGGAAAACTCCTGTCTCAAGGGGAGATGCCGCAGCGGCCTCTAGCTGCGGATACGACGCTGATGGGTACTGGGAATGCGCAGATCTTCGCGGTATTTTGCCACGGTGCGCCGCGTTACGTCGATGCCCTGCCCCTGCAGCAGGATGGCGATCTGATCGTCGGTGAGCGGTTTGCGCGGATCCTCGTCCTCGATCAGCTTCTTCACCTTGCGCTTGAGCAGCATCAGCGGCGTCGCGGCGCCCTCCGGCCCGTTCACCCCTTCGGAGAAGAAGAAGCGCAGCTCGAAGACGCCCTGAGTCGTGTGCACGTATTTGCTGGACACGGCGCGGCTGACGGTGGACGGGTGCACTCCGATCTCCTCAGCCACTTCCTTGATCATCATGGGTTTGAGGGCGTCGACGCCCTTCTCCAGAAACCCGGTCTGGCGGCGCACGATCGATTCACATGTCCGCAGGATGGTGTTCTTCCTCTGCTCGATGTTGCGCATCAGTTGCAGCGCGGAGCGGTAGCGCTCTTTCACGTAATCTTTGACGTCCTTGCCGGTGTCGCCCTGGGTGAGCAGACGACGGTAGCCCTGGTTGAGGCGCAGGGTGGGCAGGTCTTCTTCGTTCATGGCGACGACCCAGTCTTCGCCGCGCTTGACGAAGGCGACGTCGGGCTCGATCAGCCTGGCCTCGCTGCGGTTGTAGCGCTGGCCGGGGCGGGGGTCGAGGGTGCGGATGAATTCGATGGCGTGCTGCGTTTCTTCGACGGTCTTGCCCAGCACTTTGGACAACTCGCGCGGGTCACGCTTCTGCAGCAGAAGCATGTGGGTGTCGATAATCTGCCGCGCCATCTCGAAAACTTCGAGGCGCGTTGCGTCTTCCGATACCGCTGGCTCGGCGCCCCTGGTTCCGTTGACGTTCGTAGCGGCATGGGGTGGCACTTGCGCCGGATAGCTGGCGCCGGCGATGACTGGGCTGCCGTTGGTGACGGGTTCCATCGGGGGATGAGCCTCGGCCGGCGCCGATGCAGCAACGGCGGCGGTTCCGTTCGAGGTCGCCGCGTGGCCGTTGACTTTGTGGCGGCGGTGCGTGCGCGCGAAGATAAGATCGAATTCTTTCTTCTGCGCCTCCACCTGCACCAGCAGGCATTCGCGCAGATCGCGGGTGCCTATGCCGACGGGGTCGAGCATCCGCACCACTTCCAGTGCCGTGGCCAGGTGGCCCCTTGCCCGGTCGGCCATCGCCGGGGGAAGTTCGGCAACGCGCTCGTAGAGGTTTTTTCTGTGGTCGGGTGTATCCGGTTCCATCTGCTCACGCAGATAGCCGGCGAGCAACTCGTCGTCGGTCGCCGTGAGGTAGCCGTCCTCGTTCAGGTTGCCGATGACGTATTC
>PMAM01000350.1 GCA_003152595.1 Acidobacterium sp.
CGCGCCATACATTCCGGATTGTCGGCATTACGGAAGTATCGCGGAGCACACCCGGGTGTAGTCGAATTTGTAGCTGCCAGAGCCTCCGAGAACATCACGAAGCTACAGAGAACAACAAGGAGGCTGCAACAGGCTCAATTCAAAGCACTTGCGATCATCAAATATCAACAGCTTTCAACATGCGCTGGAACGCGGTTCGGGACCAGGTTCCCTACCTAAATCCCCCTCCCTTAGAATCAGCGGTTTACCTTAGGCCACCTGGTGAGGTTTGTGGATCTTGATTGTTCTGACAGCTACAAAATCGACGACAGTGGGCCGTCCTGAGATCGCTGCGAGTTGGAATCCAATTGATTTTGCAGGAGATTCCTCTGAGCAAGGCGCGCCCGACCACCTGGTGTTGGGCTAGGGGATTGGCCGAACTGGATAACCATCGCGGCTCGCTCGAACAAACTTCCGGATAGCCGGTGATCCAGGCAGAAGTGTTGACTCAGGCACGACATAAATCCACTGTCGGGCCGCCAACGGGCAAAGAACGCCACTTGTGCGCCGTTCACTGTACACTCTGAGCTTGCCCCGAAAGATACGCAAGGATTTGGTACTCCTTCAAGGTGAGGAACGCATGATGAGGACGCCTGCTTCATTTGATTTGACCGGCCGTGTGGCTGTGGTGACGGGTGGTAATGGTGGAATTGGTCGCGGTATCGCGCTAGGATTGGCCGACGCCGGTGCCGCTGTTGCAGTGTTTGGACGAAACGAAGAAAAGAACGAGAGAGTTCTTTCCCAGTTAAAAGCAATCGGTGTTCCCTCGGTGGCGGTGGCGATTGATCTGACCAATCGCGCCGATTTGGAGCCTGCACTTAGCAGGGTTGAGAACGAACTCGGTGGCATAGACATTTTGGTGAACAATGCGGGCAACGTCTCACTGAGCGGCGGTATTCTCAACGAAAAGCCGGAGGATTGGGACAATGTTATCGAGACGCAGCTCAATGCGGTGTTTCTTCTTTCCAAGCTCGCTGCGAGATCGATGCTGAGTCGGAAACGTGGAAAGATTATCAACATTGGTAGTATGTATTCATTCTTTGGATCCGGGCTCATCCCTTCTTACAGCGCAGCGAAAGGTGCGATCGTGCAACTGACCAAGTCAATGGCCATTGAACTCGCACCGCACAACATTCAAGTGAACGCAATCGCACCAGGATGGATTGAGACAGATATGACGGCGCCTGTACGAACAACGCCCATGAAGCTCATGAACGACGAGATTCTTGCGCGGACTCCTGCTGGGCGATGGGGTCAGCCGGAGGAAGTGGCTGGAACGGCTGTGTTCTTGGCGTCGCGGGCTTCGGACTTTGTTACCGGAACCACGATTCCAGTCGATGGTGGCTACGCGATCAGGTAGCACTCCGGGGCCAACGATGTCGAAAGAAAACTGGCCATTGGATTCAGAGAAAACAACGAAGATTTCGAGATATGCGTGGAGCACGCGAGTTGTGAGAGTGCTGCCG
Source organism: Acidobacterium sp. (assembly GCA_003152595.1). Classification (GTDB taxonomy): domain Bacteria; phylum Acidobacteriota; class Terriglobia; order Terriglobales; family Acidobacteriaceae; genus Palsa-343. The sequence goes on from PMAM01000350.1 coordinate 1,506, forward strand.
CCCGTTATGGGTGAGTTGTGGTCAACTCGGACATTACCCCCACTGTCGAGTTTTGTCCGGATAGGCGGTTATGCAGGACTTAGTTACTTCTTGATGGGGTGAGCTTGGCTGACCCACTAACATGTCGGCTCGGAACCTTTCAACTCAGGTTCTGGGGTAAATAGAAGCGGGGAATCGTTCATGTCATATCGCGTTTTTACAGCTTTGCTTTAGAGCACAGTCCTAATCGGTGTACCATATGGGACAAATATGGCTACAGCCCAAACACCAGTACCGCGCGATCTGCCCGCTCGCACGATTCCAGTTCCTGACACGGTCAGCCCCCAAATGCAGAAGCTGATCGCAGCGCCGCTGAATCCGACGTGGAATGTGATTCCAAAAACGGCAGATGAATGGAAAGCACAAGTCAATGCTTCTGCTGCTGCTACGTTGCAAACGCTGCCAGCGCTACGTCAGGAACTGCACGTCAAGGTGGAACCGCTGACGATCAATGGGGTGAAGGCCTACATGGTCACGCCGGAGAATATCCTGCCGGAGAACCGTAACCGGCTGCTCGTCCATGTGCATGGCGGTTGTTACGTGCACTTCCCTGGGGAGGCAGGGACCCGTGAGGCGATCTTTATGGCTGGATTCGGGCGGTTTAAAATAATTTCAGTCGATTATCGCATGCCACCGGATCACCCCTATCCGGCTGCGCTCGATGACGCCATGACAGTTTGGAAGGCCGCCGTGAAAATGGCGAACCCCAAGAATATGGCGATTTTTGGCTCCTCTGCTGGCGGTGCGTTGACGCTGTCCATGGTTCTGCGGGCCAAGAAGGACAATCTCCCGCTGCCCGCCGCGATCGCGCCTGGCACGCCGATGTCAGATCTTACCAACGCCGGTGACAGCTTCCACACCAATGCGATGCTGGATAACGTCCTCGTGGCGCCTAACGCCGGATGCGACGCGTGCGCTGGCATCTATGCGAACGGGCACGATCTCAAGGATCCGATGCTCTCGCCGATATATGGCGACATGAGTGGATTTCCGCCGACGATTCTCACCACAGGGACGCGCGATCTCCTCTTAAGCAGCACGGTCCGCGTGCATCGCAAGTTGCGACAAGCTGGTGTGGAAGCGGTGCTGCATGTCTATGAAGCGCAGTCTCACGCTCAGTTTATGTTCGACACAAGCGCACCCGAAACCAAAGAGGCGTTTGAGGAGATCGCCCAGTTCTTTGACAAGCACCTCGGAAGATAGGTTCAACACGAGGCTTCGGACTGGTGCTTGATTTACAGAGAATGCCGCGCCAGGGTGGTGAGATGAAGATCTTGCGTTGATTAGTACTGATAAACGGGCTTGTGTGTCGTAATGTCTGAACGGTCGGCTATACGGAAATAACGACTCGGCAATACTACGGCCCGATGTTGACCAATGTGTAATTTCCGGTTTGCCGGTAATACGCCAGCGACGCAGCAACGCTCAATGAGCGATATGGCGATAATTCGCTCAACGAGATCCAGTGCCTCGCGTCGATCCCGGATTTTCTCTCACCGCGCGCCTTTATTCCTGGCGTAGGGTCTCCATCGGGTCCACCAGCATGGCCCGTCGCGCCGGGACGTAGCAAGCCAGCATCGCGATGGCGGCCAGCGCTCCGGAGACGGCAATGTAGGTCTCGGGGTCAGCAGGGCTGACCGTAATCATGCTGTGCAGCAGACACGCCGCCCCGAAGCTGGCAGCGAGGTCCACTGCGAGACCGATGCCGACACCGTGTGCTCTGGCTCGACGACCTGCTCCGTGATCTGAAATTCGCCGCACGCCAGTTGCTGCGCAATCCCGGCTTCGCCTGCATCGCGATTGTGACCGTCGCCGATCTTTGCCGATCGCGATCGCTATGGGCGTTGACTGGGACTGGCCTGCCCGATGTTTTGT
>PMAM01000342.1 GCA_003152595.1 Acidobacterium sp.
GCATGAACACCATGCGCGTCTTTCTGCATAACCTGGTCTGGGAGCAGGACCCCCGGGGATTCGAACACCGCATCGATGTTTTCCTCTCCATCGCTGCCCGTCATCACATTCGCCCCGTTTTTGTGCTCTTCGATTCCTGCTGGGATCCGCAACCGAAGCTGGGCCCGCAACGTCCGCCCATCCCCGGTGTACACAACTCGGGCTGGGTGCAGGCCCCGGGTGCGGAGATCCTTGCCGATCCCACGGAATATCCGCGCCTCGAACGCTACGTTAAGAGCCTGGTGGGCGCATTTGCGAACGATTCCCGCATTCTGGCGTGGGATGTGTGGAACGAGCCCGACAATGTCAACGCCGGTTCCTACGCGCGGTACGAGCCAAAGAAGAAAGCTGAGATCGTCCTCGGCCTGTTGCCGCAGGTTTTCGCCTGGGCTCGCAGCGCGCATCCCATTCAGCCGCTCACCAGCGGCTTGTTTTACGGCGATTGGGATTCCCTGGACACTATGTCCCCCATGGCGCGCGTCCAGATTGAGGAGTCCGACATCATCAGCTTCCACAATTACGGCTGGCCAGAAGGGTTCGAGCGCCGCGTGAAGCAACTGGAGCAGTTCCATCGTCCCGTCCTCTGCACGGAATACATGGCCCGCGGCGCGGGCAGTACCTTTGACACCATTCTGCCCATTGCACGCGAGAATCACGTTGCCGCCATCAACTGGGGCCTGGTTGCCGGCAAGAGTCAGACGTACCTACCGTGGGACTCGTGGGAGCGTCCTTATATTCTCATGCAGCCCATGGTTTGGTTTCACGACATCTTCCATCCCGACGGCACTCCCTACCGGCAACGCGAAGTGCAGATCTTTCGTGAACTCACCGGCAAACGATGAGCCAGTGGCAGTCTGGAGCGCAATGGCCGCAGCAAAAAAGGCTTCCCGGCTGCCCTCGGGCGGCCTTACCGGCAACGCTATACATTTCACAGCCGATCAACTGCGCTCGATGCAGCATGTGAGCCTCCGCGCGAGCTGAGGAGCCCTTTGTGCCAACCTTCCCGGAGATCCCTCGATGAAACTTGCGCCACGAACCGCGATAGCCCTGCTGGCCATTGCGTGTTGCCCTGCCCCCGCCTCATTCGCGCAGCAGGCCGCGCCGCTGCGCGCTCCGGCCACGCCGCTCATCGTCCACGATCCGTATTTCAGTGTCTGGTCGACGTACGACCATCTCACGGACGGCCCCACTCGGCACTGGACAGGCAGTCCGCAACCCATCAACGGGATCATTCGCGTCGACCATAAGTCGTGGCGGTATCTCGGCGATGCCGACCGATCTCTTCCGGCGCTCGAGGAAATGCATCGCGACATTACGCCGACGCGAACGATCGTGACGCTGGAGAATCCGCAAATTGAGTTGCGCCTGTGCTTCTTTACGCCGGCCTTCCCCAATGATCTCGATGTGATGGCGCGCCCGGTGACGTATCTCACTTGGGAGGTACACGCTCGCGACGGTGCTCCCCATGACGTCACGCTGTATCTCGATGTGAGTGGTGCAATCGCTGTCAATCATCCCGATGAACCAGTGGTCTGGTCACAGGATCGTGTGGCCGGGCTCCGTCTGCTGCGGGTGGGCTCGCAGAAGCAGCCCATGCTCGAACAATGGGGCGATGATCTGCGCATCAACTGGGGAAACTTCTATCTCGGCGTTCCGGATAGCGACGGATCGGCGCTTCTGGCCGCGACCAACGAAGATGCGCGCGATCGTTTTGTCGCTACGGGCACACTGCCGGAAAACGACGACCTCGACCAGCCCCGGGCGCCCATGAGTCACCATCCCCCGGCTCCGCTGCTCGCAGTGGCTCTGCAGCTTGGCCAGGTGCAAGCCGCGCCGGTCTCGCGGCGGATTCTGTTCAGCTACGACGATCGCTATTCCATCGAGTACATGCATGGAAAACTGCTGCCGTACTGGCACAGACAGTTTCCTAAGTTTGAGAGCATGCTGGAAGCAGCCGACCGAGAGTATGCGCCGCTGGAAAAGCGGTCCGAGCGGTATGACGCAGAACTGGAGCGGGACCTGGTTCGAGTGGGCGGTCCGGAGTACGCCGCAATTGCCGTACTCGCATTCCGTCAGGCGATTGGTGCCCACAAGCTGGTTGAGGCCGGGGATGGCACGCCGTTCTTCATGCCGAAGGAGAATTTCAGCAACGGTTCCATTTCCACGGTCGACGTGCTGTATCCGTCTGCGCCCATGTTCCTGTTGCTCAGCCCAAAACTCGTAGAGGCGCAGCTGGAACCCGTACTTCGATACGCGGAGTCGCCACAGTGGAAGTTTCCCTTTGCACCGCACGATCTCGGGGTTTATCCACTCGCAAACGGACAACAGTACGGCGGCGGTGAAATCAACGAACAGGATCAGATGCCGGTGGAGGAGTCCGGAGACATTATCCTGATGGTTGCAGCGCTGGCCCGCGCCGAACACAGCGCAGCCTGGGCAGAACGCCACTGGCCGTTGCTCACGAAGTGGGCCGCCTATCTTCTGGCGAAGGGATTCGACCCCGAAAATCAGCTTTGCACGGACGATTTCGCCGGGCACCTGGTGCACAATACGAATCTCTCCATCAAGGCAATTGAAGCCCTCTCCGCCTACGCCCAACTGGCCGGGCAACTCGGGCATCACGATGTCGCCGAGCGCTACGACTCCGCTGCGAAATCGATGGCGAAGAAGTGGGTGGCGATGGCCGCCGATGGCGATCACTACCGCCTTGCGTTCGACAAGTCAGACACCTGGAGCCAGAAATACAACCTCGTGTGGGATACGATCCTAGGGTTGCACGATTTCGCGCCTGAAGTCGCGGAAAAGGAAATCGCATTTTACAAAATACACCTGAATCCGTTTGGGCTCCCACTGGATAATCGCGCGACGTACACCAAGCTGGACTGGAGTATCTGGTCAGCGACGCTCGCGCCACATCCGGAGGATTTCGGAGCGCTGGTCCATCCGGTGTTCAAATTCCTGAATGAGACGCCGGATCGCCTTCCGATGACGGATTGGTATGACACGATCACGGCGCATCAGGTTGGCTTCCAGGCGCGGTCGGTGGTAGGCGGCGTATACATACGGATGCTGGCGGATCCTGCGATGTGGCAGAAGTGGGCAGGAGTTCCGGCGCAGTGAAACGGTGGGCTGCAGGATGGCGGCGAAAGCCATCAGCCACGGGGCAAAGTTAGGGGCAGCACATACGACGTCCAATGAATAACCGGAGGGTCGTTATTCCTCGGAGGAATAGCGAACATCCGAGATTTTGCGGATTCTCCCTGATGCACCCGGCGTACGACCGTACGACTCAGGAGGGTTGGACAGGTGCGATCCCAAACTGCTTCGATTATCCCGGCGCGACGTCACCGGTGTGTAGTCGAATTTGTAGCTGCCAGAGCCTCCGAGAACCTCACGAAGCTACAGAGATCAACAAGGCGGCTGCAACAGGCTCAATTCAAAGCACTTGCGATCATCAAATATCAACAGCTTTCAGCATGCCCTGGAACCCGGTTCGGGACCAGGTTCCCTACCCAATTTTCCTCCCTTAGAATCAACAGGTTACGAGAGAGCACCTGGTGAAGTTTGTGGACCTGTGAGGATCTGACAGACACAAAATCGACTACAGTCTGGACAGTCGGGAAGTCTGGGGAGCAGCTTCTCTGTTGATTTTGATGGGGTTCTCGTCAAGGGAGTCACGCCCGACCACCTGATGTTGGGCCAAGGGATTGACCGAACTGAATTGCCGTCGCATATCGCGATTGGGAAGCTTCAAGAAACTTCCGGATAGCCGGTGATACGGCCAGAACGGCATCGGGATCACGGTAAGGGTGCGAGAAGCCGACTTGAACGAAGCCGCTGCGGCCGGGATCGGTGATATCGATGTTGGCCGCCGAGTCGAGCGCAAGAGCTTCAAGCGCGCTCAGCTCCGCGCTCCGTGATGCTATGCGTTCCGGACGTTCCCCGGATTGCTCTTGCGCGAATCTGCCGCAGACCTGTGCCGTGTCCAGACCCTACAATACACATATGGTGCCCGCGCATTCGCTCGCGACTCGCAGCATTCTGAAGATCTTGCTCGCAATTTCACTTTGGGCCACCAGCGCCCTTGCGCAAGAGAACCCGCGCCCTGCTGCGGTGGAAAATGGCAGTCAGTCGGTCTCGGCAGCCGCGGCCTCTACGGTTGCGCAGACGGCCGCTGAAACACCTGCGGAGGCGATCAAACGCTGTTGGCAGTCGCTCACGGACAGCGTGCAGGATGCCAAGCACACCGAAACCCGCACGCAGGCGCTCAATGCCTTGAGTAGTCTGGGATGGAGTGCGCGCGCGGACGGGTTGATTGCCACCGCCATGAAGGACCCGAATCTGGATGTGCGTACGGCGGCTATTCTCGCGGCAGGCAAGACCAAGTCGCATTCGCTTATTGAGCCGGTGAGACGGCTCCTCGACGATGCCGAGCCGCAGGTGGTCTTTGCGGCGGCTACGACGCTCTGGAAGCAATTCGCAGACAAGAGCGGCGAAGACATCCTGGCAGCCATTGCCGCGGGAGACCGCAAAGCGAATCCATCCCTGATTCACGGAGCGGAGCACGATATCTCCCGCACCCTGCATAGCCCATCGGCTTTGGAGAAGATCGGGCTCGTGACCGGTGCGGGACTGGTGCTTGGACCTTTTGGATTTTCCATTAGCGCGGTCGAATACTCCCTCAAAAATGGCGGGGACTCGGCGCGCATTCAAGCCATCGATCTTCTTGCAGAGGACAAGACCGAAGGCGTTCGCGATCAGATGAAATCTGCTCTCGACGATAAAGACCCCGGCGTGCGCGCGGCAGCGGTGAAGGTATTGGGCAACTTTCACCGGTCACACGACTCCAAGGCCATCGCGACCTTGCTGACTGATCCCAAGCTGCCTGTGCGGCTGGCTGCGGCTGCTGCCTATATCGACTGCTTGAACAGCAGTGCAAAAACCGGAACTCCGCATCGCTAGTCGTCCGATGATCGCAAATTAGATCGCCCTGCGACTATCACCTTTTGGGATCTTCTCAATCTTCGCCTCCCCATCGAAATGGGAACAGAATTCCAGCAACGATAAAATCACCGCACCAATAACAGTTCTGTGAAGCTGTCGATGAACTTTGTACGGATCGGCTGTCATCGCCCAACTAGCAACGAAGAATGGAGTTACCGGGACGATGGGCCATCTTTTTTTCCACCGGACGAGTACGTAGCGTTTCATACCACCGAGTACGCTCTGACGCATTATCATCGCCATCCCTTATTGGGCCAGCTTACATCTCACGGTTGTATTGTCGGCAATTCGGAAGTATCGCGGAGACCACTCGCGTGTAGTCGATTTTGTAGCTGCCAGAACCTCCGAGAACCTCACGAAGCTACAGAGAACAACAAGGCGGCTGCAACAGATTCAATTCAAAGCCATTACGATCACGAAACATCAACAGCTTTCAATAGGCTCTGGAACCCGGTTCGGGACCAGGTTCCCTACCCAATTCTTCTCCTTTAGAATCAATTGGTTACGAGAGGGCACTTGGTGAAGTTTGTGGATCTGTGGGGATCTGACCGATACAAAATCGACTACAGTCTGGACAGGCAGGAAGTCTGAAGAGCAGCTTCTCTGTTGATTTTGCATGGGGTTCTCGTCAAGGAGTCCCGCCCGACCACCTAGTGTTGGGCCGGATTCCCTGCCTGGGAAAAATGGACTGCATGCAATGGGGCCCCTGAGAAATCAACGCCTGCACCAAGAAAGGGATCCCACATGAGCGACACAAAGCCCAGAGCATCCATCGAACTACCGAGCGACTTCATTTTCGGGCAGGTCCGCCCGGATCAAACTGTAACCCCACCACCTCAACCACCACCACCCCTTGGTCCGCTGACTGCATTTGTGGGAGATTGGGTCGGCAACGGCTTCAATACCATTTTCCGGCCAGATAGCGCCGCCACGCCTACCCCACTACCGAACCCGATTCCGCCGCCTCCACCTCCCCGCGACAATGTCCTGGAACTGAACCTTACCTCCGAGAGGCTTTCTTTTTCAAAAAGCCTGGGCTCGGTTCCAAACCGCGGTACAGCCACGCAACCGGATGCTTTCCTCAATGGCGTGCCGTACCTGCAGGTCATCAACGACATCACAATCCACGGCGAAAGTGTCGGCATCCACGTTGAGCCGGGCATCTGGATTCACGTACCCGCAACCCTCGTTCCACCGCTCGGGGAGTCGATTACGCGCATGGCGTCTATCCCCCACGGCGCGACGATCGAAGCCCAGGGCACATCGCTGACCGTCGCGGGGCCACCCACGATAGCACCCGTAGATATCACACCCTTTACCACCGGCAGCAACCCTCCCAAGAAGATCAGATTCGCCAGCCAGACGGCTGCCGATCCGAACACTCCGAGAATCCCTCAGGATCTCAGTTCATTCATAGCCGCCGGCACCATCACGCAACCGTTGCTGGACAATCCCAATAGCCTGCTGCAGAGTCACATCAGCAAACAAAAGATCACCGCCACGACGGCCATTATCATTTCCACGGGTCCTCCGCCTCCGCCTCAGTTGCTGCCTTTTGGGGGCGGGGTCGACAACATTGCCTTCTTGCTGGGCCAGGCCGCAGCGACTGCGCCGAACGCCCAGGCCCTGCAGATGTTCGCAATTTTCTGGATCGAGACCGTCCAGGAGGTCATTCTGGTGCCACCTTATACGGTAGGTGAGCCACCTTTCGCAGTTAAAGCCAAACCAAGTGTCCCGGGCCAGCGCGTGCCCACCTTCTCCGTCACACCCCCGCACGATTTGGATATGCCATTCGAACTTACGGTTCAGTTCACGCAAATTCAGTACACCCAGGCGGTCCTGCTAAATTTCGCTGGTCAGACCTGGCCGCATGTCTCGGTTAACACGCTTGTGCCCGCCGATGACATTATTGTTCCCTTCTCTGCGTGGAACTGAGTTGGTTTCGTGTTATGGGCCACCGGCTTGGTTGTTTCCGTGTTGCCGGTATGGAGGACAAGGGACCGGTGTCGGAGAAATCGACGAGGAGGGCTCTCGATCAGGCAGGCGATCCGAGGACGGCACGGAATCGTCCGGTTTTTCGACCGCAAATGTTGTGTTGGTCTTACAATTCCCCTCGGGAGCGGTACAATTCGGGGGATCGGCGCTAAAACAGGAGATTTCGGCTGAAGGCAAACGAAGGAGGAAAAGGTATGTTTCACTTACTCTGGTACGTTGTTATCGGGCTAGTCTCGGGGGTTATCGCAAAATCGGTGATGCACGAGCACATGACGATCTTCTGGACAATCGTGCTCGGCATCGTCGGATCGATCCTCGGCGGCGGCATTACCCACATGATTTCGGGCTCGAGAAACAGCCGATATCATCCCGCTGGCCTTATTTTTTCAACGCTGGGCGCGATCCTGGTTCTCTTTATTTGCTATAAGCTGAAGATTCATTTGCCCCACGTCCTGGGGTTGTCCCTCTGGCTGACACAAACGGTTAAGACCCTGTTCTCCGTTCGCTGAAAATCAATCGACCGGCAAGACCACTTTCTCCCCCGTTTCGCGGTTGGGCGATCACGTCATAACAAGGCCAGTTGTCCGGCATCTTGATTGCGGGAATCCCGGCCAGCGTCATCTCGGCGGCAACCAGCATCTCGCAGGCATCACCCATCTGCTTCGACGTGTATGGTCGTGGATTCATGCGGATAGCGTAGCAGACCCAAAAAAGGCCGAATACGAACCTACTGAGTTTCGTCCGTACACTTGCGAATATGCCGCGCTTCAGGGCTCGGCGCTAAAGCCAGCGCGCTCGTGATTCAGGGTAAGCAGGCGTTCCAAGATTTCGGCATCGGTGAGAGTCGCGGGCCAGCCGTAGGCGGCGAAGACGGCCTCATCCAGTTTGCGATGCGCGTCTGCCAGCCACTCCGGGCGCGTATTGTAGAGATTCGTCAGCGTGCGCTTGCTGAGTTCCACCTCTGGTGCGCCGGGCGGATTGAGCCATGCGTCCCGCTTCTCCACCAGCTCGCGCGCGGCTTCTGCGATGGCCTCCACCAGAGGAGAGCCTCGCGGCTCGTGGCCCGGTGACCAAGGTAAAGCAAACGTCTCGAAGCAGGACGAAGAGTTGTAGGTAGGATCATTGCCAACTCCGTGCCATGAGCAGGTCGCAAGACTCCACACCTGATGGAGTCGGGAGTGAAGCACTCCAAAGAAATAGTCATCACTCCGCGCAAAAACGAAAAGCCGATGGTCCGGCAGCACCTCGTGGCCCAGCCATGCGAATAGACGATGTTTGGCCACCGCCGATGTTGCGATGTATCGGGGCAGGCCAGCAATCCTCGCCCTTAATTCGGGCCGTGGTTCCGCATGAATCCACCACTTTGTGCGGTAGCTCTCCCGGTTGTTCATTTGGCGATCGGGATAGACGTGTTTGCGGAGATACTCGAAAGGCATTTCAAAAAGTGCCGCTTCAGCTTCGGTGCAATGGGTTCCAAAATCGATGATGAATTTGCCGCGCGGCCTTCTTGTGATATCTATGCCATTGGCCCAGGGATGGATCACAGCGGAGTTGGGAAGTCCGTTGGGATTCAGCGGTGCTTTGAGCATCACCCGCGCCACGTCGGGGGCCAAATCAAACGAGCCGACCTTAGTAGTGCCCATAAAGCAAATTGCTGCGTTTTCTCTGAGCCTCAAAGCGAGTGCAACATTCACATCGGTACTGAGATTTGGGTTTATATCTGCTACAGCAAGACCATCAAGACATCGCCCTGTTTCAGAGCGGTTGTCGAACCCGACGATGGATACTCGCACGTCCGCCCCATCTAGAATCCAAGGTCGGTCACTCCAAGCCATGAAGATTCCGCCGCTCTTGGCAATTCGCCCAAGAACCTGAAGATTGGCTCCCGCGCGAATAGCCTGTGTTGCGAGTAACCCAGCCCGCTTGCTCTTGCCAGCTTCAATCTGCGCACGCGCCTTCTCAAACCAGTAGGTCACCAGATCGGCCTCCGGTGGCACGCGGCCCGCGTAGACGTGGAAGATGTCTTCCACATAGCTGTTGCCCAACTCCGTGAGGAGCCGCTTCCCGCCCAGGAAGGGCGGATTGCCGATGATGAAGTCCACTTCCGGCCATGCGGCCTCGATTGCCTTCCCGTTCGCATCGCGGGCGAGAATCGCATCCCGATGCTGGATGTTGTCGAGCTTGCGGAGAATCGGCTCGGTGGGCCATCCCATGCTGTTGCCATTCAGCCATTGCAGATAGCCAATCCAGACCACCACGGAAGCCAGCTCGTGCGCGTACACGTTCGTTTCAATCCCATAAAGCTGCGACGGGTGAACCTGATGAGGGAGGAGCGTGGGGAGGCCATGCTCGCCGCTGAAGTTGTAGACATCGCGCCAGAGGTCCAGCATCCGGCGGAAGGCAAGGTACAGAAAATTGCCGCTTCCGCAAGCGGGGTCCAGCACGCGAACGCTGGACAATTCTTCCAGCCACGCATAGAGCTTCTCCTGCATCTGCGCTCGGAGCTTCGCATAGGCGGGTCCCTTTTGCTTTGCGGCGGCCTCCACCAGCGCCAGCGCCTCCGCCTTCACTTGCAGCCAGCGGGCCTCAAGCGGAGCCATGACCACCGGCTCCACGATGAGCAGGATGTCTTCCTTGCTGGTGTAGTGCGCGCCTAACTGCGAACGCTTGCCGGGGTCCAGGCTGCGCTCGAAGAGGGTTCCGAAGATCGCGGGTTCCACGCTGGACCAATCGAGCGCGGCGGCGGCGCTTAGGATGCCAAGATCGGCGGCGCTCAGATCGAAGACCGCATCGTCGGCAAAGAGTCCGCCGTTGAACCAGTGAATGTCATGCACTCCGAAGCTGTTGCCCTCGGTGGACATTGCCGCGAATAGCTGGCGCAGCTTGCGGGTGAAGCTGGCGGGCCTGCCTTTGTCGAGTTCGATCATTTGGCGGAAGAGATGATCGGGCAACAGGCCAATGCTGTCGGCAAACAGGCAAAAGAGCAGGCGCATGAGGAAGTGCGCTACACGCTCCGGGTCTTCGCCGCGCCGCTCAAGGCTGAGAGCGAGGCGTGCAAACTCACCAGCGGCGGCCTCGGTGACGCGGCTGGCCGCGCGCTCCGGACGGAGCTGTTCCGGCTCGGTAAAGACATAGCGGAGCACTTCCAGCGGCGGAAGCGCGCAATTCGGCGAAGGGCCTGAGAGAGCAGATCAGTGAGCGTGAAGCGGTAGACCTCTGGGCGCGTCCCGGTGAAGTTGGTATGGACCTCGAAACGGTCCTGATCGCAGACCACGAGCAGCGGCGGATTCTCCAGATCGTCGCGGTAGTCGGCAAGTTGAAGGTAAGCGGCCTTCAGGTCCTTGTGCTTGCCCTTGTACTCCCAGCCGAAATAGCCGCGCTTCCACACGTCCGCAAAGCCCTTGCCGCCATGCAGGGTGGAGACGTGCTTCTCGAAGGTGTATGTATCGCCGGTTTGATCGGCGGCGGCGGGGTGCGGCTGGTGGAAAACTTCGCACAGGTCGATGAAGTGCGATTGTGCGGCGGCGCGTTCGGTGAGCGTGCTGGCTTTCCAGCGGGCGACAAACTCAGGCAGAGTGAGTGGCATTCGGACCTGTGGAACTGGTGAAGACTCATTTTCGCAGAGGCGGAGAGCGCTTACGAGTACGCAGCTTTGGGAGTAGAGTCTCTGAGAAGGAATATCACGATGGCCTCAAAGAAGTCGCCGCAAGCACAACCGCAGGAACCGGACCAGCTCAAGCTGCGCACGCGCCAGATGATGAAGGCATACCTGAGCGCCCCAGTGGGGAGCCGTCATCTGGTGGCGAGAGCGGCGCTGGAGTCCTTCCCGAATCCCCCGAAGCCGTTCATCCAGCAAGAGCCGCTGAGTCCGCAAGCCGAGGAGTAGAGAGTCCGCGCGCGCGGCGACCGGATGTATAGGAATGCTAAGTCTACGGGCGCGCTACGGGCCGCCACAGCGCCGCGCGCGGATCGCAGACGGATGATTGGGCAATCCGGCGCTAGCGCAGCGTCTGGCGGCTCGCCAAAGGCTCAGGACCTCACACCGCCGCTCGCAGAAGCCAGCGGCGCACCAGCGCGACTCCATGGCGCGTGGCGGTGCGCTCTGGATGCGGTGGCGATCACAGCCCGTTTCCGGGCGTGATTGACGAAAATGTTTCATTTTGTGGAAGAGAAAGCGCGGTTGAGTGGCGGTCTGCGGAAGTGAACGCGGAGAGATTTTGCCCCCCTACCCTCACGCAGAGCCGCACACCGAAAGCCGAACTTCGCACCCATACCAAGAGCGAAGGGATTGCGCGATTCGCTTTTGGTATTTTGCCAAGCCGTGCTCCGTAGCTTCCGGCTGCGGGCTGCGCAGTTCAATCATCAGAGCGCCGGGTTCGACCCGCTCTACTTGTACTACCGCAACGTCACCGAACCGAAACGATTTCCAGTCTTCGGCACCGTTCGTGAATCCAGGCCGTCTCTCCGTGGCGGGCGGTGACGCAAGAAGCGCGTTGCTCAGGTCCTTCATTACTCCGGTCCATGCGCTCCGCGCAAGCGCCAGGTTTGTGAATGCGCTTGCCTTTGCGTTATTGGAAGACTGCCGTGGGTACTGCGTCCCCCGCGCGCCTGCGTGGGGGGTAGGGGGGTAAGGCTCCCCTGATAGTCTCCATGAGGAATCAATAGCCGGTTCAACTAAAGGCTCTATGGGCGGACGCTGGTGACCGGGGGACTCGGACTGTAGTGGCCGGGCTGGGCGGTCGCTGGTGACCGGGGAACCCGGACGACCATGACCACGGGCGGCGGACATGGGTGATCGGGGGACTTTTTGGAGCCTGCGCCGGGCTTCCGATGTTTGCGGGCCGGGCGAAGGAGAGTCGAGCGCGAGGAAGACATATTCATTCGATGTTTGGCGGCCATCATCATCCCGCCGGGTGGGAATGCGGCGCAGAATCCCCTTTCCCTCAAGTCCCGCGATGATGCGCCGCGTCTGGCGTTCGGAGAGACAGCAACGGCGCGCCAATGCCTTCATGGAGGGCCACGCCACGCCAAGTTCTTCGCGATGATCGTCTGCCAATTGGCACAGGACGGCTTTCTCCGAGACGTTGATTCTTTCGCCTCCCGGAGCTTTCACCAGATGCTTTGCGTAGTGACTCGCAACGTGGCTCACTTTGGCTGCTCTCCAGCACGGAGAAACGCCTCCAGATCAGCCTTCGCAATGAGGGTTCGCCCACCAGCTTTGATTCGTCGGAGCTTCCCCTGTGAGAGCCAAGCCGATATGGTCCAGGGCGAAACCCTCAAAAGTTCCGCCGCTTCTTTGGTGGTCAGAAGATCGCCTACAACCATTCCGGTCATCTCCCCTGTGGAACCCTCTTGCAACAAGGTGCCACAAAGATCACAATAAGCGTGGTCAATGACAATGAAAAGTGAACAGATTGTGGCACAGCCCCAAAACGGGCAAGACTCACGGATAAAGGACCGGCCAGTAATCTGCCTTACGACTCATGGACAGACGCGGATGCTTCCGGCTATGCCAATAGAGGTCAAGTACGACTCGGAACAGGCCGCTGTTTCGCTGAATCAGTATGGCGATGAAATCGAGTTCCGCTTTGATTTTCCAGAAAAGGGCGAGCCGGGGTGGAAGGGAAATTTTATTGAGGCGTTTTCAACACGAGATACCTTTCTGGAAATTAGGACTCCGGGGGAAGCTCTTGAATTCTTGAGGATCAGCGGCTTGTTTCGCGGGATAGATGAGGACAAACGTCACGAGCGCTTGAGTTGGGCCAACTTTCAGCGATGGCAGGGGATCGTGAGAATTCTGTTGAGGGAGGGAGTTCTCCCAAGGCGAGAGGTCCGCAGTACACCAAAAGCGGTGTGGGTGGAGTACGCGATACCGGAGAATCTCCGGCCCGCGCTGAATGACGTTTCCGTGGTGGAGCGAGGCTGGCTGTCCGGCTTTCCCGATCAACTTGTAATCCGATTCCGAGAGAATCAATCTCCAGAGAAACGCAGAACACTCTACGCGGAAATCATGGTCGGTTCCACGCTCGAAGCGATTTTGGCGACTGCATACGTCGATGAGCTGCGCGGCGTGAATTACCAGGTCTGCGCTTTGCCGGATTGCCCACGGATCTACGAGGTCAGATCGAAGCACCAGCGAGAGTTTTGTTCGCAAGCATGCGCTCACAAGGCGTCTGTCCGTCGCAGACGGGCAGAACAGGCGAGGCCGCCAGCAATAAAGGCGAAGACCACAAAAACGAAGGTCATCAAGGCGAAGGCAGCCGGGAAAGCGAAAGGCTAGATTATGTCCATCTTCAAGCGCGGGAACGTCTACTGGTATCACTTCCTGTTTAACGGTGACCACATTCAGGCGAGCACGAAACAGGGCAATCCCCGAACGGCCCGCCAGATCGAAGCGGCCCGCCGCACCGCGCTTGCGAAGGGTGACGCGGGAATTAGGGAGCCAAAAGCCTCGCCGGAGTTCCGTGATCTTGCGAAGCGATTTCTGGCGCATGTCGAGACGCGCCATGAGAACAAGCCGCAGACAGTAGCGTTCTACGCGGCGAAGTTGTCGCGGTTGCTCGATTACCTACCCTTCGCCAGCGCCCGAATAGACCGCATAGACGAGGGCACCATCGAGGGGTATGTAGTGGCTCGCCGCGCGTCCGTGGAACCCGCCACGGTCAATCGGGAATTGGCTACCCTTCGCAGGATGCTTCGCCTTGCCTATGAGTGGCGGGAACTTCAGCGGGTACCTCGCATTCGGCTGCTCACTGGTGAGCGGATGCGCGATTTCGTTCTCTCCAGGGAGCAGGAGAAAACCTACCTTGCCGCCTGTCCTCAGCCGCTCCGCGATGTCGCAATCTTGATGCTGGAATCCGGGCTGAGAATCGGAGAGGCGCTGCGCATGGAATGGACGGACGTGACCCTCGATCCGATCCACGGCTCACGCTTCGGATTCATTCGAGTACGCGAGGGCAAGAGCAAGAACGCGCGCCGAATCATTCCGCTGACAGATCGCGCGGCGGCGATGCTGCGGCATCGGAAAGCCGAAGCCGAAGCCGAAGTTGCCATGCTGCGCCGCGACGAAAAGCGAAAGCCCGCGCCATTCGTCTTTGCCAACCGGGAAGGCGAAGCTTACTTAGGCACATCGCTGAATCACCTCCACCGCGATGCGTTCGCGCCGAAAGTGGACGGTGAGCGGGTCCCCATGTTCGCGGGTGATTTTGTGCTCCACTCGCTGCGCCATACAATGCTCACAAGGCTGGGTGAATCGGGAGTGGATGCCTTCACTATCATGCGGATTGCGGGGCACAGCAGCATCGTGGTTTCGCAGCGGTACATCCACCCAACGCCGGAAGCGGTAGAGCGGGCCTTTGAGCGGCTCCAACTTTCCGCCAAGGTGACGGTAATCCAGCCGAAACGACAGCTACCCGCTACAGTTTCCGCTACAGTCAAGAGGCGGGCGGCTGTAAGTCATTGACGGGCCTGTAGCTCAATGGTTAGAGCAGGGGACTCATAATCTCAAACCCGGCACTTGGGCGAATTTGTGCGGTTTTGGGTGTTCCTGTATTTTCAGGCGCTTGCGAGATTTGCCTGCAAGCCAAAACAAGCTCAACTAAACGGGCACCCGCTACAGTTTCCGCTACAGTGGCAAGAGCCCCGGCTTGCGATGGGACAGTCCATTTCCGCCGTTTCCGTCGCACCCCTCCCTCTCGTGAACCGCATACGGGCGGCGCTGCGCGTTTCCAGAAGGACTTTCGTGCTCGCGGGGCACAAACTCCACGAGATTCGCGGAAACGGAAACGCACCTGAAAAAAGGCTCTCGCTAGTGGGGCTGCGCGGGCGCGTCACCCGCTGGGCTGAACCAGCGCGGAAGGACCCTCGCCCCATCTGCCACGGGGACTGGTGGCAGAGATGGCGGAGCCGCAGAGGTTCAATGGTCATCCAGCCGCAGGCCGATGATCCCAAAGGTGGGTCATGGGCCGGGCTCGCGAGCCGGTGAGTACATTGAGTGGCTCACGGTCTCCAATCCGCAGCAGGCGGGGGTGGGACGACATTCACTAACGGCGAGCGCCCCCTCTCCATTTCACGCTGAACCAACACATATTTTGTAGCTGCCAGAGCCTCCGAGAACCTCACGAAGCTACAGAGAACAACGAGGCGGCTGCAACAGGTTCAATTCAAAGCACTTGCGATCACTAAGAATCAACAGCTTTCAACAGGCTCTGGAACGCGGTTCGGGACCAGATTCCCTACCCAATTCTCCTCCCTTAGAATCAATGGTTTACCTTAGGCCGCCTGGTGAGGTTTGTGGATCTTGATTGCTCTGACAGCTACAAAATCGACGACAGTCGGCCGTCCTGAGGTTCCGCCGAACGGCGATCCACTTGATTTTTGGAAGGTTGTCGCGATGAGAGACACGCCCGGCTTTGATTCGATCTGCATCAGGTGCGTTGTGCTCGTGGCTTCTGCCAAGAGGGAAGACGATTTGATTCCGTACGAATCGACGCATGTCTGCGATCCAATCCGGCTCTATCAAGTCGGAGAAATGCCTGGTGGATGCATCGCGTGCGGTGTCGCATTCCTCCTTCTTACTAATTCAAGATGCCTCAGCAAGATCGAAGACATCGAAGAGCGCCGTAAAGCCATAGGAGAACGGCTCAAGTAACTGTGACCGATGCGCCCGGGCCAGGGCGATGGCCAGGGCTTCCGGCGACATGGGCTTGGTGAGGACCTCATCTGTCTGTAACCAGAATCGCCGCCGCAGCTCTCATTTCGGGGTAGCCGCCCAGGATGAGCGTGACCGCTTTGGTATTGGAGTGGCGCATGGCGCTGACGACAGTCAATCCATCGCCGGCGTTGGGCATTTGCAGATCGCTCAGCAGTACGTCGAAAGTCTCGGCTCCCGGCTTCGAATGTGAACGATGCTCTGAAACACCCACACGATGGAACGTTTTCATCGCCTGTTCCTTATCTTGTGCGCCTCTGAGCACGTCGATATCCTCAGCGCTTAACGCGCCGGGCTGGAGACCGGCCCTTTCGTCCCTGATGCGTGCGCTAACGAAGACTGGCGTAAGGTGTTCAATGGATGCTTCACCCATTGCGGAGTCCATTGAACCAGAGCAGCAGCGGGCATACAGTACTCCCATGGAAGACGCAAGCAGAGCAATTAAGGTACTGATCATCGATGACCATCCGGTGGTCCGGCTGGGATTAAAAACGATGCTGGAAAGCGAAGAGCAGATTGTGGTCACGGGCGCGGTGGGCTCTGCGAGAGAAGGCATCGCCGAGGTGGAGAAGGTGAGGCCGGACGTGGTGCTGATGGACTTGCGCATGCCCGAGATGGAAGGCGTGGAGGCGATCACCGAATTGCGCCGAAAGGATCAGAATATTCGGGTGCTGGTACTGACGAATTACGAGGACGATGAGTACGTTTTGCATGCCATGCAGGCGGGTGCGATGGGATATCTCCTGAAGAACACGCCGCAGGAGGAGATTATCCGGGCGGTGGACATGGTGAACCAGAACCAGCGCTGTGTCTCACCGGAGGTTGCGAAGCGCCTGACGGAGGCGGTAGCTCGAGAAGAACTGACACAGCGTGAGCTTGAGGTGCTGAAGCTGGTCGCCGATGGGCTGACCAATAAGGAAATTGCGGAACATCTGTTTATCAGTGCAAAGACGGCACGGAATCACGTAGCGAACTGCCTGCTGAAGCTCGGCGCCGACGACAGGACGGAAGCGGTAACCACGGCTGTCCGGCGCGGACTGATCCGGCTTTCCCGGTAAGCGAAGGTGCCCAATCCTGGGATGCCCCAGCGCAGGTCCGCATCCGCTGGTTTCACGCAGACACTCAACCCGCAAGCCTGCGTTTCAATAGAGTGACGAGTCGGTCGCGCAACCGAACAGTCTGCAAGCTGATCTTGACGCGCACCTCGGTTCCCTGCCTCGGCGCACTGCGAATCTGCAGGGTGGTGTCCAGACCACGGGCTCGCTTTTGCATACCCAGAATGCCGAATCCTTCCTTGTTCTTCGGATATTCGAATCCGCTTCCGTTATCCGCGACGACCAGCTCAACGTTGCCCTCTCCGTAGCTCAGGGTGATCTTCAGGATGGTGGGATCCGCGTGGGCCAGGGCATTGATGATTGCCTCGCGGCCGATGTGGAGGAGCGCATCGGCAACGCGCAGATTCAGGGGAACAGGCTCGCCATCAAGCTCGGCAGCGATGCTGATGCTGTCCGGCGCGGTCCTGCGAGCAATTTCAGCCAACTCACCGAACAGATTGTTCTCAATCGACGGAGAAGACTGGCCGAGAATCGAGATGGTCCGGCTGGCCTCCTGATGACAGCTTCGCACCAGTTGATACGCGACGTTTAACTGGTCGACGATATTGTGGGCGTCCAGGGTTTTGGCGCGCACGATTCCGGTCCGGATGCCCTGGATCTGATAGCCGATTCCGGCAAAGCCCTGCGCCATCGTGTCATGGATCTCCTGCGCGAGTCGCTCGCGCTCGCGGCTGATGGTCTTCGTCTTCCAGGTTTGGAAACGGAAGTAGCCAAGCTGGATCAGCATGGCGGTGGTGAGAGCGCACATGAAGAGCACTCCCACATGCCAGGGTGTCCACCATGGCGGTCCGTTCACAATGACGGGGTGTTGCACAAAGCCGGCATGCTGTTCGAGATCGTCACAGTCCTTCCAGGAGGCCGGCTCAACACGAACGTTGCGCCACTCGGCATTTGCGTTTAAGGTTCGCAGACCGAAGCGGCCGCTCTTGATGCAAAAGTGTTCCTGAAACGCGATCCAGGCGGTTTGCTGCGTGGATAAGTTGGTAACCGAAGCGCCGATGTTACAGGCATAGGCTGTAACCCGCAGTCGATACCAGGTGAACGGGTGGACGCCGCCGGGAATGCTGACGGGCAGGACTTCGAGCCAAGAGTAACTCGCACGGCCCATGACCAACGTTCCATCTAGGCTGCGCAGACCGACGAAGTATCCGTTATAAGCATCAACACCTCGTGATTCATCGTTGGAGCGAATGACCACTCCCATGTCGGCTGCAGGGCCCCGAAACAAAATATCTGTAGTGACGGTGTAGTTGCTCCAGGATTTCAAACCGGCGAGCAGTTTGGCGCCACGCTCGTAGGAGTTCGACTCGACGGCGCCATCGGCAATCGCCCAGCTTCCGCCAAAAGGCGTCCACTCACTGCTGTTTTTCGCCTGCAGTGAGAACGTGTGAGCGGGCACGAAACTCTTCTCGTTTTGCCGGCGGGCCGATATCAACGCGGCCAGCAAGAGGCTCACAGCTACCAGGAAAACTCCCGGAAGCCGTGCCGAGGGGAAATGCAGCCAGCGCGCCATTTCATCTGCCTCCGACGCTCGATATGGGTCATTTGACCCATATCGAATTGGTTATATTGGCCTATTGCGCTTTGTGCGAGGGGAGCCTAGGATTCTCGCCGTTACGCATGGTCTCAGTTCAAATGTAACTGTTTACATCCAGAACACTGACAAATCCAGTGCCGCCCGATGAGGCGTGATTTCAGGAGGACCGACCGATGAAACACCAAATTCGAGAGCGGAGTTCCCGGCCAAATTCTGTTGAGAAAGCCTCGAGGCGATTAGCTTTTGGGGCGGCGCTCATCCTCATGCTATCGATCTCCTTCTCCGCGCGCGCGCAGAACATCGTCAGCAGTCAGGTCAACGGTACCGTGACGGATGCCAGCGGGGCCCTCGTCGTCGGGGCCAACGTGAGTGTAACCAATATCGCGACCGGTGTGGTGTACCCTGCGCAGACGGACAACCTGGGCTCGTACCACGTTACCGACCTGCCCCCGGGCACCTACACGATGGATGTGTTCAAGTCCGGATTTGCCAGGCAGCGTGTCCAGCCCTTTACTCTGATCGTTGGCCAGCTGTTTCAGGACAACATCACTCTCACCGTAGGCCAGGCCGAGCAAACGGTTTCAGTGAATGCGGCAGATCTGCTGCTCAATACGGAGGCTTCCCACGATGAGCAACTCATTGGAAGCCAGCAGATCGATAATATGCCCCTGAATGGCCGCGATTACCTGCAACTGGCGCAGCTCGACGCCGGTGTCGTGCCCGTGTCCGGGATCCAGGGGATCAACTCTCCCGCTTCATCATGGGCCTCGGACTCGGGTGTGGTCGCGGTTGACATCAGTGGCCTGAGAGAAGACGATAACAGTTTCCTGTATGACGGAATCGAGACCCGCAATGCCTGGTACGGCGCCGCAGGTCTGCAGCCGGATCCGGATATGGTTCAGGAGTTCGTCATGTTGAATTCCGACTCCCCTGCGCAGTACGGATCGGGAGGTGCGTTCATCAACGTCGTTACCCGGTCTGGCACGAACCAGTTTCACGGAACGGCATACGAGTACCTGCGGAATAATGATTTCGACGCAAGGAACTATTTCGATGTCACCACGAGTGCTCCGCCTTTCCATCAAAACCAGTTTGGAGCCAGCGTCGGAGGACCCATAAAGAGGAATAAGATATTTTTCTTCGGTAACTATGAGGGGTTCCGCCAGCTTGTGCCGGGCGACGACTACAATCTGGTTCCCAATGCCAATCAGCTGGCCGGTAACTTCGGTGCAGACAGCCAGCAGCTGTATAACCCCTACATACTCGACCCGGCCACGCCGACCGGCTACGCGGTACTGCCGGGCAACCAGGTGTCCCCCGGTTATTTCAGCACAATCGGGCAGAAAATCCTGGCGCTGTACCCAGCGCCGAACGGCTCCTACAACAATGGCACAGCTAACTACTTCAACGTCGCAACGACAACAAACAACTGGGATCAGTTCAGCGGCCGCGTTGACTACACGATCTCGGCAAAAGACACTCTGTTTGGCCGGTACACCCAGGAGAATCAAACCGCAATTGCGCCGGGGATGACCTCGTACAACAGCCAGACCTTTCCTTCGAACCCAAAGAATGTAGCTATCGGATGGACGCACACCTTTTCGCCTCGCCTGGTCGACAATTTCCGTTATGGCTGGTCTCATACTGCCGTTGGCCTGGAGCGTTCTGATGGTTACGATACTTCCCTGGCAAATCCACTGGGACTGATCAGCGAAACAGACTTTCCTGGATCGGACGGTCCACCCAGTATTGGTGTGAATGGATATGGCAACCCAGGGTCTACGAACGGTACCGACATACTCAGGGAAGGCCTGAACATGTGGACGGACGCCCTGATGTTGCAAAAGGGAAAACATCAGCTAACTGCCGGCGTGGACATCCGGTACGAGCCAATCTATTCCTATGAAGACTGGTCAGCAACTTCGATCGGTTTCACCGGAGTTTACACCGGGGATCCCGTTGCAGACCTGCTGATGGGCGTCCCGAATACCACAAGGACTTCTCTCGGCACCGGCCCAACCGAGAACCTGAGGACCTGGTATCAGGCCTATTTCGTCGAGGACAACTATAAGGTCAACCGCAAGCTGACGCTTAACTACGGATTGCGCTGGGAGCATCGTTCGCCTCCGATCGAGGTCAGCAATCACATCGGCAGCTTCGACGTGGCGACGGGGCAGGATCTGACCTATCCAGCCACCAGCGTTCTGGGCCTGGGGAGGAATATGGTCAAGCCGGAGTGGACCAACCTGGCGCCGCGGTTCGGCTTCAACTTTTTCCCTTCCACGAAGCTCAATGTGGATATCAAGGGCGGATTCGGGATGTACTACCTGCAGCCGAATATCAACCAGTATCAGGTTGAAGTGGATCAGATTGGGCTGTATGAGGTCGACGACTTCAATAATTCTCCTGCTGGCGTGCTCCCGGTCTTCAATCTGGATGGAACGCAGGGGGTGGCGGGAATGTACTCGACAGCGATGACCAACGGGAACTTCTCGGGGGGCGGTCCTACCGTTTCGTTTATCCAGCCGAACGCGCCGACACCTTACGCGTACGAGTGGAACCTGACCATCGATAAAACCATCCGGGACTGGCTCTTTGAAGTGGCCTACGTCGGAACTTCGGAGCGCCATTACGAGGAGCGCAACGAACTCGATCCGCTCGGTACCAACGGCATCCCGCTTTACTACGACACCTGCGGAACGAATCACGATATCGGCTGCTACAGCGGCGTTCAGCAAAATCAGGAGACGGGAACCTCGAACTACGACGCTCTGATTGGACGCGTGGAGAAGCGATTCAGTTCCGGGCTCTCGGCGGCAGTCAACTACACATGGTCCAAATGCCTGGGCACCCCGTTTCAGGATGAGTTTACCTGGCACGTCGACATGCACCTGGACTACAGCCACTGCACGGAAGATATCAACAGCATCTTCACAGCAAACGGCATCTATGAGCTTCCGTTTGGGCGGGGCAAAATGTTTGCGAACAGCAGCACGCTTGCAGATGAGGTCGTAGGAGGCTGGAAGTTCGCCGGTATCGCAACGCTGCGTACCGGTCCGTGGACGACGCTGGGCAGCCAGCAGAATATCGGCTTCTTTGATGGTGCACTGCCCAATCTGATCGGTCCTGTCAACAATCACTCGCTGCATGGAGGCTTAGGGAGGAACTTCAGGCTTGGACCCTACATCAACACCCAGAATGTCGTTAACATAAGCGCGGTGGGAGTCCAGGGAGTTTCCGGAACGCATACCGTTGAAAACCCGGGCTACCAGGATTATGACGTCTCGGCATACAAGACCTGGAAACTCGGCGACCAACCGAGCCTGGACTTCCGTGCAGACTTTTTCAATGTCTTCAATCGAGTCAACTTCGGATCCATCAGCACCTACGACCTTGCCAACAATTTCGGCGATGTTTCGAGTGCGTACGCCGCGCGGGAAATTCAGCTCAGCCTGCGGTTCAGCTTCTGATCCAACTGCATGATGGGCATCGAGGTCCGGTTGACAGCAAAACTCACGCTCGTCGCAGTTCTCGCGGCCGGCAGCCTCTGGGGCTGCCCCGCCGCGAGGGCGGCAGAGGCGAGCGATGCCGGAGCCGTCTATCAGGCCCATTCTCAACCGGGCAAAGGCTGCCCTGCTCCAGACCGGGTGGAAGCTGTGCTTGCACAGGCCAGCGAATCGCTGGGCAGCCAGCGCTTCCAGGAAGCCGCCACGTTGCTGCAACCGCTGGCGACCAGGAAGTGCGATCCGCGGATCAGCCTTCTGCTCGCAGCCGCCTTCGAGGGGCAAAACGATCCCTCCCAGGCCACGGCAGAGCTGCAGCGGGCTCACAGTGTGTGGCCGTCGAACGACAGCATCGCGGTCTCGCTGGCACGCAGCTATTTGTCCGCCGGGGATACGGGAAAGGCCGCACGGGCCCTTGCGCAATTTCATGCGGACGCGAAGACCCCCGAGCAGGAGATGCGGATGGCTGTCGTCGTGTACCTGGCGGCCCATCAACTCCTGTCTGCGGAAACCGTGGCAGCGGCAGCCTACAAGAACTATCCATCTGTCCAAACCCTGCTGCTCCTCGCGAACACGCTCCAGATGCAGGGGCGCTATCCCGATGTGAACCGTCTGCTGGGAAGCCAGCGTGCAGCGTATGCAGGTTCGCCCGAGTTCTTCGTCACGCTGGCGGAGAGTGAGTTCGATGCCTCGACCTACCAGGCAGCGCGCGACGACCTGAAGCGCGCCCTGGCTCTCGACGCCGGACTTTACCAGGCACACTACCTGATGGGAAATGTGCTCTTCAGGCTGAACGACCTGGATGGAGCCGTGGTTGAGTATCACAAGGCTATCGATCTGGCTCCCGATCAGCCGCGAACCTGGTTTCGACTTGCGCTGTTGTTGCGGACGAAACAGGACCAGGCCGGCGAACAACAAGCTCTCACCCAGGCGCTGGCCGTGGATGAACGGTATGGGCCCGCGCAGTGCGAGATGGGCAGGATTCTGCTCGAGGATCATCACCCGGCTGAGGCGGTTGATCATCTAACCTCGGCGATCCAGGACAATCCGCGTTTTGAAAAGGCTTACTTTCTGCTGGCCCGGGCTTATGCGCAGCTGGGTGAGCACGACAAGGGCGAGGAAGTCGCCCGGCGCCTGACGGCCGTGAGAAAAGAGAACCAGCTCCCCATGGGCGGCCAAATGAATGACTTTCCGGACGGCAATCGAGCGTCGCAACAATGAATGCCGAAGCGGGTACCGGACGGGTAGAGAAAGCCACGCCTCGCGGCGCGCAGAGGCCGGAAGGTGTGCGGACACGGCCCGCCGCCCTCGGCGCGAAAGCGTGGCCTGACAGCGGATCAAAACGCGATCCGCGCCGGGTTTTGCTCGCTTGTTTCCCCGGTCGCAAAGCAATCCTTACCAAGATCTATTCGCACTCGGCGCACATGATGCTCTTGTGCATTTTGCTTCTCGTGATTGGTCCCGGTCTAATGGCGCAACAAGTCCGGTGGACCGAAGACGAAGCCAATGCCTGGTATGAACGGCAACCCTGGCTGGTGGGAGCTAATTTTTTACCCTCCGACGCGATCAACGAGCTGGAAATGTGGCAGGCCGAGTCCTTCGATCCCACAACCATCGACCGGGAGCTGGGGTGGGCCGAGGGGATTGGCATGAACACCATGCGCGTCTTCCTCCACGACCTGCTCTGGCAGCAGGACCCCGAAGGCTTCCGCAAGCGCATCGACACCTTTCTCGCCCTCTGCGCCAAACACC
>PMAM01000273.1 GCA_003152595.1 Acidobacterium sp.
AGCTGCGCCAACTGAACGGCCGTCGCGCTCCTCCCGGCAAATTTCTCCGCGCGCAGAATCGCCGACTCCATCGTCAGCACCTCAATCAATATGTCTGCCAGCGCGCCCATGATTTCCTGCTGATCCTGCAACGTTGTCGGATACTTCTGGCTCGCTGCCCCGGAGCAGAACAGCGCCAGTTTCTTCGCGCTTGCCATCAGCGCCTTCTCCGCCGCCAGGGGTCCCGTCTCCTCTGTGCGCGCGCCCGGGCCTGCCATCACTTCATCCATCACCTTCGCGATTGCCGGAAGCAGCGGCAGCCGTCCCTGCATCGCGCGCTTCAGCAAAAACCCGGTGATAATCAGCCGGTTGATCTCGTTCGTCCCCTCAAAAATCCGATTGATCCTCGAATCGCGATACCCCCGCTCTGCCGGATACTCCTCCACATACCCGTATCCGCCGTAGATCTGCACTGCGTGATCCACCGCGCGATCCAGCATCTCCGAGCACCACACCTTGACGATCGAGCACTCCACCGCATACTCCTCGATGCGCTTCTGCACCTCGGCCGGCGACGCGTCTGCCGCGAGTGTCGCCAGCGCGGCGTCAATCGATCCCACCACGCGATACACCAGCGCCTCACCGGCAAAAATTCCCGCCGCCATTTCGGCGATTTTTTCCTGGATCAGCCCAAACGACGTGATGGGCTTGCCGAACGCCATCCGTTGCTTGCCGTATTTCACGGCGTTCTTCAGCGTGTTGCGCGCCCCACCCAGCGTTGCCGCCCCTAATTTGTAACGGCCGACGTTCAGAATGTTGAACGCGATGTGATGCCCCTTGCCCGCCTCGCCCAGCAGATTTTCCAGGAGCACCGCGCAGTCGCTCAACACCAGCGGGCAGGTCGACGAACCGCGAATCCCCAGCTTGTGCTCCTCGGCTCCAATCGTGAGTCCAGGCGTCTCGCGCTCCACCAGAAACGCCGAAAACTGCCCGTCTCCGCCGTTCTCCGCCACAATCTTCGCGAACACGATGAACAGATCCGCGAACCCCGCGTTCGAGATCCACATCTTCTCGCCGTTCAGCACATACTGCTTCCTATCGGCCGAGAGCCGCGCTACCGTACGGATATTCATCGCGTCCGAGCCCGACGACGCCTCGCTCAGCGCATACGCTGCGATCCACTCGCCTGTCGCGAGCTTCGGAAGATACTTTTCCTTCTGCGCCGCCGTCCCATACCAGATCACGGGCAGCGTCCCGATGCCCGTGTGCGCGCTGAAGCTCACCGAAAAACTCGCCGATACCGCGACGCGGTCCGCCACCAGCGCCGATGTCACCTTATCGAGGGCGAGCCCGCCATACGCCTCCGGCACATCCACGGCCATCAGCCCCAGCCCGCCGGCCTCGAGCAGCAACTCCCGCGTCACAGCAAAGTTTTTCGCCTCGATCTCGGCCACGCGCGGCAGCACGGATTTCTCCGCGAACTCTGCCGTCGTGCGCGCAATCTCGCGCTGCTCGTCGGAAAAATCCTCCGGCGTGAAAACATCCTCCGGCGTCGCGTTCACGAGCAGAAAATGTCCGCCAGGAATCGTCTTAGGCAAAGTTGTCGAAGCCATGGGTCTCTCCGAGAGACCATCCTACGCTGACTGGAAAGCGTCCACGTGAAAGGCTCAGTTGAGTCTCTCGAATACTCCCGCCGCGCCCATCCCGCCGCCTACGCACATCGTCACCAGCCCGTACCGCGCCTGTCGCCGCTCCAGCTCTCGCAGGATCGTCGCGGTCAGCTTTGCCCCCGTGCAGCCCAGCGGATGCCCGAGCGCAATCGCTCCGCCGCTCACATTTACTTTTGCTCCATCGAGTTCCAGCTGCCGGATCACCGCCAGGGCCTGTGCGGCGAAGGCCTCGTTCAGCTCGATCACGTCGATCTGGTCGAGAGTGAGTGCAGCCGCTTTGAGCGCCTTCGGCACCGCGTAAACGGGGCCCATTCCCATCAATTCCGGGTCGCACCCGGCGGTTGCGAATGAGACAAGCCGCGCCAGCGGCCGGATGCCCAGGGCCTGCGCACGCTCCGCCGACATCACCACCGCCGCCGCTGCTCCATCCGAGGTCTGCGAAGAATTGCCCGCCGTCACCACACCCTTCGCATGAAACACCGGCTGCAGCTTCCCGAGCGCGTCAGCCGTCGTGTCCGCCCGCGGACCCTCATCCACGCTGAACTCCGCGGTCGTTGTTACGGGTTTTTTCCCGTTTGGCACGGTATTCGTCACCGTCACCGGCACAATCTCATCCGTAAACTTGCCCGCCGCGATCGCCGCCACCGCCTTCTGGTGGCTTTCGAGGGCGAATTTGTCACAGTCATCGCGCGAAATTCCATACTTCTGCGCCACCCTCTCCGCCGTCAGCCCCATCGACAGGTACGATCCCGGATGGTTTTCCACCAGCCACGGATTCACTGCGATCTTGTTGCCGCCCATCGGCACCATCGACATCGACTCTGCGCCACCCGCGACCACCACTTCCGCTCCGCCCCCGCGAATCCGCTCCGAAGCCAGCGCAATGGCCTGCAGGCCCGACGCGCAGTAGCGGTTGATCGTCATCGCCGCCGACTCCACCGGCAATCCCGCGCGCAACGCGATCACGCGCGCCACGTTCAGCCCCTGCTCAGCCTCCGGCATCGCGCAGCCGATGATGACGTCCTCGATTTCCTTCGTATCCAGCTGCGGTACCCGCTCCAGCGCACCCCGCACCGCGATGGCGCCCAGGTCATCCGGCCGCGTCGTCCGCAGCGCTCCCCGCGGAGCCTTGCCCACCGCCGTCCGCACTGCGCTCACAATCACAGCATCCCGCATAGGTTCTCCAGACTGTTACTAATTCCGCAGTGGCTTTCCCGTTTTCAGCGTGTGCCCAATCCGCTCCTGCGTCTTCTTCTCCCCACACAGCGACAAAAAGTGCTCCCGCTCCAGATCCAGCAGATACTGCTCGCTCACCGGCGTTCCCGGCGTCACGGCACCGCCGCACAGCACCTCCGCCAAATGCGTGGCCACCGTCACGTCGTGCTCGCTCGCATACTCGCCCTCGCGCAGCAGATAGATTCCCAGCTTTAGCGTCGCCAGGACGCTCTCGCCCGGCGAAGACAGGTCGGTCACCTGCAGCGGCGCCCTGTACCCCGATTCCGCCAACGCCAGCGCCCGCTCCTTCGCGTCATGCAACACGCGATCCCGATTCATCGTGATCCCGTCCGACGGCCGCAGCAGCCGCAGATCGCGCGCCTCATAGGCCGAGGTCGACACTTTCGCCAGCGCGATGTTCTCGAAAATCGTTCGCATCACGTGATGCAGCTCCACTGAATCCCGCGCCGCCGCCGGCGCCGCCCCGATGGCAAACTCCAGCGCCCGCAGC
>PMAM01000131.1 GCA_003152595.1 Acidobacterium sp.
TCCAGCTGCCGCAGCCGCTGCGCCTCGCTCACCTCCAGGCCGCCGTACTTCGCCTTCCAGCGGTACAACGTCTGCTGGCTGATACCATGCTTGCGGCACAACTCCGCTGTTGGAAGACCCGCTTCCGACTCCTTCAGAATCCCTACAATCTGCTCTTCGGTGTACCGACTCTTCTTCATCCTGTTCTCCCCGCCAGGGCCTCGCTGGCTCCTGTTATCGGAGAACTCTCACTGCCACTGGACTATTCGGAGGGATGCAGCTCAAGCGGATTCCCCGGCGCTGGGGCGAAGCGCTCGCAGTCTCTCAGTCGGCAGCGCCGACAGGCTCTATGACGTACGCATGACGTACGCGCTCATCATGCTATCGCTAAGTTATTGAAAGGATGGTAGCGCCATCGGGGATCGAACCCGAACTCTCCGCCTTGAGAGGGCGGCGTGTTAACCAATTACACCATGGCGCCAAAAGGTTGGAGCCCTTCCGGGCAAACGGCCTTCTTCAATATAGCAAAAGGGGCCCGGCGCTGCGGTCTCGGCAACGGGTCGTTGCAGGCGTCGTTATTGCGGCAGGACACAAGCGATCCGCAGTGAGGCGAGCCATTGCGAGGCAGCGAATAAAACGCGAAAATAGGGCGTGGCTTCACCGGGCGAAAATCGACAGCACCACCTTCAATCCGATCAGCCGGGTGCCGGGCCTCGGCTGCGGTGGCTCTTCCTCGACCTGAACTCGTACTTCGCCTCCGTCGAGCAGGAGCTGCGGCCGGAACTTCGCGGCCGGCCGGTCGCCGTCGTGCCCGTCATGGCTGACACCACCTGCGCTATTGCGGCCAGCTATGAGGCGAAGGCCTACGGGGTCCGCACCGGTACGCAGATCGGCGAGGCAAAACGCATGTGTCCGGGGATTGAGCTGGTCGAGGCGCGCCACGAGATTTACGTCGACTATCACAATCGCATCGTCGAAGCGGTCGAGCGCTGCGTGCCCGTTGCCGCCGTCATGTCCATCGACGAGATGGCCTCCAGTCTCATCGGCCGCGAGCAGCCGCTGTTTGCGGCAATGGACCTGGCGCATCGGGTGAAGGCTTCCATCCGCGAGCATGTGGGATCAACACTGCGCTGCTCCATTGGCCTCGCTCCGAATCGCTACCTCGCGAAGATCGCCTCCGACATGGACAAGCCTGATGGCCTGGTGGCGCTTACCCAGGACCTTCTCCCCGGCGCGCTGCTGCACCTGACCCTGCGCGATCTGCCCGGCGTCGGTGCGCGCATGGAGAAGCGCCTGCACGAGCAGGGCATCCGCACGATGGAGGCGCTGCTGGCGC
Organism: Acidobacterium sp.; assembly: GCA_003152595.1. GTDB lineage: Bacteria > Acidobacteriota > Terriglobia > Terriglobales > Acidobacteriaceae > Palsa-343. The sequence continues at coordinate 1,316 of PMAM01000131.1, forward strand.
TCGGCCACGAGCAGATGAATCAGGTGTGGGGCGGCATCGGAGGCGAGAAGCTGTGGCACTGGCTGCGCGGCGAGGACTTCCAGGATGCGGAACTGGAACATCAGAAATCCATCAGCCAGAGCCATGTGCTGCCGCCCGAGCTGCGCACCGAAGAAGGCTGCTATGCCGTCGCGCACAAGCTGCTGCACAAGGCGGCGATGCGCCTGAGGGCCGCGCGGCTGTGGACTACGCATGTCACGCTGACGATCAAATATGCGACAAGCAAAGCCGAGGCAAAGGGGCAACACTCGTCCGGAATCCACCAAACCGCGTGGTCGCAGGGTCTTCCGGTCATCGAATGCCAGGATAACCAAACGCTGATCGAGGCGTTACAGAAGCTATGGGCCGCGCGCCCGCAGGATGAGAGGCACCGCAAGCCCTTCTACATCGGCGTGTGGCTGGGAAATCTGGTGCCGGATCATCTGCACACACTCAGCCTGTTCGCCGGCCTCGAAACGGAGACGAAGCGGACGCGATTAACGAGCACGATGGACGCGCTTAACCAGAAGTACGGGACCTCGACGTTGTTTCCGGCGAGCATGCTGCTGGCACGAGCGGCGGCGCCAACACGCATTGCGTTCACAAGCATTCCGGATTTGTTCTGACCGGATTTGTTCTAAACCCAGGGCGTGAAAGAATGGCAGCAATACACCATGGATCACGAGAACTTCCCTTCCCTCGCTGAGTCGTCGAACGAAACGCCAGAAACCTCCGCTGAAGCCGCGTCGGAATCCGCGGCTGTAGTGTCCGCGGCCCTGGAGGCAGCGGTGCCGCAACCTCCGGAGACGGCTCCGACGCCGGCGGAACCCGCAGAATCGTTCGCGGTGATGCTTTCGGAGTTTGAGCACGAACACCAGAGGCCGGCCGAAAACCGCCAGGTCGAAGCGACAGTCGTGTCCGTTTCGGCGGACACCGTGTACCTCGACATCGGCTTCAAGGTCGAAGGCGTACTGCCGCGCACCGCGTTCGAGAACAATGCCGATGAGGTGAAGCCCGGCGATAAGGTCCACGTCTCGATCAAGAGCCGCAACGCCGAGGGCTACTACGAGCTGTCGCGCTTCAAAGTAAAGCAGCCTACCGACTGGGCATCGCTGGAGGCGGCCTTTGCGGAGAAAGCCACGATCGCGGGCACGGTGACCGGCGTCGTGAAAGGCGGCCTGACGGTGGACGTGGGCGTACGCGCCTTTCTTCCCGCTTCGCGTAGCGGCGCGCGCGACGCGAAGGAGATGGGCGACCTGGTCGGGCAGTCGGTGGAGGTCCGGATCACGAAGGTCGATGCGGCCGACGAAGANNTTCGTCGAGCTGGGGGGCATCGACGGGCTGCTGCACATCAGCGACATGGCGTGGAGCCGCGTGGAGAAACCCGAGGACCTGCTGACGGTCGGGCAGGAGATCCGCGTCAAGGTACTGAAGATCGACCCCGAATCGCGCCGCATTTCGCTCGGCCTCAAGCAGCTCGAACCGGAGCCATGGGAAACCGTGGGTGACAAGTACAAAGCCGGCGAGCGCGTGCGCGGCACGGTGACGCGTCTGACCGACTTCGGCGCGTTCGTCGAGCTCGAGCCGGGCATCGAGGGTCTCATCCACGTCTCCGAGATGTCGTGGGTGAAGAAGATTCACAAGCCCAGCGATGTTCTAAAGCAGGGCGATGTCGTCGAGGCCGTGATCCTCGGCGTGCAGCCCGCGGAGCGGCGCATGTCGCTCGGACTCAAGCAGGCACTTGGCGACCCCTGGGTGGATGCGGCGCGGAAGTGGCCGGCCGGATCGGCAATCGAGGGTCCTGTGACGCGGCTGACGAAATTCGGCGCGTTCGTGCAGGCCGCCGAAGGCGTCGAGGGCCTGGTACACATCTCGGAGATTGTGGCGGACCGGCGGCTGAATCATCCGTCGGACGTGTTGCACGCGGGCCAGGTGGTGCGGGCGCAGGTGCTGGCCGTGGATACCGAGAAGCGGCAGATGAAGCTGAGCATGAAGCAGCTCATCCCGACCAGCATCGATGAGTATTTGGCCGAGCACAAAGTGGGCGATGTGGTCTCCGGTCGCGTCGTTGAAGAGGGCTCGGGCCGCGCCGTCGTCGAGTTGGGCGAAGGCATTCGCGCGACCTGCTCGCTGGGCCCGGGAACGGAAGCCTCGGCCGGCGATAAAAAGGGAGCAGAGAAGGCAGATTTGTCGGCGCTCACTTCCATGCTCCAGGCTCGCTGGAAGACGGGCGCCGGCGCGGCCACAAAGGCGGAACCGCTGCGGGTCGGACAGGTGCGCAGTTTCCGCATCGCCGGGATGGAAAAGGAAGGTATCCAGGTCGAACTGGTTTGAGTGCGACCGAATCGATCCTCAAGCCGAACCTCGACTCGCGAGGCGCTGCGCTCGGGTCTGAGTATTACTGCGCGAACTTGTTAATGAGAGTGATCGCCACCACGATAAGGATGATCGCCGCAACCAGACCTGTAAATGCCATAACCCCGAGACTCATGATTTCTCCCGTTCCGTTCCCCTACAACCGGGGAACGTTAGAGGATAGGGTGGAAGCTCCAATCCGCTCAGTGACGGCGGTCACGAGCGGCTCATCGTTTGTTACGAGGGCGGATACGGGTTCGTTTCGGAGCCATCCCACCGCTCCCTCCCTGGGGTGGGGCTGTGGCAAGTTATTGAAAAGACGGGGCGCAAAAGTGTTGTCGATCTCGACAACATCGCTTCATCCCGGATTGCGGTACAGCAAGTTCCGCGATCGGGACCAGCCGAGCGGTGGCGTGCTGGCGAATTGAGAAAGATCCTGCGTGAAATCCCCTGAGGGCCGCATGCCCAAAACAGAAAAGGATCCGCGGCAGCGAATCCTTTCCTGGTCCCAGCTATGGTTCCAGTGTGCGCGGCGGAGGAGAGCTGATGCAAGAAGAATCGGCAGCGGAGGCAAACCGAGGTAACGGACGGGCGAAGCTCGGACCGGGTGAAGGGGGTTCATTCTGGAGGCTGAAAGGCAAGCAGGAAATCAGATTGCTTTTTTTCAAAACGGCACTGAGCAGTACTTCGGATCTAAACGCGGGACGAATTGGCTTGATATTTGGGTGCCGAAAGCTTTCGCTACTTGCTGTGGGGTGAACCTGGCCGTCCACATGAGAGGGGCTGCTGGGGAATTGGCCCCGGGTTCCTGGCCGGATGAGCGAGGCGGCCGCCGAGCTGAGGGTGGGGACGCTACGGAATTGGCCCGGGGCCATGTCTGAGTGGGGCGAGGCTACTGGCGAACAGCCCAGGCGAGACCGTCCGGTTCGCCGCCCACATCGATGTGGCCGGTCACCTCGAAGGTTTTCAGATCGATGACCGCGATGGAATTGTCCGGTGTGCACGCCACGAAGGCACGCGCGCCGCTCGGCTCGATCAGAATGCCCGCGGCGCCGTGACCGATCGGCAGGCGCTTCCATTCTTTACGCGATGCGGCGTCGTAAACGACCAGATCGCCACCGCGCAGGCTCGAGATGAGAACACGCTTCCCATCGAGGGTGAACTTGAGACGGTTCGCGCCGAAGACTTTGGCGTCGAGGGTGGCCACGACTTTTTTGGCGGGAATGTCGATCACGGACAGAGTGCCGTCCTGAGCGTTGGCGGTCCAGAGCTCGCGGCCATCGGGCGAGACGTCGAAGCCCTCCGAGCCTTTGCCGACGGGGATGACGGTCTCATTCCAATCCATGCGGGGCGGGCCGCCGGTAGCTGGTCCACCAGGTGGCGGGGCGCCCATTCCGGCTGCAGGCGGAGCGCCAGGCGGCGGACCCATGGGCGGAAGCGCGACCTTTTCGAGGATGGTGACCGTGGCGGAACTCACATTCGTCGTGTAGATGTGGTTTTCGCCGGGCGTGACGTAGATCATGTGGGTGCGGTTCTGGCCGGTGCCCATGATCCAGTCGATCTTCGCGGATGCCGGGTCGTAGCGCGCAATGGACTTCGCGCCCTCAGCGGTGAAATAAAGCTTGCCGCCCACGAAGGCGAGGCCATGGGGTCCGTTCAGCGCTCCGGTATCGATGTCCGGCAGAGCTTTTTGCGCGACAAGATCGATGACCGACAATGCGTGATAGCGGCCGAAACCGTAAATCGAAACGTAGGCCGTTTTGCCGTCGGAAGACGCAATGACTTCGTGGGGATCCGGTCCGACGGGCGCACGCGCGACGACCTGGAGCGTGGTGGGGTCGACGATGGCCAGGGTGTGCTCGTGCTTGGAGAGCGCCAGCAGCGACTGCTGCGGAGTCGGCTGAGCCATGATTCCCTGCCCTGCGATGAGCGCAATGACCGCCGCGCTCAGCATCCATCTCGCGTTCCATCGTGCGCTCATGGTTCCTCCTTAGGTGTCCTGGCCTTCGTCGAGCAGAAAATCAAAGTCACAGCCCTGGTTTGCCTGCAGGACGGAATCCTCGAACAGCTTCGCATAGCCGCGGAGCGGTTTCTGGCGGCGGGGGGGCGCTGCTTTCCAGAAGGCCAGCCGAGATTCTATCTCAGCCGCATCGACGAGGAGGTTCAGCTGACGCGCCTCCACATCCAGCAGGATGCGATCGCCATTGCGGACGATGGCGAGCGGGCCGCCAACAGCGGCTTCCGGAGCGATGTGAAGGACCACGGTTCCGAAGGCGGTGCCGCTCATGCGCGCGTCGGAGATGCGCACCATGTCGCGGACGCCCTGGCGTGCCAGTTTGACGGGGATGGGGAGATAGCCGGCTTCAGGCATGCCGGGCGCGCCTTTGGGGCCCGCATTGCGCAGGACGAGAACATCTTCCGCGCGCACGTCCAGATCGGGACTGTCGATGCGGCGGGTCAGGTCTTCGATCGAGTCGAATACTACGGCACGGCCCGTGTGCCGCATCAGGTGCGGAGAGGCCGCCGACTGCTTGATGACCGCGCTGTCCGGGGCGAGATTGCCGTAGAGGACCGCGATGGCTCCTTCGGCGGAAAGCGGCGATGCCAAGGGGCGAATCACATCCTGCGTGGGAATTTCTTCGGCCTCGGCGATCACGTCAGCGAGGGTTCCGCCACCGACGACGGGGACGCCGGCGTCGAGATGGGGAGCCAGTTGGCGCAGCAGCGCCGGCATGCCGCCGGCGTAGTGGAAGTCTTCCATGTAATGGGCACCGGAAGGTTTGATGTTGAGCAAGACGGGAACGCGACGGCTGAGTTGATCGAAGGTCCTCAGCTCAATGGGAACTCCGGCGCGGCCAGCGATCGCGACGAGATGAATGAGCCCGTTGGTTGAGCCGCCGATGGCCTGCAACACAACCATTGCGTTGTGCACGGAGGCTGCTGTGATGAGATCGCATGGTTTCGGGGCGCCGCTGACGGCCATCTCCGCAGCTCGCCTGCCGGTCGCCTCGGCGATGCGCAGGCGATCCGCCAGGTTGGCAGGAACGGTGGCGCTGAACGGCAGGGAGAGGCCCAGAACCTCGATGAGGCAGGCCATCGTGCTTGCCGTGCCCATGACGCCGCAGGTGCCAATCGAGGGAGCAAGACGCCCGGCGATCTGATCGATTTCGCCGGCATCGATGCCGCCCGCGCGATGCTGGGCCCAGAAGCGCCGGCAGTCGGTGCAGGCGCCCACCCGCTCGCCNNGCCGCCATCACCTGAGCGGGGAGCGTCTTGTCGCAACCGCCGATGACGACCACCGCGTCCATGGGCTGTGCGCGGATCATCTCCTCGGTGTCCATCGCCATCAGGTTCCGGAGAAACATCGCAGTGGGATGACAGAACGGCTCGCCGAGGGAGATGGTGGGAAAGACCATGGGCAGGGCGCCGGCGAGCATCACGCCGCGTTTGACGCTCTCGATGAGAGCGGGCACATTGCCGTGGCAGGGATTGAAATCGCTGAAGGTGTTGGTGACGCCGACGATGGGGCGATCGAGCGCCTGATCGGAATACCCCATGGCCTTAATGAGGATTTTTCTCAGGAACAGAGAGAAGTCAGGATCGCCGTAACTGGTCAGCCCTTTTCGCAAGCCGCTTGTCATGGATTGGTTTTGTGCCGCCGTAA
>PMAM01000064.1 GCA_003152595.1 Acidobacterium sp.
ATCACGCGGTCAGAGTACTAGTGGCATGTCGCAGAGTAAACGCTACTAACTGAGATGGGTCAATATCAGTGTGGCTATTTCCACTGAGTTGATCCTCAACGCTTCCCAACAAGACGAACTGGTCGCGATTTCTCAGTCGCGTTCGCTGCCAGCCGGAATGGAAGGAGGCATGCCGGAACCAGCCACACCCAATCCCGGGCGACGGCCAGGTTCACCCCACAGCAAGAAGCTAGAGCCTCCGCCATCGAATGTTCAACCCATTTGCCACTTCGCCGCAGCCGAAAGTACCGTCCCGGCCGAATCATGATGCCATTTCGGGAATGCCGCACCCCTTCCGCAAGCCATTCTGCCGTCCCCCGCCTCCCCGTCCATTCTTGTCAAGTTTCCACCACTTATCCAAAGTAACTTTCGTTGAAGGAACGCGACTTACAAGCCAAAGCATTTGGCAGACTTACTCCCCCAACCTGATATTCTGAACTTAAGATAGAAAAAGAAAAAAGCCTCGCCTTCCTGGCGGGGCTTTTTCTATGCCCGCCGCGCGCGGGCTTTCTTTTTCTGCGCACAAAGAGAAAGGAAAACAACGTGATCCAAAATCAGATTGCCGAAGAACAAACCACCAGCTCCGGCGGCCTTGCGCCCGCCGATCGCCAGTGCCAGTATCTCCTCGGCAACGGCCGCCACTGCCATAACTGGGCCCTCCGCGGCCACGACCACTGCCACCGCCACCACCGCTACCTCCACTCCCGCCCCGAGCGCCCCATCGACGTCCCCCTCCTCGAGGACCAGGAATCTCTTACCTACGTCCTCTCCCAAACCATCCAGTCCCTCGCCTGGGGCACCCTGCCCACCGCCAACGGTCACGCCATCCTCGCCGCCTGCCGCCTGGTCCAGAACAGCCTCAACACCCGCCTCGAAACCGCCAAACTCCGCTTCAAAGTCCGTCGCTTCGGCATCCCCGAACACGAGATCTTCGACGAGCCAGTCACGGAGCCCCGTGCCCGGTGCCCGGAGCCCGATGCGGAGCCCGGTGCCCTGTCCCCGGACCCCGCCCCCACCGCCAACCCCATCAAGGTCCCGCCCAGCAACCTCCGCTTCCGCGACCTCAAGAAGGACTGGGACCAAGCCCTCCAGCGCACCGGCAGCGACGCGGGCGACATGTACTTCCCTCGTTACAACGAAACCCGCGATGACTTCAACGCCGCCCGTGCCACGCCCTTCGAGCACCTCGCCGAGTTGGACCGCGAAGTCGAGCGAGCCCGCGCCCTCGCGAAAGCGCAAGCCGAATCCTGTTCACCAACTTGCTAACACCAGGGGGGTCCAACAAGGTTCCCCTGTCTCGGAATCAACAACTTCCCGAGGGGTTCACCCCCTGAAATTGCTTTTCGAACGAAGGGGACCACAAGCAAACGCTAAAAACTAAGAGCGAACAGCTCCCATCTCCGGCCAGGAACTAACCTCTGACACCTCACGCACGACACGTGTGTCCGCTCACTGGACCTCAGCCAACCGCCTCTTCGCTGACTGCCGATCGCTGAACGCCGCCCCTCGCCCGCCTGCCCTGGATCTCGATGTACACGTTCACCAGGCTCAGCGCCGCCGGCGTCACGCCCGGGATGCGGCTCGCCTGCCCCAGCGTCGCCGGACGCACGCGCGTCAGCTTCTCCTGCATCTCGCGCGACAGTCCGCTCACCTGCGTGTAGTCGAACCACTCCGGAATCCCGCGCTCTTCGGCCTTCTTCAGCTTCTCAATCGCCTTCTTCTGCTGGTCGAGATAGCCCGCGTACTTGATCTCTGTCTCCACCGTCTTCAGGTCGTTATGCGCGCGTGCGCCCAGATGCCCATCCGCTCTCGCCTCCAGCCATGGCGCGAACACCGGATCGACGAGCCGCTCCCGCAGCGTTGGCCAGATCGTCTCCATCGAGACCTCCGGCCGCCGCAGCACCTGCGCCCACGTCTGTCCGGCAGGCCAACCATCTTCGGGAGACCCAACAGCTTTGGCGGTCGATAAGATCTTGTCCAGCGCCACAGCGCGCGCCTGCTTCGACTCGTACTCCACCCAGGCCTCGTCACCAATCAGACCCAAGCGACGCCCATACGGCGTCAGCCTGCGGTCCGCGTTGTCGATCCGCAGATGCAGCCGGAACTCCGCCCGCGACGTGAACATCCGGTACGGCTCATTCGTCCCCTTCGAGATGAGGTCGTCGATCAGGATCCCGGTGTACGCCTCCGTGCGGTCGAGCGTGAACGCCGGCTCGCCCTTCACGCTGAGCGCCGCGTTGATCCCCGCCATGATCCCCTGGCACGCGGCCTCTTCGTACCCCGACGTCCCGTTGATCTGCCCTGCCAGATGCAGCCCGGCGAACTTCTTCACCCGCAGCGCGCGATCCAGCTCCGTCGGATCGATCGCGTCGTACTCGATCGCGTACCCCGGCCGCAGCATCTCCGCATTCTCGAGGCCCGGGATCGAACGCACGATCTGCCACTGCACCTCCATCGGCAGCGACGTCGACATACCGTTCACGTACACCTCGTGCGTATTCAGCCCTTCCGGCTCGAGGAAGAACTGGTGTTGCTCCTTGTCCGGAAACTTCACTACCTTGTCCTCGATCGACGGACAATACCGCGGCCCGATGCTCGTGATCTGCCCCGAGTACATCGGCGACCGGTGTACGTTCTCGCGAATGATGCGCAGCGTCTCCGGCGTGGTGTAGGCGATGTGACAGCTCACCTGCCGCTGCGGCAGCGTGCGCGTGCGGAAGCTGAACGGCGTGGGATCCGCGTCGCCGGGCTGTTCGGCGAACTTCGACCAGTCGATCGTCCGCCCGTCAAGCCGCGGCGGAGTCCCGGTCTTGAGCCGGCATCCACGCAGCCCCAGTTTCTTGAGCGCCTCACCCAGCAGCACCGACGGCGGCTCGCCGCTCCGTCCCGCCGGATAGTTCTCTTCGCCGCAGTGGATCAGCCCGTTCAAAAATGTGCCTGTGGTGATTACAATTGCGCCGGCGTGGATCACGCGCCCATCGCGCAGCTTCACTCCGGCGACGCGAGGTGGAGCGCCTTCGGAGCCCGGCTCGCGGTGCCCGGTGCCCTCGACGACGAGGTCGCTCACCTCGGCCTGCTTGATGAACAGCCCCGCCTGCGACTCCAGCACCTCGCGCATCTTCACGCGGTACTGCTGCTTGTCGCACTGCGCGCGCGGCGACCACACGGCCGGCCCGCGCGACGTGTTCAGGAGCCGGAACTGGATCCCGACCGCGTCGGCGACCTCGCCCATGATGCCGCCCAGCGCGTCCACCTCGCGCACCAGGTGGCCCTTGGCGATCCCGCCGATCGCCGGATTGCAGCTCATCTGCGCGATCAGGTCCAGGTTCAGCGTGAACAGCGCCGTGCGCAGGCCCATGCGCGCCGCGGCCATCGCCGCCTCGCAGCCGGCATGACCAGCGCCGACCACAACAACGTCATACTGTTCTTTGAAGACCATTGGGGACGAGACGTACCCCTTCATTCTACCGGCCGCCCGGTCACCCCAAAAGAAACGCGGCAGCCGAAGCTGCCGCGTCCTTCAGTACGGCCAGTCCTAGAACTGAAGACGGAGCGCCATCTGAACCTGCCGGATGTTATAGGCGAAGTTGCTGTTGTCGGTGCTTGTGACGCTCTGGAACGGCATACTGGTATACGGAGTCAGCTGGTTCACGTGATTGGTGTTGTCCAGGGCTACCGCATACGCGGTCGCGCCCACCCCTGTCACGTTCTGATGGTTCGCCAGGTTGAATGCCTCGGCCAGAAACTCCAGACTGCAGCGCTCCTTCACCACGAACCGTTTCGACGCGCGCAGATCAACCCCGACCGTGTGCGGCATGTTGAACACGTTGCGATCGACAAAAGGCACACGATTGGCGCCGTTGGAGCCATTGAACGACCCGGTCGACACCAGGGATCCCTGGGCTGTCCCGCCCGGAACCAGATACAGCTTCGACTGCGATCCACTGATCCCCATGGAATAAGGCAGGCCGGACTGGAGCTGGAACGCGGGGGTAAGCTCGAAGTCGTTCGCCAGATAGCCCATCGGCCCGTGAACATGCCATGGCGAATCGACCAGGCCGTACATCATCAGGCGCTCCGGCACATTCTGGTTGGAGTTGCCGTAATCCAGCTTCAGGTTCGCCGGATCCAGCAGCGCATTCGCGCTCGGCGCCGTGTTGTTGTTCTCTCCGTAGTCCAGCGCGTGCGACCACGTGTAACTCGTGCTGAACGACGCATAGTGCGACATGCGGTGCTGGAACTGCCCCACCAGCGCTTCGTAGTTCGAGTTCACGCCGCTGAAGGTATCCGTGATCGAGCTGAAATTCGCGTTCGGCCTCTTGCCCAGATATGTGTCCGTGGAGAAGGTGGAGCCATTCGGCAGTGGACCCTTGCCGCCCGGATCGCTGATCGTGAAGCTGACCTGTGTCGGCGCGGGCAGATTGATATCCACAAACTCCGGCAGCCGCCGTCCCCACGAACCCAGCCACGACAGGCCAAACACATCGTTCTTGGTGATCTGCTGCTGAACCGAGAGGTCGGCCTGGTAGATGGCCGGCAGCCGGAAGTTCTTGTCGAAGAAATACACCGTCGCGTTGCCGCTCGACCCCTCCAGGCAGGTCCCGTAGTTGCTCGGCGGCACCACCTGTGGGAACTGCGGCGCGCATGCAGCGCCAGGATTGAACTGCGGGTTGGTCTGGCTCCCCGAGGCTCCCGTCACGATCAGGTTCTGGTAGATGGTGGCGTTGATCGCGCGCGCGAAGAAGAAACCGTACCCGCCGCGCACCACCGTCGTCCCGTGGCCGAACACGTCATAGGCGAATCCAACGCGCGGCCCAATGTTCCCTTTGTTGTCCGGCATGGTATTGGTCGCCGGCACCAGCGAGTTGGCCAGCTGCGTATCCGGCATCTTCTCGTACTCCCACCGCACTCCGCCGGTGAGGCTCAGGCGCGGACGAATCTTCCACTCGTCCTGCACGAACAGCGAGTAGTCGCCGGTTGTGAAGTCGATGCCCGGCAGTCCGGCGCCCTGATTGAAGTACGTGTAGTGCTCCGCGGTCTTGCCTGGCTGGGGATTCTGCGAAAGGTACAGATCCGCGAAATAGTTGCCCAGCGGAGTGTTGCCGCTGTAGGTAAAGCCGCCGTACTGGTTGTACAGGTTCGAAATCAGATCGTAAGTGTGGACGAAGTCTCCGCCGAACTTGATATCGTGGCTGCCGCGAATCCACTCCAGCGTGTCGGCAATCTGATACCGGCGCTCATCCGGCAGCGCCGCGCGGTTCAGGAACTGCGGCGTTCCGAACTGGAAGAAGCCGCTCAGGTAGACGTTCGCCGGCAGCCCCAGCGAGTTCGTATAGTTCGACGTCTTCACCAGGTTGTTCTGTTCATAGGTGGTCGGCGTCTGGTTGAACTCGAATTCAAAGTCGCGGCCGTACATGTACCGCACTTCGTTGCTGAACGTCGGCCTGAAGAACGTGTCCAGCTTGCCCACGATCCAGTTGTCGCGCACATAGTCGTTGCCGAAGCTCGCCGTGCCGTACGCCACCGCGGGGCTGGTTTGAATACCCGCCGGCGACGTCCAGCGCATCTGGTTCGCTTCCACCGATGCCCGGTTCTTCTCGTTGATCTGCCAGTCGATCTTGGGGAAGTAAATGGTCTGGTCACCCGTGCGCGGAACCTGCCCCAGCATGGAGGTCATGCCGGCGATGCCGTTCGCATAGTAAGTCGATGCCGCGCTGGTGCTCATTCCCGTCGCCGAGGCCAGCACGGCAATCTGCGACGCCGCATACGAGCCCGTCGTGCCATAGAAGTTCGCGTTCGCGCTCGTGCCCAGAATCGTCGCCGCCGCAGGGAAGTCGTGATAGAAGCGATCCCCCGCAAGGAAGAAAAACAGCCTGTCCCGCAGAATCGGGCCGCCCACCGTGAATCCGTATTGCCGGCGCAGATCGGTCGGCTTGAAGGAAACCACGCTGTACGCTCCCGGACCCGTCTGGACGGGATGCGTCACATACTGGTTCTGCGCCGCCCACGCGCTGTCGCGATCGAAGTAATACACGTCCCCGTGGAACGCATTGGTCCCGCTCTTCGTCACCGAGTTGACAATGCCGCCCGCCGACCGCCCGTATTCCGACGAGTAGTTCGACGTGTTCACCTGAAATTCCTGAATCGAGTCCTTGATGGTCGAGTAGCCCGCGCGCGTGCGGCCGCGCTCCTCGGAGAAGTACGCCTGATTGTCATCTGTGCCGTCGACGGTTACGTTATTCAGCAGCGTGCTCGCGCCGCGGAAACTCAGCAGCCCGTATCCGTTCGAGTCGTTCGTCACGCCCGGCGTCAGCAGCGCAAAGGCCGACCAGCGGTAGTTGTTCTCCGGCAGGCTCTTGAGCGGCACCTCGTCCACAACTCCCGCGAAGTCGGGCGACGTCGTGTTGATGACTGGAGCCTCGCCGGTCACCTGCACCGTTTGCGCCGCCGTCCCCACTGCCATCTTTCCCTCGACGTCCGTCATCGATCCCACCTGCACCGTCACGTCCGTCGCTTTGTAATCGGCGAAGCCCCGGGCGGCGATCGTCACGCTGTAGACGCCCGGCTGCAGGTGGATGATCCGGTAATAGCCGGCGCTGTCGGTCGTCGCGGTCTGCTGCGCGTCGGTTGCGATGTCCCGCACCGTCACCGTAGCGCCGGGTACGACGGCACCACTGGAATCCATGACCGTGCCCCCGATTGCACCATCCACCGCGGTTTGTGCACGCAAAATGGCTGGAGCAAAAAAGACCAGGGGCAGACAGGGCAGAAATAAGAGCCCGATTCTGTTACAAATTGTGCGCATAGAGCCTCTCCTGACAAGAAATTGTGTATGTTAATGCGCGGCTTGCAGGCCTTCCGGGCCTTTCGCGCTTGTTTTCGATGAAACCGTCCGGCTGATATCGATGGAGCCAGTTATCGCCGCGTCGATTCGCGACAAAACGCCCCGCCTTCGCCTGGATGAACCACATTAGCGTTGCATAGCTTGTTTAACGGGTGATTACAGCACGGAAAGGGAGGGCATGCTCCCACAATCTGCGTGCCCGCTGTGGAAAAGGCGCGCAAAATCAGACCGTCTCTGTGACAAATAAGATCAGGCGGGAAGATCAGGCCAAATTGTTATCGCTGCCGGCGAAAGAAAACACAGAATGACGGTGGTTTTCGAGGTGCGGGAAGGGAAATCTTAGTGGAAAACGATCTGTTCCGGCTACATGTTCAGAAGTTCAGCCGCAACCCCAGCTGCAGCTGGCGCTCGCGGTTCACCGCGCCGCTATTGGCGTTTGTCACGCCGCCGAACGCTGCTGTCGGATCGTAAGCGTATTGTGTTTCGCTTGTTCCGTTCACCAGCACAATCTTTGTTCCGGGCTTGACGCCGCTTTGCCAGGTGAGGGTCGCCATATTGGGGTGAGTCTTGTCGTTCGTGACGCGGTAACCGACCGTCTGCATATTCGTAACGTTCTGGTGATTCAATGCGTTGAACGCCTCGCCCATCATCTCGAATGAGCAACGGTCACTGATACGAATTGTTTTGGTGAAGCGCAAATCCAGATTCACCGCCGCCGGATACCGGTACGTGTTGCGTCCGATGGGCGGAATTAAATCCTCGCCCCCCGATCCGTTCAGGCTGCCGCCCAGGCTTGCGATCGGAACCACCATTCCCGCTGTGTTATCGGTGAAGGTTTCATCCGGCTGCGTCACGGCTTTGAGACAATTTGCGCCGTCCCCCGTCGCTCCACCCGCGTTGAGCCAGTTTGCGTAGGAGCACGACGGCGTCGGCACCGCGCCCATGGTCCGCATCGACCACGGAAGCCCGGTCCGCCACGCACCCGTCCCGGCCAGCGAATACCCGCCGAGCAGCATCCCCGCCGGCCCACGCAGCCGCCACGGTTCGCGCAAAACGAGTCCACCCGCCAATCGCTGCCGCACATCGTAATTCGAGGTCCCGTGCTCCAGCTTCAAATCCGCCGGATCGTAAACATCGTTTCGCTCCGCAAACGTCGCCTCATTCTGATTGTCGTCAATCGCGTGCGCCCACGTGTATGCGGCATGCACCGTCAGCGTACGCGACATCCTTCGCGTTAATTCCGCGATCGCCCCGCGATAGCTCGAGTTCGTCTCGCTCACCATGTCGGTGATCGCGCCGTACGCCGGGTTGAGCCGCTGATAGTAGAACCGCAGCGGCTGGTAGACCTGGTTCGTATATCCCGAGACCCCGCTCGTCGCCTTGCTCAGAGGCCCGATCTGCCCCTGGTTCCCTGGCGCCGCCACGCTGTAGAAGAGGGTCGCCCAGTTCTGCAGGTCGATGTTGGTATCGATGAACTGCGTCAGGTTGCGCCCGTCCGTGGCCATGCCCGTCAGCGTCAGCACCGTCCTGAATCCCAACTCCTGCTGCAGGGACAAGTCCATGGATTGGATCTGCGGATGCCGGAAATGCGGGTCGAAATAAACCGCCTCCGGCGCGGTCGAATTGTGGTTTGGGGCTGCCGGATTCACATACGGCTGCTCGTCGCTTGCAAACACATACGGAAACGCCGGCGCCGCGACATCCAGCGGACGGTAAGAATAAGTCCGAGGCGACCGCGCCGATCCGGTCGTCGTGAGCGCGCTGAACACCATTGCATTGGGCAAGCGCACGGTGTAGATGCCGTATCCGCCGCGCAACACGGTCTGCCCCTTGCCGAAAACATCCCATGCAAACCCGCCGCGCGGGCCAAAGCCGGTCCGGTCATGGACTAAACGCGCCGTCTCCGGAATATCCGCATTCGCCAGCGCCGGATTTGTATCAGGCACCTGTTCATATTCGTAGCGCGCGCCCAGGGTTAGCGCGAGCCGCTGCCCCACTTTCCACTCGTTGGCCAGATACGCCGCATAATCCGCCGTTTCGAAGCTCCAGTTCGCCGACCCCACGGTTTGCCGGAACCGGGAATAGCACGGATACGGCCCCGTGCCCGTGGTCGTCCCGTCACAGCTGTTCGGCGCCGGCATGTCGGAGAGAAAATCCGTCAGGCTCGCGTACGAGTACGCCCCGTTCTCCCCGTTCAGTCCCTCCAGTGCATCCGTGACGTAGTTGTAGTCGTATCCAAAACGCAGCGCCTGGCGGCCATGCACCCAGGTCGCCGCCTCCGCCAGCTGCTGCCGCGTCTCCAGCGGATACTGCCTCTTGTTCACCGTGCCCAGCGTACCGAAGCTCAGTCCCTGGCTCTTGTCGATGGAAACCTCGGGCGGCAATCCCCACGCGTTGTTGGCGAACTGCGCCTCGAACGCGCTCGCTGTGCCTGGGGTTTGCGCCAGCAGATCGCGGTTGTACTGATAGCGCGCGCTGCTCATCCAGCGCGGCGTTGCAAACCAATCCCATCGCGCAACCGCCGTGTCGTCGCTGGTGGAGCTGTTGCCGAAGCTGCCCAGCGCATCGGTCTCCGTGGCCCCGCCCAGCGCCGCGTGCAGCCCCGCGCGTCGCATGGAGTTGTACTGCGCCACCACCTAGTTGCGCGGATTGATCCGCCAGTCGATCTTCGGAAACAAAATTGTCTGCCGGGTCTGCCGCGGCACGGTGCCCAGCATCCCGTCCAGCTGCGCCAGCGCCATCGTCCACGCGCACTCGGCGCGCGCCGTCGATCCCGGCGCCGTTCCGGGACACCCGGCCAGCAGCGGATGCGTGCTGGTCGCAATCCGCGCCTCCAGCGTCGCGAGCGACTGCGCCGACGGCGCCGCAAAGAACAGCTCCGGCTCATTGGCCCGCGCTACCGCTGGATCATTCCGCTGATACTGCCCCCACGCGAAGTACCACCAGATGCGATCCCGCCGGATGGGTCCGCCCGCCGCAAGCTCCGCCCGCTGCCGCCGGTCCGGCGCATGATACGGAATCTCGAGATAGGTAATGGGCTGCCCGTTCAGATACATCACCGGCTGCCCATTCGCGGTCAGGGTTCCCGCCGGCTCCTGCACCATGGTTTTGGTGAACGCATTCGCGGCCTGGCCAAAACTCCCGCGGTCGTAGAACACCGCCTGGCCGTGCATGTGGTTGCTGCCACTCTTTGTCACCGTGCTCGCAGCACCGGGCGCTCGGCCTGCAATTCCCGCCAATCCGTCGCCGCTCGCATGAAAGGCGCTCACGGCCGACTCTACCGTTGCAAAGCCGTTGCCCTCGGTGGCGCGCTGACCTCCGCGAAACGCCAGCTTGCCATTCATCCCGTCCACGGTGATGCCGTTCATCAGCGGACTCAGACCGCGAACACTCAGCTGCCCGTCTTCTCCTGACCCCGACAGCACCGCCGCCTGGCTCGACCACTGCCCGCTGTTATTCGGAACCTCCCCGGCCAGCGCGTTGACCACTTCGTCGCCGGCGCCCGATTCACCCTCGGCGACTCGCGCATCCACCAGCACCGTTCTGTGCACCCAGTTCGTCGTGAGCCGCGGATTCAGGCGCGCAGTCGTCCCCAGCCCCACGGTCAGATGATCCGCCTCCCACTCCGACAATCCGGCCGAGCGCACGCGCAGCGTGTAGTCCCCCGGCGTCACGGCTCCAAACTGAAAGCTGCCGTTAACGGCGGAAACGACATCGCTGTGATCCCCCGATCCGTCTTCCAGCCGCACGACCGCTCCCGCGACGCCGTGGCCGTCGGGCCCGAACACCCGCCCACCCACCATCCCATCTGTATCCGATTGCGCCGCGCACGCCGGCTCGAGGGCCGGAAGCAGCCCGAGGCCGGCCGCTACGCCCAACAACAACAGGGCCGCTTTCCAGGATCGGGGGAGCCGCACCTTCACTCACCAAAGACAGCAAAACGAACCCGTCCGCGAGGCCGGTCCGCGAAGTATTTCTGCCAGATGAGTCCAACGTAGCGCTTTCGTTAAACTGGAAACAGCGAATGTTTATCGATGAAGCCAAAATTCGNNTCATGGAATCCACCCAGCGCCACAACACGCTGGTCTACTTCCGCTTCAACCCCGAGCACAAAGGCGAGCGCGGCGAGCATGGCATGGGCTCCAACTGCACCGGCCGCGATGGGGAGGACACCATCCTGAAAGTGCCGGTCGGCACCCTGCTCTACGACGCCGATACCGGCGAGCTGATCCACGACTTCAGCCACCCCGACGAGCGCGTGGTCATCGCTCGCGCCGGTCGCGGCGGNNCAGCACTTCGCCACGCCCACGCACCAGGCCCCGCTTGAGCACGAGCTGGGACGCGCCGGCGAAGAACGCAACTACCGGCTGGAGCTGCGCGTCCTGGCCGACGTCGGCCTGGTCGGCTACCCCAACGTCGGCAAGTCCACGCTGATCTCGCGCATCTCCGCAGCGCGGCCCAAAATCGCCGACTACCCTTTCACCACGCTCGAGCCGCAGCTCGGCGTCGTGACGGTCGGAGACGCGCCGTACGAAGAGAGCTTCATCGTGGCCGATATTCCCGGCCTCATCGAAGGCGCGCACCTCGGCGCCGGCCTCGGCATGCAGTTCCTGCGCCACATCGAGCGCACGCGGATCCTCGTTCACCTCGTCGACGTGTCGGACGGCAGCGGCCGCCCGGATCCGGTCGAAGACTTCAAGGTGATCCTGGAGGAGCTGCGCAACTTCGGTCACGGGCTCGACGAGAAGCCGATGATCGTGGTCGCCTCGAAGGCCGACGTCGCGAATCCGGCGAAGCTCAAAAAGCTGGAAACGATGGCGAAGCGAAAGAAGCTGCCGTTCTACGCGATCTCCGCCGTGACGGGCTTGGGCGTCGATAAGCTGAAGTACGCCATCGGCGATCGCGTGCGGGAGCTGCGCAAGCAATCTGCCGCCGTTGAGCTGAAAGAAGCGGAGCAGGCCGCCGGGTAGGCTCTTGCCAGTTCTCGACGGCGCATGATGCACTGCTCTGCAGGATTCCCCGGAGCCTTCTGCATGAAAATCGCCGTCGCCCTTCTGCTCCTTGCTGTCTCCCTCTCCGCCGCCGCCCAGGCGATGCCGCCCATGCCGGGCATGCACATGTTCGCACCGCCCGACCAGCTCCCCGTCCCGATCCGCATGTCTGGCATCGGCAACTCGCACATTGCGATTAAAGCCACTCCCGAAGCCCAGGCGTGGTTCGATCAGGGCCTCAGCCTCCTGCACGACTTCTGGGACTACGAATCCGCCAAGGCCTTCGAGCAGGCCATCCGCGTCGATCCCAACTGCGCCATGTGCTACTGGGGACTCTCCCGAGCCATGCAATTTCGGGGCGAACAAGACCAGGTCTACGCCGACCAGGCGCTCAAGCGCGCCGCAGAGCTTGAACGCCACGCCAGCGCCACCGACCGCCTCTACATCGAGGCCGCCCTGACCGGATCCCACGAAAATCACGACGATCGCACTGCCCGTATCGCGATCTACCGCAAGCTCGTGAAGAAAGAACCCCACGATCTCCAAGCCCGCATCTTTCTGGCCAATGCTGTGGAAGACGGCTTCGACGACAAGGGCGAACCCAAACCGGGCATGAAGGAGAAGATCGCGATCCTCGAATCCGTGCTGCGCGACGCTCCGAACGATTCCGCCGCCAACCACTACTGGATCCACGCCATGGAGCCCAGCAACCATCCCGAGCGCGCGATTCCTTCCGCCGCGCTTCTCGCCTCGCTCGCGCCAACTTCCGGCCATATGGTTCACATGCCCGGGCACATCTACTACCGCGTCGGCGACTACTCCAGCGCCGATCGGTGGTTCACCGCCTCCACTGAGGCCGACGAGCGCTACCTGCGCGAGCAGCACGTCTCGGTCGACGACGACTGGAACTACGTCCACAACATGATGTACGCCATCGCCAATCAGATGGAGCAGGGCCGGCTCACCGCCGCCAACGCGCTCTCCGACCACCTTGCCGCCGCGCACGGCCAGCTTGAAGCCTCGCTCTACATCTGGAGCGCGCGCGATCAACTGTCGCGCGTCAGCCTGCGCCTGCCCGTCGCTCTGCGCACCGCCGACTGGCCCACCGTGCTCACCCTTCTCGACGCGGCGAACCTTCCCGATGCTGACAACACCGCCAACCTCCGCTTCCTGCGTGATGAACTGCGCAGCTTCGCCACCGGCATGCAGGCTCTCAATCGCGGCGATCTCGCGGCCGCCAAAGCAGCGTCCGCCGAAATGGACGCCGGACTGTGGCGCCAGCAGCAGGACGCAAAAGCCGCCGACGAAGCCAAGAAGAAAGCCGACGCCGACAAGAAGGACGCGAAGTCGGATCAGACCGCGACGAAATCAGCCCCGCCCACGGTGCCTCTCAATCCCGATGCCAATGCCGATCCCCTTGTGAAGGCACTCAGCATCGCCTCCGACGAACTTCGCGCCGGAGTGTTGCTGGGCGACGGAAAATCCGACGCGGCGAAGAAGCTCTACACCGAAGCCATCGCCGCCGAGAAGAAGCTCGGCTATCACGAGCCGCCGTTCTACATCCGCCCGGTTGCCGAGACGGAAGCCGAAGCTCTGCTTCGCGCCAAAGATTACGCCGGAGCGCGCGCCGCTTACGAAGAAGCGTTGAAAGAGCGCCCGCAGTCCGGCTTCGAGCTCTACGGCATCGCCCACGCCGACGAGTTAACCGGCAACACGGCCCAGGCCCGGACTGAGTACGCAGCGTTCCTCAAAGCCTGGCCCACCGCCGACCCATCGCTGCCCCAACTCCACCACGCCCAGCAAGTGCTGGGAAACACGATGGCTGCAACCCGCTGAACTTTCGCCGCTCTCCTCATCGCTCACGGCTGATGGGGTTGGGGCAGACCGGCGGTGATCATGGGCAGGCCGGTGGCGGGCCAGTGACTCACCTGCGCGTCGACGTTGAGGGCGATGGCGGAGTCGGCGTTGGTGACGGGGGTGACGTCGATGTTCCAGCCATCGACGACGACGAGAGGCGTGTCTCCTTTGAGGTCGGCGAGCGCGGCATCGATGGTGACGGTGCGGCTTTCGCCGGGCGCGAGCGACAAGTAGTTATCGGAGTAGAAGACGGGGAGGACGCGGTCGCCGCTCGACCTGCGGCGCAGCTGAAGGTGAGCCATGAGGGCGTAGGAGGAGCCGGGATTCTTCAGGGTGACTTCGAGGCCGAGGCGATCACCAGAATCGTGGCGGGTGATGGTTGCGTCGAGTTTGGCGGTGGGCAGCGTGTCGAGCGCGGTGAGGTCGTTGTGCATGGAGGGCAGCGATTTCCAGTAGAGGTTGCGCGAGATGATCTGGCCCTGAGCATCGCGGAGTTCGAGCTGGATGAAGTAGACCCCGGAGAGCTTGTCCCAGTTCGGAAGCGGCGTGGGGCCGAGGTCGATGGCGGTGTCGGCGGGCCCGCTGACGGGGATGTCTTTTTCGAGCGCGGGTTCGCCTTTGCCCCGGAGGTTATCGATGGTGACGTGCGCGATGTCTCCGGAGATGGCGGTTGGGAGGTTGTTGATGACCTGGAGCGTGCCGTTGGCTTCGTTCATCTGAATGTGGACGGGCTCGGATGCGGACTTGACGGCGAAGAGCGAGGCGTTGGGCTCGAGGTCGTAGTGGTAGAGCTGCCAGACGAAGCTGGGCTGCGCGGGATTGCTCATCCAGGTGATGACGCCGGTGTCGGGTGCGAAGAGCTGCGCGTTGCGGCCTTCATACATGGCGCGGTAGGCCTCGTAGTTCATCATCTGCGCCTTGCGAACGAAGTCGGCTAGGTTGGCGATGCGGCCGTAGCGGCCGGCGAGGACGTACGGGTAGGTATCGCCGTGCTGCGCGCCTTTGGCGAAGTCGTGCGCAGCCCAGTCGTCGTTGATCAGCTCCCAGTCCTTCTCGGGCATCATGCCGTGGATCGACTCGATTGTGGGGACGGACATGCTTCCCGTCTCGGTCTTGAAGGGCGCGTCGGGAACATAGTAGTTCTCGGGCTCGCGCCAGTAATAAGGACCACTGGACATCACGCCGCGGCCGGCGGTGGAACTGGGCTGGTAGAGGCGCGCGGGATCGAGCTCGGGGATCATGGCGTGGAGAGCGCTGTCGATTTCCGGCGGCGGATAGCCTTCGTTGCGCGCGCACCACAGGGCGATGGAGGGATGGTTGCGGTAGCGGAGGATCTTGTCGCGGACGTTGGCGAGGTAGATCGGGAGGTCGTCGGGGTTGGGGCCGTCGCTGGGGTTGGGCTGGAAGAATTCGTCCCAGATGAGGATGCCGTATTGGTCGCAGAGCTCGTAGAAGTCCTCACCGGTGGATTGGCCGACCCAGTTGCGGATCATGTTCATGTTGGCGAGGGCGTGCAGGTGAATCTCGGCGTCGAGCCGGGCGCGGGGGATGCGCTTGAGGGCTTCGTCGAGGCCCCAGTCGCCGCCGCGGATGAAGACCTTGACGCCGTTGACGGAGATGGTGAGGGCGTCCATGCCGCCGTAGGTGATTTTGCGAACGCCGAAGGGGGTGTCGTGCGCATCGGAGTCGCGGCCGTGTTCGACGAAGTGGAGGTGGAGGGTGTAGAGGTTCTGCGGACCGTAGCCGTTGGGCCACCAGAGTTTTGGATTGGCGACGTGAAGGGCGGGCGTGGATTTGGGATCGAAGCTGAGGTCTCGAGTTTCGTTGGGCTTGAGGGTGACCTTTTGGGAGAACGTGATGTCTCCGATGGTGCCTTCGAGGGTGCCGGTTTGTGGTTTGGCTGAGGTGTTTTGGAGCGTGGCGTTGACGGTGATGTCGGCGGAGTCGGTTTTGGGGAGCGGGAGGTCGGTGATGACCTGGGGATCATTGATGACGACGGGGCCGGAGGCGGAGAGCCAGACTTTTTGCCAGAGGCCGGTGTCGCGATCACGGACGGCGTTGAGCCAGTCCCATCCAATAGTGCAGAGGAAGGTGGGGCCGTCGATGGCGGTGATGCCGCCGTTCTTGCCGACTCCGTCGGCGATGGTGTGCTCGTGGGGAACACCGGGATGCGGTTGCGGTGAGACTTTGACGGCGAGGACGGCGGCAGAGCCGGGTTTGACCAGGCTGGTGATGTCGAAGCGGCCGCGGATGAAGCCGCCCTGGATGGTGCCGGCCTGGGTGCCGTTGACCCAGACCTCCGAGGTGAAGTTGGCGCCGTCGAAGTGGATCCAGATTTGGTGATGGGCGTAGTTCTGCGGGACGGTGAACGTGGTGCGGTACCAGTACGAAGTTTTGTTGAGGGACTCGGGGATGATGGTCTCGCGGTTATTCTCGCCGTACATGGGCTCTGGGTAGATGCCGTCGTTGACCATGCTGGTGAGGACGGTGCCGGGGACGGTGGCGGCGAGCCATCCGGTGGACTGATAGCTCGCGGAGGAGACGGAGGCGGCGGGGTCGGGGACCTTGGCGGAGTCCTGGAGCTGCCAGTTGGAATTGAGATCGAGGGACGCGGGGACGGCTCGTGACTGAGCCAGGGCGGAAGACGCTAGTAAAGCGATGCTCGCGGTGCCCAGCCGAACGAAGTGCCTCGTGGAAGTGACCACTGTTTCCCTCGATTCTTTGAGCCGAGGTGAAGGACGTGAATTCGGCCCCGTCCAAGTATTCACAAACGGGCAGCCGGTAGCCAGTGGCCGGTAACTCTCCTGGCCGTTAGCCGACAAAGATTCGCACGATGACGCCGGTGTAACTGCGTGGAGATTTTCCGGCAGCGGGGAGAAATTCGGTTTTCGTAAACTGTGGCGCAGCAGCTATCCTTAGCGTGCCTATGAGGATTCGCTGCGGATGAGAATTGCCATCGTCACGGAGACGTTCCTGCCGAAGATCGATGGGATCGTCACCATGGTGACGAAGACGGTAGAGACGCTGCAGGCGCGTGGCGATGAAGTAATGGTCTTTGCGCCGAGCGGAGGCCCGGCGGAACTGTACGGGGCCGAGGTCGTGAGCCTGCCGTCGATTCCCTTCCCTTTTTATCCGGAGCTGAATGTGGCGGCGCCGCGGGCTTCGATGCGAAAACATCTGGAGCGTTTTCGGCCGGATGTTTTTCATTTGTTCGAGCCGTCGCTGCTGGGCATCGGCGGAATTTACTACGGGAAGGTGCTGCACGTCCCGATTGTGATTTCGTATCACACGAATTTGCCGGCGTATCTGCACTATTACAAGATGGGATTCTTTGAGGGCCCGACGTGGAAGCTGATGCGGGCGCGGCATCTGCGGGCGGATCTGAATCTGTGCACGTCGACACAGATGATGGACGAGCTGCGCAACCATGACATTGACCGGCTGGCGTTGTGGGAGCGGGCGGTGGATGCGCAGAGGTTCCATCCGTCGAAATGTTCGGCGGAGATGCGGAAGCAGCTGAGCGGCGGCGAACCGCAGAAAACGCTGCTGCTGTATGTGGGGCGGCTTTCGGCGGAGAAAGACATCGGGACGCTGCGAAAGCTGCTGGAGGCGATGCCCGACGCGCGACTGGCGATTATCGGGGATGGGCCGGTGCGGAAGGAGCTGGAGAAGCATTTTCACGGGACGCCGACATATTTTGCGGGATACATGCGGGGAGAGCCGCTGGCGCAGGCGTATGCGTCGGCCGATGTGTTCGTGATGCCGTCAAAGACGGAGACGCTGGGGCTGGTATTGATGGAAGCGATGGCGGCTGGATGTCCGGTGGTGGCGTGCCGGGCGGGGGGAGTGCCGGATGCGGTTGAGGATGAAGTGACGGGGTTTCTCTATGATCCGGAAGATCCGGATGGACTGGTGAAAAAAGTCGCGTGGGTGATGGGGCATCCGGAGGAGCGCACCGCGGTGCGCGGGCGGGCGCGTGCGGATGTGGAGCGGCACAGCTGGGAGGGATCGACGGAGCAGCTGCGGCGGTATTATGCGCAGGCGATCGAGCATCCGCGTCCGAAGGTGGCTGCGAAAGGCCAGATGCGCTGGGGCGGGATGACGAAGAAGATGGTGCTGGCTTCGCTGCGCAGGCTACTTCCCTGACGGCAGGGAGCCAGGGTCGGGCTGGAGCAGGGCCTGCTGCGGGCGCGGGGCGCCAGAATCCATTTTGTAGGCGCCATAGTCGATGGTGAGCACGGCGTGTCCGCCAAAGCGGACATCGGTGTCGCTCTCGTTATGCTCGGGCAGCCAGAATTCGCCGGTTCTCGAGTTGACGTGATGGATCTTCGTGTCGCGAATCCAGAATGAGGGGTTGTGGGCGGGTTCGGCCTCGATTTTGGCGACGGCGAAGTCGTCGGCATCGACCCAGATGGTGCCGCGGTAAAGGAGCTTAGAATTGGTGTGGGGTTCGACCCGCAGCATGTAGCAGGGGCGGCCGTCGAGAAGCTGCTGGCCGACAAGGGTGAAGCTATAGTTGGCGGGGGTGGGAGCGGTCCGGCGGGGATCGGCGGCCGATTCCTGTTCGGCCTCAAAGAGCTTCTTCAGGACGCGATCGGCGAGCATCTTCGATCCCGTCTGGGAGACGATGTGGAACTGCTTGGTAGCCGGAGCCGAGTAGGTAACTGCGACGACGATGGTCGAGCTGAGATTTGCGGGGAAGCCGTGGTAGGAGACGGAATAAGTGCGACCCTCGGTGTAGCCCTTGAGGTCCCCGGCGCGCTTCTTTTCGCTGTCGGCGAGGCGCTGTACGATGTCGTCGACACCGAGGTGGCTGGCGGGCGTTGAGGCGGCCAGGCGAGAGGCGGCGGGAGGGTCTGACACATTTGTAATCGCCGCGTTAACATTCTGGGCGGCGAGGGAGAGTGGCAATGCGAAGGATGCGGCGGAAATAAAGATGCCGGCCAGTGTGACCGTGCGGGATTGTGGGCGCAAGATGTCCTATCATGCTTGTTGGGAGAGACGTTCGTCAATCCAACGGTTACATAAATCTTCATTCCCAAATGATCCGGCGTGCTGTAACGTAGAACAAAATCAGCACAATTGCGGTATTCCCCCGGGTCTATATTTCTGAAGTCATTGTTCTGGTTCCCCGGGGATCGCGCGCTGCCGCGAGGGCAGCGCTCCTGAGGTAACACGGTCGGCATGGGTACGTCCCCCCACAGGATTTCCGGGGATGACGGAGGCGGAGTGCACAACGAGCTGTTAGTGCTGTCCCGAGACCAGGGAAGGTTGACGGCCTGGCAAAGCGGAGTTTCCCTTCACAGCCATACACGGCACTCGCAGGAAAGCCTCGGGTTCATTGTCGCGTATCTGGACCGGCGCGCAGTCACGCGGCGCTGGTACGCGGGCCAGCGAGAGAGATGCCGACAGGTGACGGGAATCGACCTGGATCTGGGGCGCGCCTACTGGACGCCGCCGTTGTGCGAGCGGACGGCGCAGGGTGTGGAGCTGCGGCAGATCGAGCAACTGGGTTTGCGGCCGATGGTATCGCTGACGGATCACAACAGCATCGAGGCCAATATGCTGTTGCGGAAGGATGCGGTGTACGCCGCGGCGCCGCTATCGACGGAGTGGACGGTTCCGTTCGGGGGCGCGGTGTTTCACTTCGGGATCCACAATCTGCCCGCGCGATCGGCGTGCGAGCTGATGGCGGCGATGCACGAGGCGACTTTCCTGGCGGACGAGGACCGAATCCTGCAGCTGTTTGCGGAACTGTCGGCGCTGCCAGGAGTGCTGGTGGTGTTCAACCATCCGCTGTGGAACTTCTACAGCATTCCGGCGGACCAATTCAGGTATGAACTAACGCGATTCCTGGAGTCGGGGAATCGGTATGTGCACGCGTTCGAGCTGAATGGGATGCGCAACCACGCGGAGAACCGGGCGGCGCTGCAACTGGCGTCGGACTGGGATCAGTTGGTGATTTCGGGCGGGGATCGGCATGGCTGCGAACCGAATGCGTCGATCAATCTGACGAACGCCGCGGACTTTCCGGAGTTTGTGGAGGAGGTTCGCGAGGGGCGGCAGAGCACGGTGCTGGTGATGCCCCAGTATGCGGCACCTCTTCCATGGCGTCTCTATCGGAACTTCACGCAGGTGATCGCGGAGTATCCGGAGCATCCGGCAGGGCGGCAGCGGTGGGATGAGCGGACGTTCCACCCGGATCGCGATGGAGCCGTGGTGCCGATGGCGGGTCTATGGAAGAACGGTGCAGCGCCGGATTTACTCAATACGATCTTTGCTGCGGCGATGACGGCGGCTTGCGTGCCGTTCGATGGCCTGTTGCGGCGATGGATGAGGCGGGAGAACGAGTCGCTGCAGCTGCCGGTTGCGCGGACGTGGCCGAGTCCACGTGGCGGAGCGGATGAGTCTGGCGAGCGGCTGGAACCTGCGTTCGACGAGTACGCTTACGGCGGGGGCGAAACGGCAGCGGACTGAACTGCAGGTTACGGGTTACAGGTCGCAGCGCTAGCCGGCCACGGGGGAGAGCTGCAGTTCCTTCTGCAGTAGCGCGAAGTGGTCGCGGTCGGTTTCGTAGGCGCCGGTATGAGGCAGTTGCTGAACGAGAGCATTGCCGGTCTCCCAGGCCTGGCGGGCTTCGTCGAGCCGGTGTTCACTCCACAGAAAGGCGCTCCGGGCGATCCAGTAGTCGGCGTTGTGACGCGTCGGATGTTTGGCCTGCATGCGCTCCCACCAGAGTCGCGTTCCTTCGGGGTCGTGCTGCAGGAACGCTTTGCCAAAGATGAAGGGTGTATGCAGCTCGGCGGGGATGTCCGAGGCTGATTCCTGGTAGACGGACTCGGCTTCGGCGAGGGCGCGGCTGGCTTCTGAGATTCGGCCGCAGTCGAGATAGTACGAGGAGGCGAGCAGGCGGAGATGGAGCGCCTGCTGCCCGATGGAGATGGAGGAGCCGGCGCGCAGGATGGCGTCGATGTCATAATCGCGGGGGCGGAGGAGTGTGACCGTGGTGGCGGCGGCGGTGGAGAAGGCCCGGTGGAGGTCCGCCCAGGGGCCGCGAGAGAGAAGCTGAAGGATGCGGGCGCCGTCGGAATAGAAGGCTTTGGTGCGGAAGGGGATGAGATTGAGGACGGCGGTGAGGAGAGACAGGCTGGTGAAGAAGGCGAGGGGGAGCCACTCCGCCTGCCAGGGTTGACCGGGAGCGCCGAGCGTGAGCGCCAGAGCGGCGAGGCCGGCGGCTAAGCTGACGAAGGGACCGGCGGCGACCATGCAGATGTCGCGCCAGAGGGGACGGTTGGGGTCGGTGGGCGCGACGGCGGTAGCTCCGCCGATGGCGAGGAAGCCAGCGAGGACAAAGCGGAACTCCCAATGGCCTTCGCGCATCCGCCACTGGAACGGGCCGACGATGAAGGCGCGGAGTCTCATGCCAAATGCAAAGGCTGCGGCAGCGTGGCCGAATTCATGCACGGCGACCATGAGGATCTCGAGCAACAGAAGCAGGAGAAGGTCGTGGAAGAAGGAGTTGCGAATCCAGACGAGGTCGTTGGATTCGGCCCAGCGCCACCACCAGGTCATGGCGGAGAGGAATCCGCCGGTACCGGCGACCCAGATCAGGCGATTGACGATGGCGTTGGTGTTGTCGCCGGGCAGAGGCTGCATGAGATGTTCCGCCTGGACCGCGTCGCGCCGGCGGAAGGCGATGAGCCCGGCGATCCCGACTCCGAGGAGGAGCGCATCGGGGTTGAGGAAGGCGGTTGCGGGCGCGGTGAGGAAGCGGCGATCCATGTAAAGGAACGTGCAGCCGAGGAGGGAGTTCGCGGCGCTGGCGGCGAGGCCCCAGGGACGAGCGGAGGGCTTGCCCATCCAGAATGTCCAGCAGGCGACTGCATAGAGGACGCCAAGGAGCGGGAGGGCGGTGTGGACGGTCGCTTTGAGGAACGTGGAGGGAAGATGGGCCTCGGGCCAGGAGGCGATGTCGAGAACCGCGTAGAGTGTGGAGCGGAGAAAGAGGATCGCGCCCAGGGCGAACATCCAGCACAGAAAGTTTCGTACCGCGCGCATAACGTTCGCCTGGGACGGGAGTTAGCGGAAGGGTAACCGGGCTCGCGAGGGGTAACAATGCTACTTCGGGGGGAGAGCCGGGCAGGGGGCAGATTGACGGCCCCAGCCGGTAAGTTGTTGACGCAACGGGCATGTGGCCCGAGCTAAAATAACGGTCTCCGGAGGCTGGAAGTGGCTTTGTTCGAGGGCAGCGGGATTAACCAGGAGCAGCTGGACGAGATTAAGGCACGCTATGGGATCGGCGGCCGCGCGTCCGGACCCAGCCGCTTTCCCATCGTCCTGATCAAGCCCTCGCACTACGACGTTGAGGGGTACGTGCTGCAGTGGTACCGGCCGGCAATGGCTTCGGGCTCGCTGGCGGCGATGCGCGGGCTGGTGGAGGACTGCACACGGCGGAAGGTGCTGGGCGAGCAGGTTCAGGTTGAGATCCGCGCGATCGAGGAAGACCACACGCGGATCCGAACCCATCAGTTGGCGCGCGAGCTGAAGGACGGGCAGGGCCTGGTGATCCTTGTGGGGGTGCAGTCGAACGAGTTTCCCAGGGCGATGGACCTTGCGCTACCGCTGCGCGTGGCCGGCGTGCAGGTGTGCATGGGCGGGTTCCACGTCTCGAGCGGCATCTCGAAGCAGGGCGGCGCGACGGCGGAGCTGCAGGAGGCGATGAACCTGGGCATCTCGCTCTTTGCAAGCGAAGCCGAAGAGGGCCGGCTGGACCAGGTGCTGCGCGACGCCTGGCGTGGGGAGCTGAAGCCTCTCTACAACTACCTGGACGATCCACCTTTGATCGAGGGAGCGCCAGCGCCGTTGCCGGCGGCGGAGGCGATCCGCGAGACGATCGCGAAGTACGCGAGCTTCGATGCGGGGCGGGGATCTC
Organism: Acidobacterium sp.; assembly: GCA_003152595.1. Classification (GTDB taxonomy): domain Bacteria; phylum Acidobacteriota; class Terriglobia; order Terriglobales; family Acidobacteriaceae; genus Palsa-343. The sequence continues at coordinate 22,664 of PMAM01000064.1, forward strand.
CGTTCGAGCGCTCGTCCTGCACGGTCATCGACGTTGATCGGCGGAAGCCGCGGCGAACCGTGGACGAGGTGGAGCGCATTGTTCGCGAGCATCTGGGGCAGGGCGTCGGGCGGTTCTTCATCNNATCGAGATGCGGGAGCGGGAAGGGCTGAACATCCGGCTCGCCGTGCAGGTGGACGCGCAGTGCCATCGGCTGCCGGGCTTCATCGAGAAGGCGGCGCGCGCAGGCGTGCAGCGCGTCTTTGTTGGCCTCGAGAATATGGATCCGCAGAGCCTGCTCAGCGAGAAGAAGATGCTGCAGGCGTGGAAACGCGCCGGGGTGATCGTGTTTGCCGGGTACGTCATCGGGTCTCCAGGAGAGACGCGGGAGAGCGTGCTGCGCGACATCCGGATCATCCAGAAGAAGCTGGCGGTTGATCTGCTGGAGCCGCAGTGCCTGACGGCGCCGGGGACCGATCCGGAAAACGTGCCCACGCAGCGGGCGGCGATGACGGCGGAGGAGCGGGCGCAGCTCGATCGCGAGGCGTGGAAAGAGTTCTACACGCTGGAGCACATGGAGACAGTGCTGCGGCGTGCGGCGGCGACGGGGGTTCCGCTGGAGAGCATGATGCGCCTGTTGCTGTGGTTCCACTACTGGATCGTGTACGAGAAGATCGATCCGATGCAGGGCGGATACCTGCGGCGGAGGTATCGGACGGACCGGCGGCCGACGATGGCGAAAGTGGGGTGGCTGCGGTTCTGGATGGGGTACGGTTCCGAGCTGGTTTACAAGCACTGGCAGATGGCGCGACTGTACCTGCGATTCCGCCGCTTCGTGGGAAAGCTGCAGCGGGACGGCGGGGCGAAGGCGTACACGGATGTGGCGCTGACTCCGGACGCGGAGACGGATCCCGGCACGGTGGAGACGTGGGCGCAGACGGGGCTGGCGGGGTAGGGCGGGCAAAATGGGGCGTCAGTCCTCCGGCCGCGATCCTCAAGGCACCAGGGACCTCAGGGGCAGGGGCTACCGGCTCCGGGCTCCTGGCTAGTGGCTTTTGGCTTCATGGTCCAGGTAACTAAATCGATAACAGAGGGGGGGTCGTACCCCTCCGGATCTCATTGATTCTGCGTTGGGGGAGGGGGGTTCGACCCCCCTCCTTCAGAAACTCGTCAGGAAAAAGACGAGCCCGGATCACGGGTTCGCTGCTGCGACGCTGCGGCCGAAGTCGCGGAGGGCGCGGAGGGTGGCGCGGGCGGCTCCCGAGTCGATCGCCTCGGCGGCGCGGGCGACGCCTTCGCGGAGGTCNNAACGTCTTCCGGGGCAACGTGGGCGGACATCGCGTGGGGCGGCCCGTGGTCGGAAACGGAGCGGACGACGATGGTGTCGGTGGGGGAGAGGGCGATTTCGTCGATGCCGTTGCGGGCGTGGACCACGCGTCCGAAGCGAATGCCGAGGCGGGCCATGGCGCCGGCAGCGACATCGAGCTTCGTCGGCGAGTAGACGCCCATGATCTGCGCGGGAGCTTCCGCGGGGTTGGTGAGGGGCCCGGCGAGATTGAAGATGGTCCGGAAGCCGAGAGCGCGGCGGATCGGCTGGACGCGCTTCATGGCGGGGTGGAGCGCGGGGGCGTAGAGGAAGGTGAATCCGGTGGCGCGGAGGCAGTCGGCGGATTGCTGAGGCGTGAGGGCGACGGGGATGCCCATGGCTTCGAGGACGTCGGCGGAGCCACACTTTGAGGTGATGCCGCGATTGCCGTGTTTGGCGACTTTGGCGCCGGCCGCGGTGGCGACGAGCGCGGCGCCGGTGGAGATGTTGAAGGTGCCGAGGCCATCGCCGCCGGTCCCGCAGGTATCGACCAGCGCGGCGCGCTCGTCGGCGGTGAGGGGAATGGGCAGGGAAAGCGCGCGCATCGCCTGGGCAAAGCCGGTGAGCTCGTCGACGGTTTCGCCGCGGGTGGCGATGGCGGTGAGGAGGGCTCCGATCTCGAGGTCGGTACCCGCATCGGGCTCGCCGGTGAGGATAGCGTTGAGGGTCTGGCGAGCCTCGTCACGCGTGAGGGTGCGGTGTTCCTCGACGATGCGTTTGAGGTGGGACTGCAGTGCGGGCATGCGGTGCACTTATGCTAACCGACGCGAGCAAACAGAAGGCGGCCGCGCCGTGGGCCGCCTTCTGGTGGGAACGTGTGCCGATCAATCGCCGGCTGATGTGCCGGGCAACGGCTCGTACGCGGGTTTGGCGGGTATGGCCTGCATGCCCGGAGCGGGTTTCTCGGCGAAGAAGACGCGGTAGACGAGGCCGCCGAGGACGCCGCCCAGAGCGGGTGCGAGCCAGAAGAGCCAGAGCTGGGAGAGAGCCCATCCTCCGACGAAAATGGCGGGACCGGTACTGCGAGCGGGGTTGACGGAGAGGTTGGTGACGGGGATTCCGATGAGGTGAATGAGGGTGAGGCCGAGTCCGATGGCGATGGGCGCGAAGCCTTTGGGAGCGCGGATGTCGGTAGAGCCCATGATGATGAAGAGGAAGAAAAAGGTGAGGACCATTTCGGCGACGAAGCAGGCCTGCATGTTGTAGAGGCCGGGAGAGTGCGCGCCATATCCGTTGCAGGCGAAGCTGCCGATGACGAAGCCGGGCTTACCGCGTGCGATGACGTGCAGGGTGGCGGCGCCGACAAATCCGCCACAGACCTGCGCGACGATGTAGGGCAGGAGGTGGGCCCAGGGGAAGCGGTGGCCGACGGCGAGGCCGACGGAGACGGCTGGATTGAGGTGGCAGCCGGAGATATGGCCGATGGCGTAGGCCATGGTCAGCACGGTGAGACCAAAGGCGAGGGCAACACCGACGAAGCCGATGCCGGTATTGGGGAATGTGGCGGCGAGGACGGCGGCGCCGCATCCGCCGAAGACGAGCCACGCGGTGCCGAAGAATTCTGCGAAGAGTTTCTTGCTGAGATTCACTTTCCCTCCTGAGGAGACTGAGACATTCGCGACTGCCAGAATCGAGAACGAGAAACGGGCCCGGGGAGAACGTTGCAGGGGAGGGGTGAGAACGGTAGAGGGCGCCAGTGTAGCGCATCGGAATGGGGTGATGGGGAGACGAGAAGAATTCGCGGGCAGGGACGGAACGTTTGCCGGGGGCGAGACGCGTTCGCTACACTGAGAATTCCGCTTTGGCCGCAGTTCGCGCAGGCGATCAATGGCAGGACCCTCACAATGACCCCCGCAGCGATAGCGAAATATCGTGGCAAGGGAGGAGAAGAATCATCCCCCAGCGGTTAAGGCCGAAGCCATTTTGCAGAATTTACGGCACGGCTGAAGCCGTGCTCTTTCAAAGCAACGAGCTTTCTTCCGCAGGCGGCAAAGCGGTGCCCTTCAAATTGTTCCTGAGACAGGCTCTACAAGTTTCTTTCTAAACACCTATGAAAATTCACGAGTATCAGGCAAAGGACATTCTGGCGAAGTATGGCGTCGCGATTCCGCGCGGCGAGGTCGCCAATACGCTGGATGAGGCTATTGAGGCGGCGCGGCAGCTGTTCAGCGGCGGCGCCAAGGGCGTGGTGGTGAAGGCGCAGATTCATGCCGGCGGACGCGGCAAAGGCGGCGGCGTGAAGGTGGCGAAGACGCTGGATGAAGCCGAGCAATACGCGAAGCAGATTCTGGGCATGCAGCTGGTGACGCACCAGACAGGTCCGCAGGGACAGAAGGTGCAGCGGCTGCTGATCGAGGAGACGGCGGCGATCGATCGCGAGCTGTATCTGGGGATCGTGCTGGATCGCGCGGCAGCGAAGCTGGTGTTCATGGCGTCGCAGGCGGGCGGCATGGAGATCGAAGAGGTCGCGGCAAAGGATCCGAAGGCGATCTACAAGGCGTATATCGATCCGGGAGTGGGGTTCCAGCCGTATCAGGCGCGGGAGCTGGCGTTTGCGCTGGGGCTGAAGCCGACGCAGATTGCGGACGCGGTGAGGTTCATGACGGGGCTGTACAGGGCGTATATCGATACGGACGCGTCGCTGCTGGAGATTAACCCGTTTATCACGACGAAGGACGACAAACTGTTCGCGCTGGACTGCAAGATCAACTTCGACGACAACGCTATGTTCCGGCACAAGGATCTGAAGGAGCTGCGCGATGTGGCGGAGGAGGATCCGCTGGAGGTGGAGGCGTCGAAGTACGCGCTGAACTACATCAAGCTGGACGGCAACATTGCGTGCATGGTGAATGGCGCGGGACTGGCGATGGCGACGATGGACATCATTCAGTACGCGGGCGGAATGCCGGCGAATTTTCTGGATGTGGGCGGCGGCGCGAACCAGCAGCAGATCGAGCACGCGTTTGAGATTTTGCTGTCGGACAAGAATGTGCAGGCGGTGTTCATTAATATTTTTGGTGGGATCTTAAGAGTAGATACGCTGGCCAGCGGGGTTGTTGCGGCGGCGATCCAAACCAAAGTGAAAGTGCCGATCGTTTTGCGCCTTGAGGGAACGAACGTCGAGGAAGGTCGCAAGATTTTGAAGGAATCCGGTCTCAACTTTATCGTCGGGGACACCATGAAAGATGCAGCCGATAAGGTAGTGGCCGCCGCGAAAGGGGTTCGTTAGAGATGGCTGTTTTGGTTGATAGGAATACTCGCCTGATAGTGCAGGGGATCACTGGACGCGAAGGAACGTTTCACGCGAAGGGCTGCGCGGAGTACGGGACGAAGGTGGTTGGCGGCGTGACGCCGGGCAAGGGCGGAACGACGCATGAGGGATGGCCGGTATTCGATACGGTGCATGAGGCCGTGGAGAAGACGGGCGCGAATGTCACGGTCATTTTTGTTCCGCCGCCAGCGGCAGCCGATGCGATTCTCGAGGCCAACGATGCGGGCGTGCCGCTGATCATCTGCATCACCGAGGGGATTCCGATCAATGACATGGTGAAGGTGTGGAGCGTGCTGAAGCACTCGAATTCGCGGCTGATCGGGCCGAATTGNNGGCTCGATCGGGATCGTGTCGCGCTCGGGCACGCTGACGTATGAGGCGGTGTATCAGCTGACGCAGCGCGGGATCGGGCAGTCGACGGCGATTGGGATCGGGGGCGATCCGATTATTGGAACCACGCACGTGGATGCGCTGAAGCTGCTGAATGAGGACCCGGAGACCGAGGCGATCATTTTGATCGGCGAGATTGGCGGGACGGCGGAAGAGACTGCGGCTGCTTACGTGAAGGAGCATGTGAAGAAGCCGGTGGTGGGATTCATCGCCGGGCAGACGGCTCCGCCGGGACGCAGGATGGGACATGCGGGGGCGATCATCTCAGGCGGGCAGGGCACGGCCGCGGAGAAGATGAAGGCTCTGACGGCGGCGGGGATCCACGTGGTGGAGACGCCGGCAGCGATTGGGGAGACGGTGGCGAAGGCGATCGGGAAGGGTTGAGGCAGCTTTTAGCTGCTGGCTGTTAGCTGTTAGCTTGTTCCCGTAATCTGGAGCAGTGTCGCCTCGCTGGGGCGATTGGTATCAATCCGCCTCAAACGAGGCTAGAAGCTATGAGCCAGGGGCTAGAAGCTAAATATGTCACAGCGCACGTTCAGCATTATTAAGCCGGATGCGATTCGGAAGGGCCATGCGGGGGCAATACTCGCGGAGATCGAGACGGCCGGGTTCAGGATTGTCGCGATCAAGAAGCTGTTTATCTCGAAGCCGCAGGCGGAGGGGTTCTATTCCGTTCACCGGGAGCGGCCTTTCTTCAATTCGCTGACGACGTTCATGTCGTCGGGGCCGATTGTGGCGCTGGTGCTGGAGAAGGAGAACGCGATTGCCGATTTGCGGAAGCTGATGGGCGCAACGAATCCGGCGAATGCGGAGGAGGGGACGATCCGAAAGAAGTACGCGGGGTCGATCGAGGAGAATGCGATCCATGGATCGGATGGCGATGAGACGGCGCAGTTCGAGATTGGGTATTTCTTCGCCGGGCATGAGTTGGTGTGAGAGAAGCAGGAGCAGGGAGTGAAGCGGGATCGGAGTTTGTGCTCCGGTCCCGTTCCTTTTGGGCGGGCGAGCCTGGTGCTCGACACGGAAACGGACAGGCTTTTGCGGAACGACGCGAGCCGCAGCACTGGACACGGGGAGGGTCCTGGGATTGCAGGTCCATTCGACGCGTCGCCTGGAAGGCAACTCGCTCAGGCCGGGTGGGTTGACCAGCGGCAGGCCGTTTTTCCCGGTTTGGGAATCAAGGGTACTTTGGGCTGGAGCACAGGTCGGTATTTCTTGACCGAGAGCACTGCGGGAGTATCAGTTTCTTGCTGTGGGGTGAACCTGGCCGGGGAAATGGCCCAGGGCGGGCGCTGGACAGTAGCTGGCTGGACAGCACAGGACAGTAGCTGGACAGTTGGTGTTGGCGTGGGCTCAGCGAGTCTTCATGACTTCGAGGGTGAGGGAGTCCATGCGGGAGTGCACCATGCGGTCCACGCTGCCGAGCACGCGGAGATAGACGAAGGAGCTGATGGCGGCGAGGACGAGGAAGATAGGCACGGGCAGCCACGGTTCGCCGAGGAAGGCGCAGGGTGCGATCACGAGAGCCCCGACGGCGAGAACTCCAAACTGCGCGCAGAAGCTGGTGAGATTGTTGCCCGCGGCGCCGGGTTCGCGCCGCATGCGAGCCATGTTGATGCGATACGGCATGGTGATGGAGAGCAGATTTCCGATGGCGAAGTTGGCCGGAATGGCAAAGAGCAGCCAGGCGAGGGTCGCGGCGGCAACGCTGGGCACGGGAAATCCGAATCGGTAGATGACGACTGCGGAGATGAGAATGGCCTCGAGAAGGAAGAGCATGAGATAGAGGAAGTTCTTGCCGAGGATGACGGTGCGCATGGGGGTGGGCGAGAGGAAATAGAACTGGATGCCGTCGCCTTCCATGCCGAGGTTGTTGCTGATGAGGCGGGCGAGACCGAGGAAGGCCCAGACCATGCCGATAGGCAACGCATATTCGAGGCGGATGCTGCTTGTGAATTGGCCGCCGCGGAATGCGCCGCCGAAGACGAAGACCATGACCAGCGGGGCGGCGAGGTTGTAGAGCATGGGGCCGCTGCGGAGCAGGTAGCGCAGGTCCTTTTCGATGACGGCGGCGATGGGTCCGGAAAAGTCGAGGGTGGGGCGGCGGAGTTTGCTTGTTGATTTGGCGCGGCGGCGCGGGGCTTCACTGAGATTTTCGCCGCGACTCTCGGACTGGAGCCGCAAACCCAGGAGACTACCGGCAGCGAGGGTGTAGCAGCCGAGCCAGAGCAGATCTGCGAGAGCGTAAAGAGGGTCGTGCTGGGCCATGCGGTGGATGGAGTCGACGGCGAGGCCCGGCGGGAGGACGCGTTGCACGTTCATGATCCGGTTGGTAACGCGGTCGACGTCCTGCTTTTTGACGTCGGAGAAGGGATGGCTGTGCGGGTCCTGATGGTAGACGGGGTTGAAGACCTGGGCAGCGAGGGCGAGGAACAGGAAGATGGCGGTGACGATTTCGCGGGTGCGGCGCTGGGCGAGCCAGCGCTCGATCCAGGCGAGGATGGTGCGGGCGAGAAGGAGATTGAAGAAGACGAAGAGGGCGAGGGTGAGAGCGGTCCAGAGGAGGAGGTCGGGGCGGGCGATGCCGATGCCGATGCCGATGGCTGTGGCCCAGATGATGCCGATGAGCGTAGAAGGCGCGGCGAGACCGTAGACGAGGTAGAGGACGATCCACGAGCCAAAGCTGACGGGATAGCGGAGGAGGTGGCTGAGTTCGGGATTCTGGCCGCCGAGGGCGGGCGCAAGGGCGGCGAAGAACTGCCAAGCCAGGAGGAGCACCCAGAGCTCAACGGCGATGCCGAGGAAACGGCCATGGGAGGCGGCAGCCCAAGCCCCGATGCCGAGGCCGACCGAGGGGCCGAGCGCGATGAGGGAAAACACGACGAAGACGAGGATTTGCGCGCCGAACTCGAGGCCGCCCCGCCGCGTGCGCAACGAGTTGACGAAGGTGCGGAACTGGACCCAGGCAATCGCGGCGTATTGCTGGCGGGCGAGGGGGGAGAGAAATCCTCTGGCGGGCCGGGTCCGCGAAGCCTGAGCGGGTTCTAGGTCAGCCATGAAAGTTCCTGGAGGGGCTCTTCGGTGGCGCCGTTGCCTGATCCGCTCACGATGCGGAGAAAGATTTCTTCCAGGGTGAGCTTCTCGCCGGTTGGTGGTCCGACGATGCTGGCGGCAACACCGGCTCGCAGCTCATCGATTGACCCGTTGGCGACGAGGCGGCCCTGGTGAATGATGGCGACGTGGCTGCACAGGCGCTCGACGATTTCGAGGACGTGCGAGGTAAGGAAGATGGTGGCGCCGCGTTCGGTCATGCGCTGAAGCATGGTTTTGAGAGTGCCCGCGGCGATGGCGTCGACGCCCTCAAAGGGCTCGTCGAGAAAGAGGATGCGCGGGCCGTGGATGACGGCGGCGGCGAGGGCGAGCTTTTTCTGCATGCCGTGAGAGAAGTCGGTGACGAGCTTCTTTGGCTCGTCGGCGAGGTTCATGAAGTCGAGAAGTTCGTTGGTGCGGCGGTTGGTGGTTTCGCGGTCGAGGCCGTACATGCGGCCGACGAAGCGAAGGTATTCCGAGGCGGTGAGGCGGCCGAAGAGGGCGAGCCCTTCGGGCACGACACCGATCTGGCGCTTGACGTCGAGGGGGTGAGCGGCGAAGTCGATGCCGAGGATCTCGATGCGGCCGGAAGTGGGGGCAAGGAGGCCGGTGAGCATTTTGATGGTGGTGGATTTGCCGGCTCCGTTGGGGCCGAGGAATCCGAAGAACTGGCCTGGGGCGACGTCGAGGGAGATGTTGTCGACCGCGGTGAAAGAGCCGAAACGGCGGGTGAGATCGCGGATCGAGACGGCGGGAGAGTCCATTGGAGGCAGGATAGCGTAAAGGGAGCCAGTAGCGGGTAGCCGGTAGCGGGGAGCTGGATGGAGTTTGTCTGATGGCTCGCGGAGAGGGGTTCATCCCAAAATGGTCCTGAAACGGTACTGTCGGCTTGGGGCGCTGAAGAGATTGCTGGACATGGTTGGCGGTAAAGGCTTTTGCTGCTTGCTGTGGGGTGAACCTGGCGGCTCAGCATTGGGTGTGCGGCGGATTTTTTTGCGGGTTGGCTTTGCGGGTTGGCTTTGCGGCTCTCGCGGCCGCAGGATCTGAAGCAGAAGATCACAACGCGACAGGCTTCGGGGCAAGATGTGTTAGCCCGCCAGATGACAGCCTGTAGCCGATAGCCTGTAGCGTTTAGAGTTTAGGGGTTGGAGCTTCGGGTTTGGGGACCGGACGAAATGAAGAGATACGAATGGATGGTTGTGGCGGCTGTGGCTGGTGCGTGCTCGGTGGCGATTGGGCAGGAGGGACCGGCTGCGACGAAATCGCAGGGGCATGCGATTGTGCTGCATGCGGCGCGGCTGTTTGATGTCGAGGCGGGAAAGATCGTCACGCCGGGTGAGGTGCTGGTGGAGGGGGAGCGGATTGTGGCGGCTGGGACATCGGTCGAGCATCCTGCGGGGGCGGATGTTATTGACCTGGGCGATATGACGCTGATGCCGGGACTGATCGATGCGCATGTGCATTTGTTTTTGCATCCAGGGGCTGAGGATTTGCAGACGGTGGAGGAGAGTGTGCCGCAGCGGACGATTCTGGCGGAGCTGGCGGCAAAGGCCGATCTGATGGCGGGCTTCACGGCGGAGCGCGATATGGGGACGGAGGGCGCAGGGTCGGCGGACACCGCGGTGATGCGGGCGATTGATGCGGGGCTGATTCCGGGGCCGCGTCTGCGGATCAGCGGGAACGCGATCAGCATCCTGGGCGGGCACGAGGATGCGGTTCACTACAATCCGGCGGCGCATGTGCCAGGGAACGCGGATTATGCGAACGACGCGGAGCAGATTGTGGAGACGATCCGGGAGCAGCACAAGGAAGGGTCGACGTTCGTGAAGATTTATGAGACGGGAACGGACTCAGAGGCGCCGGGCGGGGTGAACGCGGTTCCCTGCGAAGAGGATGCGGCGCTGTGCGCGCAGAATCACCTGAGCGCGCAGGCGGGGGATGCGGAGTTCTGGGCATTTCACACGCCGTATCAGTACACCGAGGCGCAGTTGAAGGCGGGCGTGGAGGAAGCGGCGCGGCTGGGGATGAACGTGGGTGTTCACGATCAGGGCGAGCCGGGCGCGCTGTTTGCGGCCGAGGCGGGGGTGGCGTCGATCGATCACGCGACGCAGCTGAGCGATGCGACGATGCAGCTGATGAAGGAGAAGCATATTCCGGCGGTGCCGACGTTCACGATTTTTGAATACTTCGCGAATCATGCGGAGTCGCCGGCCGCGGCGGCGCGGGAGCACGCGATGCTGGACTACAAGATTCACGAATTTAAGCGGCAGGTGGCGGTGGGAGTTCCGATGGCGGTGGGTTCGGATGTCGGGCCGTTTCCGCATGGGACGCAGGCACGGGAATTCGAGCTGATGGTGCAGTACGGGATGACTCCGGCAGCGGTGTTACAGGCGGATTATCTGAACGGCGCGCAGATTCTGCGGTGGCAGGGGCAGGTTGGGGAGCTGAAGGCTGGGTATTACGCGGATGTGGTGGCGGTGCCGGGGAATCCGCTGGAGGATATTACGGCGGTGGAGCGGGTGGGGTTTGTGATGAAGGGTGGGGTGGTGGTGAAAAAGTAGAGTTTAGGGATTAGAGTTTGGAGTTTAGGTGAGCGGAGTTCGCATCGGCGCGAGCAAGCGCGCGATCATGAATTTCTTCGCGGGTGAGATGCTCGATGCCAGATATCAAGAAGGGTTTGCGGGCGAGGTAGCGGCGCATGGCCCGATCGTATTCGTCGCGTTCTGAATGGATGCCAAGAATACGCTTTAGCCAATACATCGCGTCGCTCAGGCCAAATCTCATACGCGTATGGTATTCCACGGCAACTTGCGATGACGATCGAAGAGCTTCGCCCGAACCAGGACGCGACGGTGGTCCTGCATCTCCGCGACGGAGAGATCGCTACTGTCAGAATCGTATATGTCGATGCTGAGTATGGAGACATCATGGTCGATGTGATTCAGAGCAATCGGGAGTACAAGAGGCCAGAGGGCTCTGCCTACACAATTACGGCCAGTGAAGTGGTCTCGGTCAATTCTCTGTCAGACTGATGTTCGAACCCAATTCCGCTTTCCCGCGGGTCGGGTGGCGTGGTACAAGAAGGTACGTTTCCCTGTCGAAGCGTGCGGGTTTCCCTGTCCGAAACGGATCGGCCTTGGCGTCTGAGGCAAAATTCGGCATCCGAGTAACGGACAGGTATGACAACGACGCCCGTGTGGGGAGCGCAGGACCACCCGCTGCTCCGCCAATATTTCATGAACAGCGCCTTCGACGAGATGATCGACGGGGACGGGACGATACGCCCGCACTATGCTGCGCTGTTCCATGAACTGACGACGCTGCCCCCGGAGGAGATCCAGCGGAGGAAGCAGTCGGCGGACGCGTCATTCCTGATGCAGGGGATCACGTTCACGGTGTACGGGCGCGAGGAGGGGACGGAGCGGATTTTTCCGTATGACCTGATCCCGCGGCTGGTGACGGGCGTTGAGTGGGAGCGGATCGAGCGCGGGCTGACGCAGCGGATCACGGCGCTGAATCTGTTTCTGCACGATGTTTACAACGATCAGAAGATTTTGGCGCAGGGGGTGGTGCCGCGCGAGGTGGTGTACAGCTGCGTGCAGTTCCGGCGGCAGATGCGCGGGCTGCGGGTGCCGCGCAACGTCTACGTAGCGATCGCAGGCACCGATTTGCTGCGGCTGGACAGCGGCGAGTTCGTGGTGCTGGAGGACAACCTGCGGGTGCCGAGCGGCGTGAGCTACATGCTGACGAACCGGCGCGTCATGAAGCGGACGCTGCCGAGTTTGTTCCGCGATTACGGAGTGCGGCCCATCGATCATTATCCGCAGGCGCTGCTGGCGACGCTGCGGTCGCTGGCGCCGGAGGGACGGCCGGAGCCGACGATCGTGGTGCTGACGCCGGGGGTTTATAACTCGGCGTACTTCGAGCACACGTGGCTGGCGCGGCAGATGGGCGTGGAGCTGGTGGAGGGGCGGGACCTCGTCATCCACGACAACGTGGTTTACATGCGGACCACGGCGGGGTTGAAACGCGTGGACGTGATCTACAGGCGCGTGGACGATGACTTTATCGATCCGCTGGCGTTTCGCAGTGAATCGATTCTGGGGGCGGCGGGGCTGTTCAATGCGTATCGNNTGCTGACGGACGCGAAGCAGCGCGCGTATGTGAAGGAGAATCTGGAGAAGCTGGTGGTGAAGGCGGTGGGCGAGAGCGGCGGCTACGGAATGCTGGTGGGGCCGCAGAGTTCGATCGCAGAGCGGGAGGAGTTTCGGCGGAGGATCGATGCCGATCCAAGGAATTACATTGCGCAGCCGACGCTGAGTTTTTCGCGCGCGCCGTGCCTGCTGGAGGACGGATCGATTGGGCCACGGCATGTGGATCTGCGTCCGTACATTTTGTTTGGCGACAAGGTCACGATTGTGCCGGGGGGACTGACGCGGGTGGCGCTGCGGCAGGGATCGCTGGTGGTGAATTCGTCGCAGGGAGGCGGGAGCAAGGATACGTGGGTGCTGGGGAGNNGTAGCGGATAGTTTGTACTGGACGAGCCGGTATCTGGAGCGGGCCGAGCACACGGCGCGGTTGATCGACATCAACATGGGCCTGATGCTGGACCGGTCGCGGGTGAGCGCGGAGCGGCGCTGGCAGCGGGTGCTGGCCGCCGTGGGTGCGGCGCCGGGCCTGGGGTGGCAGGAGGAAGGCGACGGCAGCGAGCCGGGGCGGTGGCTGGGGGTGACGGCGCTGGTACACGCGCTGTGTTTCGACACGACGAAGCATGCTTCGATTACGGCGTGCATTTTTGGGGCGCGCGAAAACGCCAGGCAGATTCGCGACGAGATCAGCACGGAGCAGTGGCAGCGGCTGAACGGGCTGTTTCATGAGATCAGCCGGTTAAGGACGGCGTCGCCGTCGGAGAGGAATCTGGCGGAGTTTTTGCCGACGATCATCGATGGGGTTCATCTTTTCCAGGGGGTGACGGATACGACGCTGAGCCACGGCGAGGGATGGCACGTTCTTCGGGTGGGGAAGTACCTGGAGCGGGCGTGGTCGCTGACCACGCTGCTGGATGTGTACGAGCGGGAAGTTTTTCTGGGCGAGGATTCCGACGATGCCGGCGAGTATCTGGCGTGGGTTGGGCTGCTGCGCATCTGCACGGCGTTTGAGGCGTTCTGCCGCGTGCACACCGCGGACCTGACGCACGAGCGAATTCTGGAGTTCCTACTGCTCGATCCGGATTTTCCGCATACGGTGCGCTACGCCGTAGATGCGCTGCACAGCGCTCTGGAGGCGATCCAGCAGTGTACGCGGACGCAGCGCGGGGGCGAACTGATGCGGATGGCAGGACGGCTGAAGGCAACGCTGGGATTTGCGCAGGTCGGTGAGATTCTGGCTCAGGATCCGGTGAAATACCTGCGCCGCATTCTGGAGCAGTGCAGAGAGATTCATGACTTGATCTATGCCGTGTACATCCAGTATTCGGTGGAGGCGGCGCTGGCGGTCTGATATGCATTTTTATTTTGTGCGGCACCTGACGAAGTTTCTCTACTCGCGCTCGGTGAGCGAGAGCACGATGGAGGTGCGGATGCATCCGAGGAGCGACAGCAATCAGCGGTGTCTGTCGTTCACGTTGTCGGTGAGCCCGCGGTGCCGCGTGTTCACGTACCGGGATCATCTGGGAAACAACATCCAGCACTTCGATATACCGGGGCGACATGCGCAGATGGTGATTGTGGCGGAGTCTGTGGTGGAGCACCAGCCGCTGGCGGGGATTCCAGCGGAGCTCACGCCGGACGCGTGGAAGGAACTGGATGCTCTGGTGGCGGAGGGTGATTACTGGGAGATGCTGCTGGGGAGCGAATTTGCCACGCCGACGCCGCTGCTGCTGGAGCTGGCGAAGGAGCTGGAGGTGGTGCGGCGCGACGATCCGCTGAAGCTGCTGCATGAGATCAACGTGCGGCTGTACGACGCCTTCAGTTATGAGAAGCGGAGCACGCGGGTGGATTCGCCGATCGACGAGGCGCTGAAGACGCGGCAGGGGGTTTGCCAGGATTTTGCGCACATCATGATTGCGCTGGTGCGGCACGTGGGGATTCCGTGCCGGTATGTGAGCGGGTACCTGTATCACGGCAGCGAGGACCATGACCGGTCGACGTCAAGTGCGACGCATGCGTGGGTAGAGGCGTTTCTGCCGGCGCTGGGGTGGGTGGGGTTCGACCCGACGAATGCGCTGATTGCGCGGGACCGGCATATTCGGACGGCGCTGGGACGGGATTATGCGGATGTACCGCCGACGCGGGGGTTGTTCCGCGGGCGCACCGACAGCGAATTGTATGTGGCGGTGCAGGTGACGGCGTCGGACGCGGCGCCGGATCTGGATCGGGAGCTGCCGATTCCGGAGGACTGGTCGATGCTGGTGGAAAAGGCGCAGGCGCCGCCGCCGCCAGCGGAGCCGCTGTTGCAGATTCATCAGAGCCAGCAGCAGCAGTAAGGCAGCCGGTGGCCTGGGGCTGGGAGCTGGGTGGGGTTGTGTGAGGCTTGCGGGGTGACTTTTCCCGAAATGGTCCTGAGACAGTACTGTCGGGGTTGGACGCGGAAGAGATTGCTGGACATAATGGGCGGCGGGGTATCAGCTTCTTGCTGTGGGGTGAACCTGGCTATCCAGCATTGGGTGGGCGGCCTGATTTTTGCTTTTTCCGTGTGGGCCATCGCGGCACGACGCCAAAGGCTTCGGGGCACGACAGTGTCGCCAACCACATGACAGCCTGTAGCCTGTGGNNGTAGCCTGTGGCCAGATGGAATTTGTTTGAGGCTTGCGGGGCGTTTCCCAAAATGGGCCTTGGGACAGTACAGTTGGCTGGGGCGCGGGAAAGATCGCTGGACAAGCGTGGCGACGCGGGCTTCTGCTACTTGCTGTGGGGTGAACCTGGCTGCCCGGCCCTGGGTGGGCGGCCTGATTTTTCCCGGGGTTTTTCGGCCGGTCGCGGCTGGAGGATCTGAAGCAGAACATCACGCCGGGGAAGGCTTCGGGGGCAAAATGGGGTTAGCCCCTACCAGATGATAGCCGGTAGCCTTTGGCTTGCCGGCCGGTCGCCAGATGGAATTTGTGTGATGAATTGCCGGGGAGGGCTTTCCCCAAAATGGTCCTGAGGACAGTACTGTCGGCTGGATCGCGAAATAGATTGCTGGACATCGTTGGCGGCGAGGGCGTCTGCTGCTTGCTGTGGGGTGAACCTGGCCGCCAGGATTGGGCCTGGTAGCTGGTAGCCGGAGTAGGACGTGGGAGCGGGAAACCGGTGGCGGGAAGCGGGAAGCAAGGAGTGGGGAGCGAAGAGCGGGAGTGCGGTAGGTGGAAGGCGAGGAAGCTGGGGAGTTGGAGGCGGGGAGCTGAGAGTCGGCGCTATTCGATGATGACGAGGACGTCGCCGGCCGAGACAGTGTCGCCAGCGGAGACGCGGAGTTCGCGAATGCGGCCGTCTCTGGGCGATTTCATTTCGTTTTGCATCTTCATGGCTTCGACGACAAGGACGCCCTGCTGAGCAGCAACGGCGTCGCCCTTTTCGACCAGCACGCGCACGACGCGGCCAGGCATCGAGGCTTTGAGCGTGACGGGGCCCTCCGTGCCTGCGTGGCCCCGACGGGAACGGAGAGAGCGCGGGTCGTCGATGCGGTAGGGAATGCGTTGGGCACCAACATGGAGGGCAGGGTCGGTCGTGTCGGGATCGAGCACAATGCGATACGACTGACCGGCGATGAGGAGCGAAAGGACACCGGGGCGGACGAGATGAGCATCGGTCTCGACAGGCTGGCCATCGACGCGGATGCGCCACTGACCCGGGGTGTCTGCGGGCTCGACTTCGACCTGGCAGGTGCGGCCGCCGATTTCGAGGTGGAACGTCATCGGGCGGGATCCCTCAGTCGGCGAGACCGACCGCGTCGCGGCGGGCGGCCGCCTTCCAGGCGCTCGCGGGACTGTTGCCGTTCATGGACGCGCCGTTGGTAGCGGGTTTCGTCGCCTCGAAGAGGGCTGCGGCGACGGCTGGGATCGCGCCGTGGCCGTTGTCGACGGCCGGGGGCGGCGGCAGCGTGGCCGCCAGGAAGCGGTCGAGGTAACCGGTATCGATGCGGGCGGCGCGGAAATCGGCGTCGGTGAGGATGCGTCGGAAGAGGCCGAGGTTGGTGCGGATGCCGCCGATGACGTACTCATCGAGGGCGCGCAGAAGGCGAGCGATGGCGAGGTCGCGCGTGGGCGCGAAGGCAATGAGCTTGGAGAGCATTGGATCGTAGTCGACAGGAACGACCCAGCCCTCGTAGATGCCGGAGTCTTCGCGAATGCCGGGGCCGCCGGGCTGGAGGAGGCGCGTGATGCGGCCGGGTGAGGGCATGAATCCATTGTCAGGATCTTCGGCGTAGACGCGGCACTCGATGGCGTGGCCGCGGAGCTGGACGTCCTTCTGGGCAAACGGCAGAGGCTCTCCCTGAGCGATGCGAATCTGGAGATGGACGAGGTCGTGTCCGGTGACGAGCTCGGTGACGGGGTGTTCGACCTGGAGGCGCGTGTTCATCTCGAGGAAGAAGAAGTTTTGCTTGTCGTCGACGAGGAACTCGATGGTGCCGGCGTTCGTGTATCCGGCGGAGCACGCGAGGCGGACAGCGGCTTCGCCCATGCGGCGGCGAAGGCTCTGATCCACGACAGGGGATGGAGCTTCTTCGATGACCTTTTGGTGGCGACGCTGGACGGAGCACTCGCGCTCGCCGAGGGAGACGCAGTGGCCGTGCTCGTCGGCAAGAACCTGAATCTCGATGTGGCGGGGGCGCTCGATAAGTTTTTCGAGATAGACTTCGCCAGAGCCGAAGGAGCGCTCGGCCTCACTGCTGGCAGAGGCGAAGGCGGAAGGAAGGTCTTGTGGCGAAAAGACGGCGCGCATGCCTTTGCCGCCGCCGCCGGCAGCGGCCTTGAGCATCACCGGATAGCCGACGCCTGCGGCGACGTCGGCAGCTTCTTCAGGAGAGGCGAGCGCGTGGACGCAGCCGGGTGTGCGGGGCATGCCGGCTTCGTCGGCGGCTTGGCGGGCGTTGGTTTTTGAGCCGAGAATGCGCATGGCCGAAGAGGGCGGGCCGATGAACTTAATGTCCGTGCGTTCGCAGGCCTGAGCGAAGTCGGCGTTTTCCGACAGGAAGCCGTAGCCAGGATGAATCGCGCCGGCACGGGTGCGCTGAGCGACTTCGAGGATGAGGTCGCCGCGCAGATAGGATTCGGGCGCGGGCGCGGGACCGAGCCGGTAAGCCTCATCGGCTTCGAGAACGTGGGGTGCGGCGCGGTCGGCGTCGGAATAGACAGCGACGGTGGAGAGGCCCAGCTCACGACAGGCGCGCAGAATGCGCAGGGCGATTTCGCCACGATTGGCGATGAGGACTTTGCGAAACACCGCAATCAAGGGTACAGGGTCGAGGGTGCGGGGTACAGAAAAAAGCGACGGTGGCATTTGCGTTTTGAGCTGTCAGCAGCGCTCGGCACCGCATGATCTGGTTCATGCAAATCGCGAAGCCAGAAAAACACTGTTGATAGATCGAGAACTCATTCTCAGGCGGATCAGGGAAACGCTTCCCCCGCGACAAGAGCGCACCTCGATTTGCGGCTTTGGTCCGCAGGAACGGGCGTGCCAGGGCGGAGTTTGGCATGAGCCGTCTCAGAAGGGGACAGGAACGGCGAACGGCAGTACTTTGGTATTAAGCAGAAAGCCGGATTATGTTGAAGTTTGGACGGCCGGGGAGTCTACTTCTTGCTGTGGGATGAACCTGGCCGCCAGCATGAGGTTTGCGCGGTTGTTTTTTTGCGGTGCCTCGAAAGGCTTCGGGGCAAGATGGTGTTAGCCGGCAACAGGGAAAGCAGACGGAACTAACATGTGTTCCTGTCGTCGGAAGTAGATGCATTTGTGAGATGGAATTGCGGGAGGGGCTTTTCCCAAAGTGGTCCGTGAGCGCAGGTACTTTTGACTGGGGCGCGGAAAAGATTTGCTGGACATGCTATGCGGTGGGAGAGTGTGCTGCTTGCTGTGGGTTGAACCCTGGCCGCCAGCATTGGGTTTGCGTGGTTGTGTTTCCCGGTCCTCGAAAGGTCCTCCGGGCAAGGATGGTGTTAGCCAGCAGCGGGCGTTGGATAGTGGAGCTGGCAGGGGTAAAACAGCCGGTAGATTTTTGCCTGTGGCCGGAGCCAGATGGACTTTGTGGGATGGATTGCGGGGAGGGGCTTTTCCCAAAATGGTCCGTGAGGCAGTACTTTTGANNTCGGCGGACCGCATTGGGCCTTGAGTTTTCCGCAAGCTGGGCCATTTTTCGGCAAGCTGGACAGTTTTTAGCAAGCCGGACAAGTTTTCGGGCAAGCTAGACAGTGCTCGGCAAGCCGGGCAGTTTTAGCAAGCTGGAGCAGTGTG
>PMAM01000368.1:0-27919 GCA_003152595.1 Acidobacterium sp.
ATGGGCTCGACGGACTTGATGCGGAAGGGCTCGATGATGGTGCGGATGGGCATAGTCTCCGTCGTTGGTTCGGGCAAGCCGAAGTGCAAATGCTGCGCGGCTGCCCTGCCTATGGTAGACCGGGAGGATGTCCTGGGGGAGGCTTAAAGGCCGATGCTGACGGAGGCGGAGCGTGAGGGTCTGCGCGTGGTTCTGGTGCGGAGCCGGAATCCGCTGAACATGGGCGCGGCGGCGCGGGCGATGGTGAACTTCGGGTTCCGGTATCTGCGCGTAGTGCAGCCGTATGATGTGGCATTCCGCGACGCGCGGTCGGCGGTGGACGCGGAGCCGGTGCTCGAGGCGGCGGAGGAATGCGCGAGCGTGGCCGCGGCCGTCGCGGATTGCTCGCTGGTGGTGGGGACTGCCGAGGGCAGCGGGCGCCGGACCGAGGAGCCGCTGGAGCGGCTGGAGACGGTGGCGGCGGAGATCGCAGAGGCTCTGCGAGGCGGCGCGAAGGTCGCAGTGCTGTTTGGTTCGGAGAAGACGGGCCTGTCGAATCAGAACCTGAGCCATTGCCAGCGGGTGCTGCGAATACCGACCGAGTCTGACCAGCCGTCGATGAATCTGGGACAGGCCGTGGCCGTGGTGCTGTACGAGCTGGTGCGGGAGCGAGAGCCGGAGGCGGCGCGAGAAGCTGTGACGATGGCGACTGCGGGGGATCGCGAGCGGCTGGTGGCTCTGCTGACGGAAATGCTGGAGCGCAGCACGGTCGAGTGCGAGTCCTCAGGACCGACCGCGGAGGAGAGAGTGCGTCGGCTGATACGGCCCATGGCGCTCACCGAGGAAGAGGCACACGGGTGGATGGGCGTGGTGCGGCACGTGTTGTGGAAGCTGAAAGGCGGATGAGACTAGATTTTGCTGAAGTCGCGGAACAGGATCATGCAGCCGGTGAGGGCGAGCATGAAATAGGAGAGCCGGTTCGCGGCAAGGACGGCGGGTTTGATGTCGCCCTCGTAGCGCAGGAAGTCGTACCACTCGAACACCCAGGTCTTGAGGATGCGGGTGAAGAGATACGACGGGACGAGAAGAACGACGAAGATGCCGAGGACGACGTAGGGCTCACCGTGCATGCCCGACCAGTCGGGGATGAGCTTTTGCGTCACCCACAGGGGAACGAACTGTGCGTTGGTGAAAACGCCTGCCATGCCGGCGGGAAATCCGGCCCATGAGTTGAGGATCGCGTACATGCCCCATGCGATGGGGAAGCCGAGACCGGTGGTCGCGGTGTTCACGGTGGCGACGGCGATAAAGGTGCGGCGGAATCGCGTCCTGAGGCGGGCCTGCAGGTAGATGAACTCGATGATGATGACGAGCAGGAGGAAGAAGAGCATCGTCCCATGCGTAACGGGCATCATGGCGATGCCGGCGTCGGCGCGCGCGGTGGACGGAAAACAGGCGAGGGAGGCTGCAGCCGCTACAGCTCCGGCAACACGGCGCCTGTTTTTCGATACCATTGCCCGAATCATAGCAATGGGCTTTGGGGGAGGAAATTGCACGTGGGTGTCAGTAATCGGATCGTTACGGGCTGCGGAGCCGTTGCGCTGGCGGCGGCCTTGGGGCTGGGGATCGCCTCGGAGCGGGCGGTGGGTCAGGAGTCGCGGGGGTCGGCGGCGCAGCAGGACCGCGACTGGCCGGCCTACAACGGTGGCGTGAACGGGGATCATTATTCGCCGCTGAAACAGATTAATCGCAACAATGTCGCGCAACTGAAGGTCGCATGGGAATTCGATACCGGCGAGAAGGGCAATCTGCAAACGAATCCGCTGGTGGTGGGGCGCGTGTTGTACGCGTGCACGTTTTCCGGCAAGGTGATCGCGCTGGACGCGGCGACCGGGCATTTGTTGTGGACGTTCGACTCAAGCGTGGCGAACTCCGACAAGACGATCGGTGGCTCGTCGCAGCCGTCGCGGGGCCTGGCGTACTGGACGGATGGGAAGATCGCCCGCATCTTCGCCGGGGTGATGAATTATTTGTATGCGTTGGACGCGAACACGGGCAAACCGATCGCGGAGTTCGGAGATCAGGGCCGCATCGATCTGCGCAAGGGCCTGCGTGAGGATCTGGACGCGAAGTACGAGCAGCAATCGATAGCGCTGACCACGCCGGGCATCGTCTACAAGGATCTGATCATCGTCGGCGGGCGGAATCCGGAGACGCATCCGGCGCCGCCCGGCGACATTCGCGCCTACGACGTGCGGACGGGCGCGCTGCGGTGGACCTTCCACACGATTCCACAGCCGGGGGAGGTCGGCTACGACACGTGGCCGCCCGAGGCGTGGAAGGATGCGGGTGCGGCGAACAACTGGTCGGGGATGACGCTGGATCGCGAGCGCGGGATCGTCTACGTGCCCACGGGGTCGGCGGTGTTCGATTTCTACGGCGGCGACCGGATCGGGAACGATCTGTTTGCGGATACGCTGCTGGCGCTGGACGCGAACACGGGCAAGCGGCTGTGGCATTTCCAGGGCGTGCATCACGACGTCTGGGACCGGGATTTTCCTGCGCCGCCGGCGTTGGTGACGGTGACGCGCGAGGGCAAGCCGGTGGACGCGGTGGCGCAGACGACCAAGCAGGGCGTGGTGTATCTGTTCGATCGCGCGACGGGCGCACCGCTGTTCCCGATTGAGGAGAAGGCGTATCCGGCGAGCGATGTTCCGGGCGAGAAGACCGCGCCGACCCAGCCAATGCCGCTGCTGCCGGCGCCGTTTGCGCGACAAAGGCTGACGGAAGACATGCTGACGACGCGCACGCCCGCGGCGCATGCGTGGGCGGTGAGGACGTTCGCGACGTTTCGCAGCGACGGGCAGTTCGTTCCGTTCGGCGTCGATCGGCAGACCGTGATCTTTCCGGGGTTCGATGGCGGCGCGGAGTGGGGCGGGCCTGCGGTGGATCCGGCAATCGGCGTGCTGTATGTGAACGCGAACGAGATGGCGTGGACGGGCGGGCTGACGGCACAGAATCCGAACGCGAAAGCCGGGGCGAAGACGTATCAGTCGCAGTGCGCGATTTGTCATGGGTCAAACCGCGCGGGCTCGCCGCCGGCATTTCCGTCGCTGGTGGGGGTGAGTGAGCGGCTGACCGATGAGCAGATCGCGGCAGTGATTACGCACGGGCGCGGGCGCATGCCGGCGCTGCCGAACCTGGACAGTGCGAACGTGACGGAACTGCTGGCGTTCCTGAAGACTGCGGCGGCTGAACCGGCGCCGGCGGAACACGTGCCGGGAGAAACGATGGGCGGTGGACCGTCAGCGCAGTGGGCGTTTACCGGCTACAGGAAATTTCTCGACCCCGACGGCTATCCGGCGATTGCGCCGCCGTGGGGAACGCTGAGCGCCATCGATCTGAACACGGGAAAGTATCTGTGGAAGATTCCGCTGGGCGAGTATCCGGCGCTGGCCGCGCAGGGGTCGAAGGACACGGGCTCGGAGAATTATGGCGGGCCTGTGGTGACCGCGGGCGGGTTGCTGTTCATCGGGGCCACTTCGTACGATCGGAAATTTCGCGCGTTCGACAGCGCGACGGGAAAGCTGTTGTGGGAGACCGAGCTGCCGTTTTCGGCGGGCGCAACGCCGGCCACCTACTCGGTCGAGGGGAAGCAGTATGTAGTGATCGCGGCGAGCGGCGGACGCGATCCGAAGGGACCGGTGGGCGGAGTGTACATTGCTTTGTCGCTGCCATGATGGCCTGGGTCGAATTCTGTATGAAGCAGGGCGGAGGCCAACTTGGTTCTGTTCGCGCCGCATCCCACCAGGAAGCGTCCATGCCCGCGTGGACCCATCCTTAAATCCATGGAGCCAGTATGCAGTCTTCACCGTTCTTTTCTCTCGTGACGCGGGGGTTCGTTTCCGCCGCGCTGATTACGCTTTTTGCCACCTCGTCTGCGGCGCGCGCGCAGGAGCCGGCCGTGAACAGGGCGCCAACAGCGGTTCAATTCGCGCCTCCGGACGCGCATCTCGTGAGTCCTGCGCAACTGGATCGGCGGCTGCAGGAATCGACGGTGACGCGGCAGAAGCAGGTCGAGGGCTTGACGCAGTTCCTCTCCACGCCTCAGGCCGAGAAGGCGATGAAGGACGCGAAGATCGATCCGGTGCAGGTAAAGACGGCGATTCCGACGCTGTCGAACGCGGAGCTGGCGGATCTTTCTGCGCGTGCGGATCGAGCCCAGCATGATTTCGCCGCGGGCGGACTGGGGACGCTGGCGATTGCGTTAATCATTCTGGCCATCGTGCTCGTCATTCTGCTGGCGGTGTATCACTGAGGGTGTGAGCCGATTCGCACTGATTGGCTGGCTGCTGCTGGCGGCCCTCGTGGGGCAGGCACAGGTTCCGCACGGTGTATGGATCGACGTCCCCTTCGTGCATCAACCGCGCGAGGGCTGCGGGGCGGCATCGCTCTCGATGGTGATGCAATACTGGGCGCAGCAGCAGAGGCGCGCCGCTGGCGTTACGAGCGATGTCGAGGCGATCCAGCGGCAGCTCTATCTGCCATCGGAGCACGGCATTCCTGCGTCATCGATGGCTGCGTATCTGCGCGAGCATGGGTTCGAGGTGTTTGCGCTGAGCGGACGGTGGAGCGACCTGGCGACGCAACTCAGGAAGGGGCGGCCGCTGATTGTGGCGCTGCGGCCGGCGGGGCAGAGAGAGCTGCACTATGTTGTGGTGGACGGGATCGATCCGGGGCGCGGGCTGGTGATGATGAACGATCCGGCAGAGCGGAAGCTTCTGTCACAGGAGCGTGCGGGATTCGAGAAAGACTGGAACGCGACCGGAGACTGGATGCTGCTCGCCGTGCCGGCTTCTGCGCGCTGATCTTGATGTTGTGGGCTGCGGGCGGAGTCGCGCGCGGCCAGTGTTCCGGAAACTCGGAACCGCCGGAGGTCCGCCAGCTTTTCGAGCAAAAGGACTGGGCCGGCGTCGTGCGCGTGGCGTCGGCGTCGCGCGTGCGCAGCCCGGACGCGCAGTTCGACTACGGCATGGCTCTGGCGCATCTGGAACGGCTGGCGGAGGCGCAGAGCGCGCTACTCGCCGGCGCGAAGGAGTGTCCGGGGCAGAAGCGGTTCCCAATCGAGCTGGGTGGGGTGGCGTTCGAGCAAAAGAAATATGCGGAGGCCGCGCACTGGCTGCGGCGCGGGCTGCGGATCGATCCGAGCGATGCTTACGCAAACAACTTTCTGGGAACGGTGTATTTCCTATCGGGGAATCTCGACGCTGCGCTGCAGTACTGGAATCGGGTGCAGAAGCCGGAGATTGCGGGCCTGGATTTCGATCCGCATTTGCAGGTGCACCGGCTGTTGCTGGATCGGGCGTTCGCGTTTTCGCCGGCAGCGGTGCTGCGCGAGCCTCAGCTGATCACGACGGAGGCGCGGCTCGATGCGCTGGGAATTTTTCCTGGTTACAACCTGCATCTGGATGCGCGGCCGGATGGCCGGTTCGATGCGGTGTTTCGCGCGCAGGAACAGGATGGGTTCGGACCGAGCACGGCGGCGGCGCTCGTGTCGATGCTGGGCGGGGCGCCGTACGAGACGGTGTATCCGAGCTACGCGAACATCAGGCGCGGCGCGATGAATTTCGATTCGCTGGTTCGATGGGACGCGCAGAAGCGGCGGGCGTGGGGCGAGCTGTCGGCTCCGTTGCAAGGGCGGCCGGAGTGGCGGTGGCGGGTGGGTGCCGATCTGCGGAATGAGAACTGGGCGCTGCGGCGCTCGTTTACAGGGACTGCGCCGGTGTTGGGCTCGTTCAACCTGGAGCGCGAGGCGGTAAAGGGAACGCTGACGTCGCTCCGCAGAGGGGCGGCGCAGTGGACGCTCGGCGCGGAACTGTCGCACAGGATTTTTCGTGATGCGATTCCTGGGTCGGCGCTGACGGCATCGCTGCTGACGCCGGGGTGGGAGCTGAAGCCGCTGGCGTCGGTGCGGGCGGGATTGCTGCGGCTGCCACAATATCGGTTCACGGTGACGGGAGGCGGATCAGCGGATTTTGCTCGCCGTCTGAGCGGGCCGTCGCACCTGTCGGGGACGCTGGAGGGATGGACGACCGCGCGGTGGTTGCCGGGGATGGAGGGAGGTCGCTGGGATTTGCGCGAGGAAGTGCGGTCGGGGAAGATTTTCGGGTCGCCGCCGTTCGACGATCTGTATGTGCTGGGCATGGATCGCGACGATACGGATCTGTGGATGCGCGGGCACCTTGCGACGCGCGATGGGCGGAAGGGAAGCGCGCCGGTGGGAGATGCGTACGTCTTGTCGAACACGGATGTGCTGCGGCGCGTGTACGGAAATGGGCTGCTATCGATCCAGGCGGGGCCGTTGCTCGACGTGGGGAAGATGGCGGCGCCGACGGCGGGGCTGTCGTCGGGCGAGTGGCTCGTCGATACGGGCCTCGAGGCGCGGCTGACCGTGCTGCACACCAGCGTGGTGCTGAGCTGGGGGCGCGATTTGCGGTCGGGGACGAACGCGTTCTTTGGGACGGTGGCGGAGCCGGGATTAGGGAATAGGGAATAGGGATATACGGCTTGCGCTGGAATACCTTCTATCGCGTCACGACAAACTCTGCATCCAAATGAGCATGAGTTCTTCAATTGTCGAGAAAAATGCAAAGCAACCGGAAGTCGTGGTCATCACGGGCGCCTCGGCAGGTGCGGGGCGTGCCATGGTTCGCGAATTTGCGCGTCACGGCGCATGGATCGGGCTGGTCGCGCGTGGGACCGAGGGCCTCGAGGGAGCGCAGCGCGAGGTGGAAGCTGCTGGCGGACGGGCGCTGGTGCTGCCCCTGGACGTTGTTGACGCGGCGGCCATGGCAGCCGCGGCTGATCGCGTGGAGCGCGAACTGGGGCCGATCGATATCTGGGTCAACAACGCGATGACGTCGGTCTTCGCCCCGATCAAAGAGACCACCGCCGAGGAATTTCGCCGCGTGACCGAGGTGACGTATCTCGGATATGTAAACGGCACGCTGGCGGCGCTGAAGCATATGCTGCCACGCGATCGCGGGGCCATCGTGCACGTGGGGTCGGCGCTGGCGTATCGCAGTATCCCGCTGCAGGCTGCCTACTGCGCTTCGAAGCATGCGGTGCTGGGGTTCTTCGCGGCGCTGCGGACGGAGCTGCTCCACGATAAGAGCAACGTGCAGACGACGATGGTGCAGATGCCGGCGCTGAACACGCCGCAGTTTGGCTGGGTGCGGAACAAGCTGCCGCGCAAAGCGCAGCCGGTGCCGCCGATCTTTCAGCCGGAGGTGGCGGCGCGCGCCGTGTACTACGCCGCGCATCATCCGCGCCGGCGTGAGTACTTCGTGGGCGGGTCGACGGTGAAAGCGATCTTCGGCAACAAGCTGGCTCCGTCGTTAGCCGATCACTACCTGGCGCGCCATGGGTACGAGGCACAGCAGCGTCCGGAACCGGCGGATCCGAACCGGCCGGACAATCTGTACCAGCCGGTGCCGGGCGATCACGGGGCGCACGGCAGCTTCGATCAGCGTGCAAGGAATCGCAGCTGGGAGTTCCTGGCAGAGTCGCATGTGAAGACGCTGGGTGTGGCGCTCGGGGTGGGCGTGGGTCTGGCGGGATTGTTGTGGACGCGGCTGCGGCGACCCTCGAAGAGCGCAAGAGTGTACGAAATGGCGAAGAGGCAGGTGGGGCGCTGGGCCGCGTGAACGCGGAGCGCGGAGACTCTCGGTGCCCGGTGCCCGGTGCCCGGTGCCCGCTGCCCTGAGCCCGGTGCCCGCTGCGTAGTCAGCGCTCGACTTCGGCCCAGCCAAAGGCGCCGGGGAAGTGCTCGAAGTCCGGTAACTTGTCGCGCTCGAAGTAGATGGAGAGGATGTCGAAACGGGTTTGGACCTCGCGGCTCGGAAGCTGGCGCATGTAGTGGCGGGCCAGACGGCGGAGAACGCGGCGCTTGTGCGAATCGACAGCAAGGTGAGCGGGGGCGACGTCGCGGGTGGTCCGGGTTTTGACCTCGATGAAGCAGAGGGTGTTCCCCTTCCAGGCGACGAGGTCCAGATCCCCCGGCGCGCGGGAGGAGTGCCATGCGCGTGCGACGACGACGTAGCCGCGACGCATGAGCCAGAAAAAGGCGGCCCGTTCGCCTTCGAGGCCGGTCCTCAGATGTTCGGCGCGTTCGGGTTGTTGACGGGCGGCGGCCCGCTCGATGGCGTTGACGGCCGATTCCATCAGGTTGACGCGGGTACGGAGGAACATTGGGCTCATTGTCGACCGCGGGCCGGAGAGGGGCAATGAACGATGGTGATGCGGGAGTCACCAAAGTTTTGCCCCATGCACAGGCGGAGGGAGGCTGTTATGAGCGAATGAGGAGCAGCCAGACGGCTACGCCGGATCCGAAGAGAGCCAGGAGCAGGGCGAGGGCGACGGCAGGACGCACGATGCGACCGGGAATCCAGCTTCCGCTGCGAAGTTCCTTCACGGTGCGCAGATGGCCGATGACGGCCGAAATGTTGACGAGGACCCCGAGAATCACAAGGCCGACCCCGGAGTAGACGGACAGGCCGGTGGAATGCGGCGGGGCGTGCTGCTGGCTCTGGAATTCGCGGAGAAAGAGGCCGAAGCGGGCGAGCGCGAAGCCGACGGCCATCAGTCCCAGGCCGGTTCGGATCCAGGCGAGGAAGGTGCGTTCGGCGGCGAAGTACGTGCGCGGATCTTCGAGGTCGTTCGGCATAGCGCGGTTGCAGGGACTTGACTTTAATCTGTGAGCGGCGGTGTTCTGGGGATGTGATGCGCTTTCTATTGATGCTGCTTCTGGCTTTTCAGGTTCCGGGTGCCGCGAAGCCGACGCCGGCGACCGATCAGGATCCCTTTGCCGCGCTGCGCGATCAGTGGGCGAAGGATCTGAAAGGCAAGTTCGTGGACGACTCGCTGGCGCAGTATGCGCCCGATGCGGACTTCGTCAGCGACGACGGGCGCACGCACGGAGTGGCGGCGCTGCGGCAACTGTTCACGACGGTGACGAAGACGTTTGACAGCGACCTGAGCTTCCGCTCCGAGCGGATCGAGATTTCAGGAGAGCTGGCGTACGACTCGGGGACGTACAAGGAGACGCTCACGAATCTGGCGACGGGGAAGGCGCAGCCGATGGCGGGGGACTACCTGACGGTGTATCGGCGGACGAAGCTGGCGAATGGAAACGCAGTGTGGCTGATCGTGGAGCAGGTGTGGACGCAAGGCAGCCAGTAGCCAATAGCTGGCAGCCGGGAGCCGGACGTATCAGGGCCGAGGCGTGGCTTGTTTCGCGGGCTCCGAAAAGAGGGCACCAAAGACAGAGGGGCAGGCCGGTTGGCCTGCCCCTCTGTCCTGGTTGATTTTCTTTGAACTGGTTGCGTCTCTTACAGAGGCTGCACGTCTGCTGCCTGCCAGCCCTTCGGCCCCTTGACCACGTTGAACTGCACGGCCTGACCTTCCTGCAGACTCTTGAAGCCATTTGCGGAAATGGCAGAGTAGTGCACGAAGACATCCTCGCCGTTCTGGCGCGAGATAAAGCCGTAGCCCTTCGCGTCGTTAAACCACTTCACAGTACCTTGTTCCATTTTGTTGCGACGTCCTGATGATTGAATTGCGCTGGAGTGAATCGGAGCGAACTGGCAGACCTGCTGATCCTGCTTTGTTGGGCGAGGCGGAAGACTGCGCTTGCCCGGTTCGGTTCTAACGCTAACCTATTGTAGCAGATTGACCTTGGGGACCGGGAGGAATCCGCCGCCCGTCCGAGCCGGCCTGGCGTCAGTTGGCGGGGCCTGGGCCTGCGGTGGCCGAAGTTCCGGCAATCGGCAGCGCGGTTCCGGCCGCCAGGGTTGCGGTGACTTTGGCGCCCGCGGGGATCTGGGCGTCTTTGCCGTGCGTGAGGAGCACGGCGAGGCCGGCCGTGGCGAAGCCGGCGAACATGTCGGTGGCTGGCGACGCGACATATCGGCCGAAAAGATCTTCGACGGCGTGGAGCGGGACCTGGGCGCCGTTGACGGTGAGGGAGTCGACCTGGAACTGAAGCTGGCCGGGCCCGTCGCCGGCCTGGGAACGATCGACCTGGATGACTTTGCCGGTAGCGGGGGAGCCTTTGGGCACGACGGTGGCGTCACCAATTTTTAGATCCTGAGCCAGGGTGAAGGCGATCGTGTCGCCGATCTGCGCGGTGCGCGAGCTAACGGGCGAGGCGAAGAGCAGCGGCACTTGGACGTCGGCTCCCAGAACCATGGCGCCCTGGCCGGAGAGCGCAACCGGCAAAACCGCCGAAGAAGGCAGAGGCAGAGGCGCGGAAGGAAGAGCGTAGTTGGCTGCAGCAACGCGGCTGATGGAGCAGTTGGGGACGAGGGCGATGGCCTGGAGGGTGGTGGTGACGTCGATGGCGATGGGGCCAAGGTAGCGAGCGGAGTTGCTGGTCGGCGTCCAGCCATCGGTGGTGTAGAAGATGATGGCGCCGCGGGTGCTGTCCTTCAGACGCACCGAGAGCGGCGATTGATAGGCCCCGGACTTGACCGAGAAATGAGGCGCAGAGGGCAGCGACGAGCAGGGACCGCCGGGGACCAGGAGGATCGGATTGATCTGGGCGTGGGCCGACAGGGCGAGAAACAAGGCGCAGAGAGCGGAGCAAAGTCGGGAAAAGGGCCGGGAGACTGGCATGGGGAATCCTCCCATTGCTATAGACGCCCGGGCGGAGAAAAGTTCCCGGAGAAGCGCGGAAAAAGCGCTGATGGGGTGGGGCTCTGGCGGGCTCAGTTGGGGATCTGGGCGTCCAGCATCACCTGTTCGGCGTCAATCTGCGCCTGCTGGCTGGCCTCCTGGGCCTGCTCCATCGCCTGCTCAGCGTCGATCTGGCTCTGCTCCATCTGGATTTGCAGACTGGCAATGGCATCGTCGGGATCGGCATTCATCTGGTCGATCGTGACCTGAGCCTGCTGGGAGGAAATCTGCGCGTCGGTCATCATCTGCTGCGCGGTCATCTGCGCCTGCTCGCCGGCGATCTGCGCCTGGGCGGCAGCTGCGGCGCCGGCATCCTGGGCAAAAGCGGCGCTGCCGGCGAACAGCGGTATGGCTGCGAGGAGGATCATGGTCGCTTTCATTCCGGTTTTCATGGCGTGCCTCGTATCTGGAACCTTCTTCTGCCTGCTTAAACAGCAGAAAAGGAAAAAGGACTCGGAAATCCGAGCGCGGCCTCCGGGGCGGATATCCGCGGGCCGCTTCCAAATCCCGGCGCGGCCATAGTTGGGCGGGACCGGTATATCCTGTTGGCTTCTATGCAACTGAGCCTGACGTACGATGCGGAACTGCTGGCGGAGGCCCTCGACCGTCTGGAGGGGGAATTTGCCGGGCTGCCGGGCTTCGAGGCGGAGGTGCCGGGCGAGGGCAGGATGGCAGCGGTGCTGGCCGAAGCGGCGCAGCGCCTGGGCGACAACTTCCCCTATTTCCATCCGCTGTACGCCGGGCAGATGCTGAAGCCGCCGCATCCGGTGGCGCGGGCGGCGTATGCGCTGGCGATGCGGCTCAACCCCAACAACCATGCGCTCGATGGCGGGCGTGCCAGCTCGCGCATGGAGATGGAGGCGGTGCGGGAGATCGCCGCGATGTTTGGCTGGAGCCGGTTCCTTGGCCACCTCACGAGCGGGGGGACGTTCGCCAATCTGGAAGCGCTGTGGGTGGCCGGACTGATGGCCCCGGGGAAGAACGTGGTGGCCTCCGAGCAGGCGCACTACACGCACAGCCGGATCAGTGGGGTCCTGAAGCTGCCATTTGCCGCGGTCGGTACGGACGATCGCGGCCGGATGGACCTGGCCGCACTGGAGGCGGCGCTGAAAGGCGGCGACGTCGGGACCGTGGTGGCGACCCTGGGCACAACGGCGCTGGGAGCCGTGGATCCGCTGGATCGGATTCTGGCGTTGCGAAAGAAATACGGCTTCCGGCTGCACGTGG
Source organism: Acidobacterium sp. (assembly GCA_003152595.1). Taxonomy (GTDB): domain Bacteria; phylum Acidobacteriota; class Terriglobia; order Terriglobales; family Acidobacteriaceae; genus Palsa-343. The sequence continues at coordinate 11,941 of PMAM01000368.1, forward strand.
ACGCTGCTTATGGCGGATATTTTCGGCTGGCATCGAATCTGGAGGGTGAGGCGCAGCGCGCGTTCGAGTGCATCGAAGAGGCGGACTCCATTGTCGTGGACCCGCACAAGCATGGACTGCAGCCGTACGGCTGTGGGTGCATTCTGTTTCGCGATCCGGCGATGGGGCAGTGGTACAAGCACAACTCGCCGTATACCTACTTCACCTCAGCGGAGTTGCATTTGGGCGAAATTAGTCTGGAATGCTCGCGAGCCGGTGCCTCGGCGGTGGCGTTGTGGACAACGCAGCGGCTGCTGCCGCTGATGCGGGCCGGGGAATTCGCCCACGGACTGGAGAAGGGAAGGGAAGCGGCGCTGCGGCTGCATCGTATGATCGCTGCTGATCCGCATTTTGTTGCCGGGCAGATGCCGCAACTGGATATTGTGACCTGGGCGGCGCGGGCGCCGAGCCGGGAGGAATCGTCGCGGCGGGCGCAGCAGGTCTTTGACCGGGCGGCGGAACAGAACCTGCACCTGGCGCTCGCGCATCTGCCGGCGCGGTTCTTCCAAGGCTCGGAATGGCCGGACGGAGATTCAGGGGTCCCGGTGACTTGCCTGCGGTCTGTTCTGATGAAGCCGGAGCATCTGAGCTGGGTAGAGGAGATCGGGAAGAGACTGCAGAGGGCGGCATGACGGCTTCAGGATTTTGCCGGATGCCAGCGAACTGAGCCTTATCCTTCACATTCGAGGTTTTTGGGTGTTTGCAGCGGGGATTGCAGCTGAGAAAGGGCCTGCATGCTGGATGTAAACGGTATTAAGAAAAAACATGCCGAGCGGTTCGGTGCCGAGGCCGCGGTTTTTGTGGCCCCTGGCCGCGTGAACCTGATTGGCGAGCACACCGACTATGCCGGAGGATTCGTGATGCCGGCGGCCATCGATTTCGGCACTCTGGCGGCGATCAGTCCGCGCACCGATGGCCGCGTCGTGGTTTGGTCGGAGAACTTCAACGAGCAGGTGAGCCACCAGCTTGACGGTTTCCCGAAGAACGGGGGCGGCCACTGGTCGGGCTATCCGCTGGGCGTCGTGAAGATTCTGCGCGAGGCTGGCTTTAAGGTGCCGGCGTTCAACCTGACGATCCAGGGCGATGTTCCGCTGGGCGCGGGGCTGAGCTCGTCGGCTTCGATTGAAGTGGCGACAGCGCTGGCGGCGCTGAGCCTGGCCGGAGCGAACCCGGAGCGCGAGGAAATTGCGAAGCTGTGCCAGCGGGCGGAGAACGTCTATGTGGGCTCGTCGTGCGGGATCATGGATCAGTTCATCGCCTGCCGCGGCGCGGAGAACCACGCGCTGCTGCTGGACTGCCGGTCGCTCGAATACCGGCTGGCGCCGATTCTGCCGTCGGTGAGCCTGGTGATTGCGAATACCATGGTGAAGCACAGCGTGGCGGGCGGCGAGTATGGCATCCGGCGCACCGAGGTGGAGGAGGGAACGGCGATTCTGCGAGAACATCGGCCGGAAATCGAACTGCTGCGCGANNATCATCACCGAGAATCTGCGCACCGTGGCGGCGGCGGATGCGCTGGAGGCGGGCCATATGAAGAAGCTCGGCGACCTGATGGCGGCGGCGCACGCCAGCTATCGGGACGACTTTGAAGCCAGTTGCGAAGAGGCCGACGCGATGGTGGAGGCGGCGCATCGGCTACCGGGGCTGATCGGCGCGCGCCTGACGGGCGGCGGCTTCGGAGGATGCACGGTGAACCTGGTGCACGCCGACCGGGCGGAGAAATTTGCGGCACGGCTGCATGACGAGTACCGTGCCGCCACCGGAATCGATGCGGAAATCTACCGCTGCCACGCATCGGCGGCGGCCCACGCGGTCTAAGAAGGAGGACGGGATGACGACCCTGCGGGAGTTTTATCTGGAACGGAGGCGAGCGGAGCTGCCGGTATTTATGAAGGTGCTGCGGGCTCTGCCTGCCGACAAGATGGACTACAAGCCGCACGAGCGCTCGCCTTCGGCCGAGCAGCTGGTGTGGACCCTGACCTGGGAACTGAGCACCTGCGTGACCGTAGCGCGCGAGCACCGCGGGGAGTGGAGGTCGGACCCGGCGCCGCCGCTCGGGGAGATGATCGCGATGTTCGAACGCTCTTCGAACGAGTTGATCGAGAGCGTAGCCGCGATGGACGACGCGGCGTGGGATGCTCCGGCGAAGTTTTATTACACCGGAAAGATGGTCTCCGAGCAGCCGGCATCGGCGTTTCTCTGGATGGTGCACTTCGACTCCATTCATCATCGTGGGCAGCTCACGACGTATTTGCGGCCCATGGGGAGCAAAGTGCCGGCGATCTATGGACCCTCCGCGGACGAGCGTCCCTCGTGACGGAATTCTCAGGAGGTGACAAATATTCCACAGAAGGGTCATACCGCCTGCCGGAACGGCAATGTAAGAATCGGAGGGAGCCAAAACTGGTTTACATGCCTAACGCAGAGATTGCTATCCTGAAGGCCGTACGTTCTGATGAGGCCGACGAAACGTTTTAGCGATGCGCTTTCTTAATCGTTCACAATACTTTTCCCCGGAGGAACCAGGCGAGGGCAGCATGGTCGCCTATTTCTCCATGGAGATCGCCGTAGCTCCGGAGTTCCCCACCTACAGTGGAGGCCTGGGCGTACTGGCCGGCGATACGCTGCGGTCCGCAGCGGACATGGGCCTGCCTCTGGCGGCGGTCACGCTGGTCGACCGCAAGGGCTACTTCCGGCAGTGTCTCGATCCCATCACCGGGATGCAGACTGAGGAGCCCCAGCCCTGGAATCCGGACAGCATCCTGACTCCGGAAGAGCCGGTTGTGACGGTGACGCTGGAAGGGCGCCCGGTAGCGGTTCGCGGCTGGCGGTACGACCTGGAAGGCGTAACCGGACATCGGATTCCCATCTATTTCCTGGACACCGATCTGGAGCAGAACGATCCGAAAGATCGTACGCTGACGGATTTTCTCTACGGCGGCGATGCGGATTATCGGCTGCGCCAGGAGGCGATCCTCGGGATCGGCGGCGCGCGGCTGCTGCGTGCGCTCGAGTACGAGCCCACCGTGTATCACATGAACGAAGGCCACGCCGCGCTGCTGACCGTTCCGGTTCTGGAGCAGGAGCTGCACGGCGCGGGACTGCAGACGGCCACCGAGCGCGATCTGGAGGCAGTGCGGCGGCGCTGCGTGTTTACGACGCACACACCGGTGCCGGCCGGGCACGACCGCTTTTCCGGCGAGCAGGCGTATCGCATCCTGGGAACGGAGCGCGCCGGCATGCTGGAACGCTTTGGCTGCTTCCACGACGGGTTGCTGAATATGACCTACGTGGCGCTGCGCTTCTCACGCTTCGTCAACGGCGTGGCCATGCAGCATGGCAAGGTCTCGCGGCAGATGTTCCCCGAGTACACCATCGACGCGATCACCAACGGCGTGCATGCCGGGACCTGGACGGCGCGATCCGTGCAGGCGATCTTCGACAAGCACCTGCCGCGCTGGCGCCAGGACAATGTGACGCTGCGCTACGCGATCGACATTCCCGAGAACGAGATCGTGGAGGCCCACGCCGCGTCCAAGCAGGTGCTGATCGACACGGTGAAAGCGGCGTCCGGCGTCGAGATGAAGCCGGAGGTGTTCACACTCGGATTTGCGCGGCGCGCGGCCACCTACAAGCGGGCCGATTTGCTCTTCACCGACCCGGAGCGGCTGGTGAAGATCGCAGAGAAGTTCGGTGGCCTGCAGGTTGTGTATGCCGGCAAAGCGCATCCGGCCGATGAGCCGGGCAAGGCGAAGATTCGCCGCGTGATTGAGCTGGCCAGGGACCTGCGGGAGACTCCGCTCCAGGTGGTCTATCTGGAGAATTACGAGTGGAAGCTGGGCGCGATCCTCACCGGCGGCGTCGATCTGTGGCTCAACACGCCGCGGCGTCCGTATGAAGCGTCGGGAACCAGCGGCATGAAAGCAGCTCTCAACGGCGTGCCCAGCCTGAGCATTCTCGATGGCTGGTGGATCGAGGGCTGGATCGAAGGCGTGACCGGCTGGGCGATCGAGGACAACGACGATGAGGCGGTCGAAGCGATGTCGCTCTACGACCACCTCGAGAAGCTGATCCTGCCGCTGTACACGAAAGACACAGGACAATGGCGGCGCATCATGCGTTCGACGATCGCGCTGAACGGATCGTTCTTCAACACGCAGCGGATGCTCGAGCAGTACGTGCTCAACGCGTACTTCCCGGAGCGGCCCGCGGAGAAGATCCCCGAATCGAAATCGCCGCAGCCCGATCTGGAAAATTCCGTCGCACACTAAGCGTGGCGAGCGCCCGAAACGTCGCTGAAACCCTGTATCGACGCTGATCCTTCGCCCGGGTCACGTCCGGCAGCGATGCTATACTTGCCCTGATTTCTACGCTCTCGTCCGATGGAGTGCGACGAGCCGCGCACCGTTTTCATCACGGCGCAGTTGGCTCGGTCTTTTGTCTGGAAACCATGGGAGAGACTTCCTTGAACCAGCCGTCCCTTGAGCCGTTGGCGCCGCAGGTGGCGCGCCGGCCGCTCTGCGTCGATCTGGACGGCACGGTGGTGAAGAGCGATACGCTGATGGACTCGCTGCTGCTGCTGTTGCGCAGCCGGCCGCTGGACACGCTGCGGGTTCCGATGTGGCTGCTGCGCGGCAAAGCCGCTGTGAAAGCGGAGGTGGGCGCGCGTGTGGCGCTCGATGTGCGCCATCTGCCTTACAACCGGTCGCTTCTCGAGTATCTGGAGGTGCAGCGCGGCGAAGGACGCAGGCTGTATCTGGCGACGGGCGCCGACCAGATCCTGGCGGAACGGATCGCCGACCATCTGGGCCTGTTTGACGGCGTGCTGGCCAGCGACGGCAGCACGAATCTGACGGCGGGCAACAAACTCGATGTTTTGCGAAAGACGTTCGGGGACGAGGGGTACGACTACATCGGCAATGCCGGCCCCGACCTGCCGTTGCTCCAGCACGCGGGCGCGGCCATGATTGCGAATCCGGCGCCGGCCCTGCGCGCCCGCCTCCGCTCGCACGGTATCACGGTGCACAGGGAATTTCAGGACCGGGAATCGCCTGTGAAGGCGGTGCTGAAGGCGCTCCGTCTGCATCAGTGGGCCAAGAACATCCTGATCTTCGTGCCCATGCTGCTGGCGCACGTATTGCGCGCCGGAGTATTTGCGGACGCCGCGATTGCCTTTGTGAGTTTTAGTCTCTGCGCGTCGTCCACCTACATTGCCAACGACCTGCTCGACATCGAGTCGGACCGGCGGCATCCCCGCAAGCGGAACCGTCCCTTCGCGGCCGGCGATCTCTCCGTGCTCACCGGAGTCTTGATCGGCGCGGTCCTCCTTGGCGGCGCGATCGCCATTGCGGCAGCGCTGCTTCCCGCGGGGTTTCTGCTCTGGCTGTTCCTCTACATCGTCGGGACGTTGTCCTATTCGCTGGTCCTGAAGCGCGCGGTGCTGGTGGATGTCATCGTGCTGGCCGGTCTTTACACGGTGAGGCTGCTGGCAGGAGCCGCGGCGACGAGGGTGCAGATCTCCCCTTGGTTTGCCGCATTTTCGGTGTTCCTGTTCCTCAGTCTCGCCATGGTCAAGCGCTTCAGCGAGCTGCAGAATACACGCGCGCGCGGGCAGGCCATTGCCAACGGCCGCGGCTATCAGCTGGGCGACATCGAGCAGCTGCGAAGCTTCGGCACCTCGAACGCGTCCGCGGCAGTCCTGGTGTTCCTTATCTACGTTGGCATTTCGCACGACGTGAACGGCCTCTACCATCACCCGGACCGGCTGTGGCTGATCGCGCCGCTGATGATTTATTGGCTGAGCCGGGTGTGGCTGCTGGCCTCGCGCGGCGAACTCGATGAAGATCCCGTGATTTTTGCCGTCACCGACCGCGTCAGCCTGCTCACAGGCGCGGCGGTGGCGGTGGTTGCGGCTCTTGCCGCGTTGTAATGCAGTGAAGGTGAATGGTATCCATGGGTAAGTCCGGCACTCCGATAGAAGAAGTCCCGACGTTTGAATCGTGGGGGCGGTATCCAAAGCTTCAGGCCGAGGTCGTTCCGCTGCACTGGGCCAGCGATTTTCCGTTGTCGCAGCCGCCCGTCACCAAACAGCTGCCCGTCGGCCTGGGGCGCAGCTACGGCGATGTTTGCCTGCTGGAAAACGGCACGCTGCTGCAAACCTCAGGCATGGACCGGCTGCTCTGTTTCGATCCGGCGACGGGCCTGCTGCGCTGCGAAGCCGGTATTTCGCTACAGCAGATTCTCGATTTCGCCGTTCCGCGCGGATACTTCCTGCCGGTGACTCCGGGAACCAAATTTGTAACCGTGGGTGGCGCCATTGCCAACGACATTCACGGCAAGAATCATCACGTGGCCGGCACGTTTGGGCGTCACGTGCAGCGCTTCGAGCTGGTACGTTCCGATGGAACGCGCTTTGTGTGCAGTCCCATCGAGAATCCGGCGTGGTTCGCGGCGACCATTGGCGGCATGGGCCTGACCGGACTCATCACTTGGGTCGAACTGCACCTTCGGCCGATCGTCTCGCGCAAAATCGATTATCGCGGCGAGAAGTTCCACGGCATCGACGAGTTCTTTGCCCTGTCGCAGTCCGCGAGCAGCGAATATACGGTCGCGTGGATCGACTGCGTTTCCACCGGCAGCAATTTTGCGCGCGGCATCTTTATGCAGGGCGATCACTCGGAGACGCCGGGACCGCTGACGAAAAGCAAAGAACCGAAGCTGACCTTCCCCTTCAACCTGCCGGAGTTCGCGCTGAACCGCCTTTCCATGGCGGCCTTCAACTCGCTGTACTTCCACAAGCAGTTGGGCAAACAGAAGGTGGGTCCGGTGGACTACGAGCCGTTCTTCTACCCGCTTGACGCCGTGCTGCGCTGGAATCGGATCTACGGCCGGCATGGGCTGCTGCAGTTCCAGAACGTGCTGCCGCACGAAAGTGGCCGCGAGGGCATGATCGAGATCCTCAAGGCGATCACAAAGTCGGGTCTCGCGTCCTTCCTGGCGGTGATCAAGTTTTTTGGCGACGTGCCTTCCGTCGGCATGATGTCGTTCCCGAAGCCCGGCCCGATGCTGGCCCTCGATTTTCCCATCCGGCGCGAGGTGAGCTTCGATCTCGTTGACCGGCTGGCGCGGATTACGCTCGAACACGGCGGACGCATGTACTCCGCCAAGGACGCCCGGATGACGCCCGAGCAGTACCAGGCCTTCTATCCGCAGTGGCAGGAATTTTCGCGCTACGTCGATCCCGGTTTCGACTCGGCCTTCTGGCAGCGCGTCACCGGACGGAGGCCGCTCGTTGACTGACCGGCAGGAGTCTGGAAATCCGAAACGGATTCTTGCCCTCGGAGCGACATCGGCGATCGCCCAGGCGGCGCTTCGCCTGCTGGCGGAGAAGCGTGCGGTCTTCTTCCTGGTGGGGCGCAACGCGCAGAAGCTGGCCGCGGTTCGCGACGATTTGCTCACCCGCGGAGCGGGCGCCGCAACGGTATTCGTCGCCGATCTGGACGACACCCGCGCACATCCGGCGATGCTGGCCCACGCAGTTTCCGTGCTGGGCGGCATCGATGTGGCGCTGCTGGCGCACGGCGTTCTGGGGGAACAGGCGGTCGCCCAGATGGACTACGCGACGGCCGAAGCGATCCTGCGAACCAATTTCCTCTCTGCTGTTTCGCTCGTCACCTGGCTGGCGAATTACTTCGAAGCCGAAGGCCGAGGCACGATTGCCGTCGTCTCCTCCGTTGCCGGGGATCGGGGACGCAAGACCAACTACGTCTATGGCGCGTCGAAGGGCGGCCTGAATATCTTCCTGGATGGAGTCCGCAACCGCATCGACCGGGCCGGCGTGCAGGTGCTTACCATCAAGCCGGGGTTCGTCGCCACGCCCATGACGGCCCACCTGAAGAAGAATGCACTGTTCGCGGAGCCGGGGCGCGTCGGGAAGGACATCGTCCGCGCCATCGAAAAGCGGAAGGATGTCGTGTACTCCCCGCCATTCTGGGGGCTGATCATGCTGGTGGTGCGCAGTATTCCGAGGCGGATTTTCAAGCGCATGAACATGTAGGGCAGCCCGCCAAAGACGCAAAACCTGCATCTGGACCCCTTGATCGGACATCTATAAAACACGAGCGGTGTGGGCGTCGAGGTCTTTTTCGGCTGCCCGTTCGTCTCCAGCGTAGAGCGATTTTCACGTTCGGAATTCTCTCCCTCAAGGTAAAGGATGGATACTCTAAGAGGCGGGCATTGTGTCCCCGCATCGCGCAAACCGACTTGCCTTTGGAATCCCGCACCCCGGCGTGGAGTCTTCCGGGAAGCCGCAGGAGACGCTGAACCGATATGTGGATAGTCCGCCTCGCGCTGCGACGGCCGTATACCTTCGCCGTGGTCGCGCTACTGCTCATGGTGCTCGGGCCCCTGGCCATCGTGAATATGCCGGTGGACATTTTCCCGAACATCGACATTCCCGTGGTTTCCATCATCTGGCAGTATCAGGGATTCTCGCCGGAGCAGATGGCGGACCGGATTGTGACGCTGGGCGAGCGTTCGCTGACCACCACCGTGAACGACATTGAGCACATCGAATCGATGTCGATGAGCGGCCGCGCGGTGATCAAGGTTTTTTTCCAGCCAGGTGTGAACATCGCGAACGCGGTGGCGCAGATTACGGCCATCGCGCAGACGCAGATCCACCAGCTGCCGCCGGGAACCACTCCGCCGCTGGTCATCCAGTACAACGCGTCGAGCGTACCGATCATTCAGCTGGGGCTCTCCGGCCAGGGTCTCTCGGAGATGCAGCTGAACGACCTTGCCCTGCAGACCGTTCGTACGCAGCTGGTGACCGTGCCAGGCGCCGGGGTTCCCTATCCCTATGGGGGCAAGCAGCGGCAGGTGCAGGTGGATCTCAACCTGCCCGCACTGCAGTCGAAGGGTCTTTCCCCCGCCGACGTGGTGAACGCCATCTCCGCGCAGAACCTGATTCTGCCCTCGGGCACCATCAAGATCGGCCAGTTCGAGTATCAGCTGGAGACCAACAGCGCGCCCGCCACGATTCAGGCGCTGAACGATCTGCCCATTCGCCAGGTGAACGGCGCCATGGTCTACATCCACGACGTCGCGCACGTGCGCAACGGCTTTCCGCCGCAGACCAACATCGTGCGTGTCGACGGCCAGCGCGCGGCGCTGCTTTCCGTCATCAAGACGGGCAACGCTTCCACGCTAAATATCGTGAAGGGGATTCTGAGCAAGGCCGACGGCCTGAAATCGCAGCTGCCGCCGCAGCTGAGGATCGTCCCGCTGGCCGATCAGTCCATCTTCGTGCGCAACTCGATCGACGGTGTCGTCCACGAAGCCATCATCGCCGCTTGTCTCACGGCGATTATGATCCTCATCTTCCTCGGCAGCTGGCGCAGCACCCTCATCATCGCCGTCTCCATCCCGTTGTCGATTTTGACTTCGCTGCTGGTGCTGAGCGCGCTGGGCGAATCGATCAACATCATGACGCTCGGCGGCCTGGCGCTGGCCGTGGGCATCCTGGTCGACGACGCTACGGTCGAGATTGAGAACATCAATCGCAACCTGGAACAGGGTAAGGCCATCGAGCAGGCGATTCTCGACGGCGCGGCACAGATCGCGGGGCCGGCCTTTATCGCCACCCTCTCCATCTGCATCGTCTTCGTGCCTATGTTCTTCCTCAGCGGCGTGGCGAAGTACCTCTTTGTGCCGCTGGCTGAAGCTGTCGTCTTTGCAATGCTGGCGTCGTACCTGCTTTCGCGCACGGTCGTCCCCACCATGGCGAAGTATCTGCTGCGCGAGCATGACCCGCAGGTAGGCGAACGCAAGCGGCGGAGCCGTAATCCCCTCATCGTCTTCCAGCTCGCCTTCGAGACCCGCTTTGAGAAGATCCGCCGCGGCTACCGGCGCATGCTGGAGTTGTGCATCGCTCACTCCGCGCTCTTCATCGTCCTCTTCTTCGTGCTGAGTATGGGGTCGGCTGCACTTCTCTATCCGTTTCTTGGCGAAGATTTCTTTCCCAGCGTGGACAGCGGCCAGTTCATGCTGCACGTGCGGGCGCGCACCGGCACGCGCATTGAAGACATGGCCGCGCAGTGCGACCGGATCGACAACACCATCCGCGAGGTGATTCCGCAGAAAGAACTGGTCACGATCATCGATAACATCGGCCTCGCGTACTCCGGAATCAACACCTCGTATTCGAACTCCGGTACCGTGGGACCGGCCGACGCCGATATCCAGGTGTCGCTTGCCGAACATCATCATCCGACCGCGAACTACGTAGCACGCCTGCGCGATGAGCTGCCCGGGCGTTTTCCCGGCACAGAGTTCTACACCCTGCCGGTGGACATGGTGACGCAGATTCTCAACTTTGGCTTGCCCTCGCCCATCGACGTTCAGGTCGTCGGGCCCAACCAGCAGGGGAATCGCGTCTTTGCCGAGCGTTTCCTGAATCAGGTGAAATACGTGCCTGGCGCGGCGGACATGCGAATTCAGCAGACCTTCGACAATCCGAATCTCACCGTCAACGTGAATCGCTCCATGGCGCAGAGCGCAGGCTTTGCGCAGCGCGACGTGATGCAGAGCCTGCTGGTCGCCACCAGCGGCAGCTTCCAGACCTCGCCGACTTTCTACCTCGATCCGCAAAACGGTGTGGAGTACAGTATCGCTGCGCAATCGCCGCAGTACGCGCTCGACACGATGCAGGATCTGCGCAATATTCCTCTGACGCCGGGAAGCGGGAATGGAACTGGGTTCTCCTCCAGCAGCGCTTCCCTGGGCGCGGGCATGCCCTCGTCTTCCCTCGGACCGGTGGGAGGGAAACCGGTGCAGATCCTCGGCAACCTGGCTTCGGTGGTGCCGGGAACGGAGCCGGCGATTGTGACGCACTACAACATCTCGCCGGTGATCGATATTTACGGCAACGTCGTCGGCGCCGACCTGGCCAGCGTGAGCAAGGGGATTCAGCGGATCGTCGATCGGCAGAAGAAGTATCTGCCGCGCGGATCGCACATCGAGGTGCGCGGTCAGATCGACACGATGCAAAGATCGTTCGAGGGCCTGCTCGCCGGCCTGGTCTTCTCCATCCTGCTGGTTTACCTGCTGATTGTCGTGAACTTCCAGTCCTGGCTCGATCCGTTCATCATTGTGTGCGCGCTGCCCGCCGCGATCTCCGGCATCGTCTGGTTCCTGTTCCTCACGCACACGCGCCTGAGCGTTCCCGCCTTGACGGGGGCGATCATGTGCATGGGTGTCGCGACTTCGAATTCGATTTTGGTAATCACTTTTGCGCGCGAACAACTCGAAGTGACGGTCGGCGATGCGTCGCTTTCCGCGCTCAACGCGGGCTTTGTGCGGTTCCGTCCCGTCCTGATGACGGCGCTGGCGATGATCCTGGGCATGATTCCCATGTCGCTCGGCCTCGGCTCGGGCGGCGAGCAGAATGCGCCCCTGGGCCGCGCCGTGATCGGTGGCCTGCTGTTCGCGACCGTTTCCACGTTATTTTTTGTTCCAACGATTTTCAGCGTGCTGCACGGGCGTCGTGAGCGCAGGCGCAAAGAGCGAGACGCGCGCCAACAAGCCCAGAAGCGGCAGGTTTTGTCCGGGAGTCAGCCATGAGCGAACCCAATCCGACCCAGAGTCCACACGCCCCCGATACCCATGGATACATCGACGACCGTCCGCCGATCTCGGGACGCAAGGCGCTCATCTGGATCATCGTCCTGGTCGCGATTGCGGCGGTGATCGCGATTGCTAGCATCCTGCCCCGTCTGGGCGCGGAAAAGACGCTCCGCGACCGCACCGAGTCGCTCGCGCTTGCGAATGTCACGGTGGAGAAGCCGACGGCCGGCGCGCCGAGCGAGGAACTGGTGCTGCCCGGCAACGTGTTCGCTTACGTCGATTCGCCGATCTACGCGCGCACCGACGGCTACCTCGAGAAGTGGTACTTCGATATCGGCGCGCGCGTGAAGAAAGGCCAGCTGCTGGCAACGATTGCCAGTCCGGAGGTGGATCAGCAACTCGCGCAGGCGAAAGCCGATCTGGCGACGGCAGTTTCGAACGCAGGCTATGCGAAGCAGCAGGCGTCCCGCTATACCGATCTGCTGGCAAGCAACGCGGTGGCGAAGCAGGATACGGAGAACTTCGTCACGCAGGCCGCATCCACCAACACGCAGGTGAAGTCGGCTGAGGCCAACGTGCAGCGCCTGGAGGAACTGACCGGATTCGAGAAAGTCTACGCTCCATTCGACGGCGTTGTGACGGCGCGCGACATCGACATTGGCACGCTCATCAGCGCAGGATCCGCGACCGGCGGCCGCGAGATGTTCCATATGGACGACGAGCACATCATGCGTGTTTACGTGAACGTGCCGCAGGTGGATGCGCCCTCGTGCACGCCCGGAACTCCGGCAGACTTCACGCTCGACGAATATCCTGGGCGGCGATTCCACGGCAACGTGGTGCGCACGGCGCGGGCGATCGATCCGGCATCGCGCACGCTGCTCGTCGAGGTCGACGTGCCGAATCCTAAGGGCGAGTTGGTGCCGGGCGCCTATACGCAGGTTCACTTCCAGCTGAAGATTGTGAAGCAGACGCTGATTCTGCCGGTGTCGGCGCTGCTCTTCCGTCAGGAAGGACTGCGCGTGGTGACGGTGGTCCACGCCAACGGCGGCGATGTGGCGAAGCTGGTGCCGATCACCATTGGCCAGGATGACGGCCGCGTGGTGCAGGTGGTTGAGGGCCTGAACCCGAACGATGAGGTGGTGCGCAATCCGCCGGATTCGGTGATCGATGGCGAGAAGGTGCGGGTGGTCACCCCGAACAGCGACGGCGGCGCGCAGGGTCCGGAGGAAAACCAGGGCAACCCGAGTCCGGAGGGCGGTTCATGATGCTACTCCGCCCATGGGCGCTGGCGTTGTCGACAGCAGCGTTCCTGCTCGCGGGCTGTACGGTGGGCCCTAACTATCACCGGCCGGACGCCGCGACCGCGCCTGCGTGGAAAGAGAACGCCGTGCCACCGCCCAATCCGCCCAACGGAACCTGGAAGCAGGCCGAGCCGAGCGATGGGGTGCTGCGCGGCGCGTGGTGGGAAATGTACGCCGACCCGCAGCTGAACGCGCTGGAGGCGAAAGTCGCCGTCTCGAACCAGACCCTGCGCGTTGCGATGGAACAGTACTTCTCGGCTCGCGAGCAGGTGCGGGTGGCGCGCTCGCAGTATTACCCCACGCTGTTCGCTGGCCCGTCGGTGCAGCGTACACGCGAGTCTTATAACCAGCCCAACACCAATCGCGCCATCACGACCTACCAGTTCAACACGGTCCAGCTCGCCGGGCAGGCGCAGTGGGAACCGGATCTTTGGGGACAGGTGCGGCGCACCGTGGAACAGGCGCGTGCCAACGCACAGGCATCGGCAGCGCTGCTGGCGAATATGGAGCTGAGCCTGCGCTCTGAGCTGGCCTCGGACTACTTCGAGATGCGCGGGCTGGACTCCCAGCAGCAACTGCTCGACAACACGGTGAAGTCGTACGAAGAGTATTTGAAACTGACACAGATACGTTTTAAGGGCGGCGTTGCAACGGAGTCGGATGTGGCGCTGGCGCAGACGCAGCTGGAAACCACGCGCGCCCAGGACATCGATGTTCAGGTGGCCCGTGCTCAGTACGAGCACGCGATCGCGACGCTGACCGGCACGCCCGCCTCGACCTTCAGCCTGCCGCCTATGCCGCTGGGGGACCAGGTTCCGCAGGTTCCGGTCGGCGTGCCGTCGCAGATGCTGGAGCGCAGGCCGGACATCGCCGCCGCCGAACGGCAGGCGGATGCGGCGAACGCGCAGATTGGAATTGCCATCGCTGCCTATTATCCGAATGTCTCGCTCACCGGAACCGGCGGCTTTGCCAGCGGCCGTCCCGGCACCCTCATCCAGGGTCCCAGCGAGATGTGGTCGCTGGGAGCATCGGCGGTCGANNCTGCGCATCCTCAACCAGGAATCGGAGCAGGAGCAGCTCGCGGTGGAAGCGGCGGAGCGCTCGCTGAATATCAGCACCAATCGGTACAAGGGCGGCGTGACGACGTATCTGGAAGTCCTGACCGCACAGACGACCCTGCTGAGCAATCAAAGAACGCAGGCCGACCTTGCGACGCGGCAGTTTGTGGCCAACGTGCAGCTGATCCGGGCGCTGGGCGGCGGCTGGGATACCAGCCAGCTCCCGAAACTGTAACTGTTGCCGATCTTATTGTGAAGCCGGGCCGCGGCAACGTGGACGGCGACCCTATCCGACCGGGGTGGGCTGCGTGACGAAGGCCTCGGTCGCCGTCCCCTCGGCAATGCGGTAGATCGCGAACTGGCGCCAGGTCCTGCCGCGCAGCTCAAAGAGCAGATCGGCGCGTCCATTGCCTTCCGTGTCCACCGCGTCGATCAGCCGATACCGAGGGGAGACGTCGAGCGCGGCGTCGCTGGTGACCTGCTGCAGCAGGACCTTCGGGTTGCCGTAAAAATCAGGCGCCGCGATGATCGTCACGTATTTCTCCGGCTCGCTGGCGGAGCGCGCCGTCAGCACCATCGTGGCCCCGCCGCCAAAGCTCAGGCTATAGGCTTTGAACTGCTCATCGGCAAGCATGGGCAGCGGCGGAGGTGGCGGCTGGTGCGTCCTGCGGTGCGCGCTCGCCGGCTTGCTGGCCGTGGCCGGCGCCGCGGCGGAAGGAGCGACCGCCTTCTGCGCGATCTCTTCCAGCGCCGCTTTCATCTTCCCCTCGTCCTCGGGGGTCGCCCAGAAAAACTGCCAGGAGAGTGTGTCGCCGCCGCTGCGGCTGTCCGAGACGCCGGCCACCTGGTTCATCTCTTTGGGCAAGCCGAACAGGGCTTCCGCCTTGTCCATCTTTTCCTGTTCCGTCGGCTGCTTGTATTCCAGCCGTGGGCGATCGGGATCGATCGGCGGCTGGGCTGTCGGCGTCTCAGTGGACGCGCTCGCGCGGCGGTGGAACGTCGGCCGGTCCGGATCGGCGTCGGGCGCGTTCGATCCGGTGGGAGCCGAGGCACTGCCCGATCCCGAATCGTCGCCGGTGCGCGGATGCAGCGTGGGCCGGTCCGGATCGACCGCCGGCGCCTTTTGCGATGCAGGTGCCGGGGCACTTCCGGAATCTTTCGAGGTCTCCTGCTCGTCGGCCGGCCGATGCGCGAAATGCGGCTTGTCGGGATCGAAGTCCTTCACAACGTAGGTGTGATTGCTTCGTGACGCAGGAGCCTTTGCCTTCGGCGGCGGTGGTGCTTCGTAGCTCCCCACACCGATCCACAATCCGGCCAGGTCTTCGGCGCCGCGGATGTTGAAGAACCCTTCGGGCTTGCCGGAATCCTGCAGCTCGTACTGCGTGCCCGAGAGCACCGCCAGCGGCGCCGGCTGCGCCAGGTAAAGCCCGCCGGGCTGATACTGCGCGCCGTCCCAGATGGCAATCGGCACCAGGCGGCTCTGCTTCATCTCCTTCAGATCGCCGGTGTACTCGAGAATCGCTGTGGAGCGCAGATGCGTGCCGGACTGCGTCTGGTCGTCGACGCGGCCCACATACTGCGCCANNCCGTACCATAGTCCTCACTGCTTAGAATTAATCTTAATCGTGCGTGGTTGCGCGCGTCTTACCTGCTTGGGAGGGGACAACATGGAAATCAACGACAAAGTTGCCGATTTTGTGCTTCAGGACGACTCAGAGAAAACCATCCATCTGAAGGATTTCGCCGGAAAGCCGGTGGTCCTGTTCTTTTATCCGAAGGCGGATACGCCCGGCTGCACCATCGAGGCGTGCGGCTTCCGCGACCAGTTCAAAAAGATTCAGGCGACCGGCGCCGTGGTGCTCGGCATCTCGCGCGACACGCCCCGGGCGCAGAAGAAGTTCCGCGAGAAGTACGACCTTCCGTATCCCCTCCTTGCTGATGTAGACGAAAAGG
>PMAM01000368.1:27925-38264 GCA_003152595.1 Acidobacterium sp.
TCTTCCCGAAGGTGATGCCGGAGGGGCACGCCGAAGAGGTGCTGGCGGTGCTCAAGGGATTGCCGTCGAAATAGATGGCGAAGGCGCAGATCCTGCCCCGGGATTTCTACGTCGACCCGCCGGACGTGGTCGCTCGCAACCTGCTCGGCAAGCTGCTGGTGCGGCGTTACGAGACGGAGGCGCGGTCACGCAGAAAGACCGAACGCCTCGCCGGGCGCATCGTCGAGGCGGAGGCCTACTTTGGCCTCGACGATCCGGCGGCCCACGCCTTTGCCGGCAAAACGGAGCGCAACGCCGTGCTCTTCGGGCCGCCCGGGTTCGCCTATGTCTACTTCATCTACGGGATGCACTTCTGCATGAACATCTGCTGCGAGCCGGAGGGCCAGGCCGGATGCGTGTTGCTGCGCGCGCTGGAGCCGGTGGAGGGACTCGGAACCATGGCGCGACTGCGCGGTCTGTCCGCCGATGCGAATTCTCGATTGCTGACATCGGGGCCGGGCCGCCTGTGCCAGGCCCTGGGGATCGTCCGCGAGACTCACAACGGAATCGACGTCACGAGCGCGCGGTCAGGCCTGCATGTGGAAGACGATGGCTTCAGGCCCGAGGAGATTGCGGTCACGCGCCGCATCGGCATCCGCAAGGCGGCAGAGCGGCCGGCGCGCTTCGCGATTGCGGGCAACCGTTTCGTCTCAGGATGAATTCTTCGTCATGAGTGAGACTCATCCAGGCGGTTCACGTCCACAGTAAGATAAATCGCAGGCCATGCTGTCGACCCCAGTTCCGCAGGATATTGCCTACATGCGAAGCCGGTTGTTCTTCTCAGCAATTCTCGTCCTCACGTTCGCCGCTCCGTGCCTCTTCGGCCAGGATGGCCCGCCGCAGCCCGCCCCGGGAGCGGACCAATCGGCGCCTGCAGCCCGCCCGCATCGGCCCCTGCCGAAACCGGTGAACCTGAAGGTCCTGCCGAAGGACATCGCACCCGAAGAGCTGAGAAAAATCATGCGGGGATACGCCGGCTCGCTGGGCGTAAAGTGCAATTTCTGCCATGCCGTCAATCCCCAGACGCACAAGCTGGACTTCGCTTCAGACGCGAAGGAAGACAAGGGTTTCGCGCGCACCATGATCGCCATGAAGCAAACCATCAACGACCAGTACATGTCGAAAATCGACGATCCGGATGCGATGCCGGCCGACAAACACGTCACCTGCGGCACCTGCCATCGCGGCCATTCCATGCCGCAGCACTTCATGCCGCCTCCGGAAGAGCATCACAGTCCACCGCAGGGCGCGCCCGGGGCGCAGCCACCTCCGCAGTAGGCGTCAGCGAGGCGGGATCAGCACGTTGTCGATCAGCCGCGTCAGCCCCACAGCCGCCGCGACCGCCACCAGCGCGCCCGCTGTCACGTCGGGCACGTCTTCCAGAGTGTTCGGGTCGACGATGCTGAAGTAGTCCACGCGAATCTCCGGCTCATCGGCGAGCACGGCGAAGCCGGCATCGATCAGTGGCTGCGATTCCACCACTCCGGCCGCGATTTCCGCTTCCACCCGGCGCAGGGCGCGGTGCAGCACCAGCGCCTGCTGCCGCTCGTCCGCCGAGAGATAGCGGTTGCGTGAACTCATCGCCACGCCGTCGGGCTCGCGCACGATCGGGCAGACGATCAGCTCCAGGTTGAAGTGCAGATCGCGCACCATGCGGCGAAGGACGGCAACCTGGGCCGCATCCTTCTGGCCAAAGAAGGCGTGGTCGGGCTGCACGATGTTGAACAGCTTTGCCACCACGGTCGCCACGCCGACGAAATGCCCAGGCCGCGAGACTCCGTCGAGCCGATCCGAGATGCCCGCCACTTCCACCACGGCGCTTGCCCCAGGCGGATAAATCTCGGCCGCATCCGGCCCAAAAACCACATCGACAGCTTCCTTCTCCAGCAGCGCGCAATCGGCGTCGAGGGTGCGCGGATACTTCGCGAAGTCCTCTTTGGGTCCGAACTGCGTGGGGTTGACGAAGATCGTCACCACGACGGCGCTGCAGTGCGCCTTGGCGGCGCGCACCAGCGAGAGATGCCCCTCGTGCAACGCACCCATGGTAGGCACCAGCCCGATGCACTTCTTGTCGCCCCGCAGCTTCGCCACCGCTGCGCGCACTTCGGCAATGGTTTTGGCAATCAGCATGGCAATGGGTCAGGCCTTCTGGCGCAGGGGGCTGCGATCGAACACCGGCGCCACGTCTTTCGGCAGATGATAGCTTTCGCTGTCGGCAGGGAACGCGCGGGCCTCGACATCCTGGCGATATCCCTCGATCGCGTTGCGGAACAGAGCCGCCGCGTCGCCGTACTGGCGGACGAACTTCGCGGGAGGCGAGAAGGAGAGATTGACCAGGTCGTGAATGACCAGAATCTGCCCGTCGCAGTCGGGTCCGGCTCCAATGCCGATAGTGGGAATGCCGACTTCGGCGGTGATGCGGGCCGCGACCTCGCGTGGCACGCCCTCCAGCACCAGCAGTACCGCCCCCGCGGACTCCAGCGCATGCGCATCGTGGAGCAATTCATTGATCGCGGCGATGGACTTGCCCTGCACCTTGTAGCCGCCCATGCGATTCACCGACTGCGGCGTGAGCCCCAGGTGGCCAATGACAGGAATTTCGGCATCGGTGAGGCGCTCCACCAGCTCCACGCGGCTGGCGCCGCCTTCGATCTTCACCGCCTGCGCGCCGGCTTCCTTCACAAAGCGCACAGCGTTCCCCACGCCCTCTTCAACGGTCAGGTGATACGAGCCCCACGGCATGTCGGCCGCAACGATGGCCCGCCTCACGGCGCGACGCACCGCGCGCGTATGGTGCAGCATCTCCTCCATCGTCACTGGCAGCGTGTTGTCGTAGCCGAGCACCACCTGGGCCAGCGAATCGCCGACCAGGATCAAATCGATCCCTGCCTCATCGACGAGCCGCGCGGTGGCGTAGTCGTAAGCAGTGAGCGCGCTGATGGGCGTGCCCGCCTGCTTCTTTGCCTGCAATGTCTGGAAGGTGACTGGAACCGGCGCGGATGCCGATCCCTCCTGGCTGCGGAACTGCGTAACGCTCATGTCGTCTCCAGTGCGGCTCCTCCCGCGTGCAGAGGATGCCACCCGAACCTACGATTCGAACGATACGCCGGTCCCACAGACAAAGACAAATGGAGTTCAGGATCAGGATCGGGTGAAGTACAGGCGAAAGTTCAGCAGTGGAATAAACAGGCCGGGGTCAGCAGCACAGCGAAACGCGGAGCTTTAAGCAACACTCCCGGCCCTGTTTGAAATCGACGAAAACTCCCGCGAGAAAGTTTCAGGGCCGAACCGACTTTCTCGACGGACTTCGCTGCCTCTGCCTACAACTTCAGCGATTTCAGATAGCTTCTGAAAGCCGGTCCCAGATCCTCGCGTTTCAGCGCGTATTCCACGGTCGCCTTCAGCATGCCTAATTTGTCGCCGGCATCGTGACGCGTGCCCTCGAAGCTGTATCCGTAGACCTTCTCCGTCTCCAGCAGTCCCTTGATGCCATCGGTGAGCTGCAGTTCGCCACCGGCGCCCAGCGGCGTGTGTTCCAGCAGATCGAAAATCTTCGGCGTCAAAATGTAGCGGCCGATGATGGCGTTCTTCGACGGCGCGTCGGCAAGCTTCGGCTTCTCTACCAGGCCCGAGACGTCGAACAGTCGCGAATTACCGTTGACGGGTTTGCCGCTCAGCACGCCATAGGCGGAAATCGCCGGACCTTCGACCACCTGGGTCGCCACGATCGACGACTGCGTTTTCTCGAAGACATCCATCATCTGCTTCAGGCAGGGAACCTGCGCGTCGATGACGTCGTCGGGCAGGATCACGGCAAAGGGTTCGTCGCCCACCAGGTCGCGCGCCATCAGCACCGCGTGTCCCAGGCCGAGCGCCTCCTTCTGCCGCACATAGGAGATGCGCACCATGTGCGAAACCTGGCGGCTGAGGGCCAGCAGATCGGTCTTGCCGCGTTTCTCCAGCGTGCACTCGAGTTCGTAGCTGACGTCGAAGTGATCTTCAATGGCCGACTTGCCGCGGCCGGTGACGATCACGATCTGATCGCAGCCGGCGGCCAGCGCTTCTTCGACGCCGTACTGAATGATGGGCTTGTCGACCAGCGCCAGCATTTCCTTGGGGATCGACTTGGTGGCCGGCAAAAACCGCGTGCCGAAGCCCGCCGCCGGAAAGATTGCCTTGCGTACCTTCATGGGTTTCGGCATCTCTCTACTTTAGATTTCCTCCTCGCACACGCCTCTAACACGAACCGGGCATTCTATCGCGAGAAAGGAGTAGGATGCGACGGCCGCTCACAACGTTGGCGAATCGTCGCCCAGCAGAGCCTTCCGCACAATCCTGATGGGCGCGCCGCCCTGGCGCATAAAGGCGTCGTGAAATTTCTCCAGTGAGAAGCTTGTTCCCTCTTTGCTCTGGAGGTCAGACCGCAGCTTCATGATCTCCAGTTTGCCCAGCGTGTAGTAGAGATACGTCGGGTCGGCTGTGCCGCGCTTCGTTTCCACTTCCGCGATCGGCCGCGACTGGTAGCCCTCGTTGACGAAGAAGTCCTCGGCCTGCTCCAGGCTCATGGTCTGCGTGTGCATGCGGATGCCCACGACGAACCGCGCGTCGCGCAGCAGCGCATCCTGCAGCTGGCCCAGCCGGATCAGCTGCGACTCGCGCTCGTCCTTCGCGGCCACGCCGGGCTGGTTGTAGCCCTCGTCGAGCATCATCTGCTCGCAGTAGTGCGCCCAGCCTTCAATGTTCGTGCTGGACCCGGTCAGCTTGCGCACCGCGCTCAGATTCCCATGGTTCACCCACAGGAACTGCACGTAATGGCCGGGATAGGCCTCATGCACGGAGGTGCTGACGATGGTTCCGCGATTGAACGCTGCCATGTATTCGTCGGTGCGCGTCGCCGTCCAGTCTTTTTCCGGCAATGTCACGTTGAAATATGCCGTGGTGGAGTGCTTTTCGTAAGGGCCAGGAGTGTCCATCGACGCCTGGGTCGTCGCCCGCATGAAGGGCGGCGTTTCTTCCAGCGTGGGCTCGACCGTCGACGGAATAGTGATGATCTTCTTCGCGTTGATGAATGCGATCAGCCCGGTGAACGTGTTATGAAAGCTCTGCATCAGCTGGTCCGGCGCCGGATGCAGCGCATCCAGCTCCGCCAGCACTTCCTTTGGCGTCTTGTTCGGATCGATTTCCTTCGCGATACGTTTGAACTCGGCCTGGTTGCGGTGCAGATCGTCGTAGCCAATCTGCAGCAGCCGATCCAGCGGCGTATCCACCATATCGTCGTACAAAAGCTTTTTGCGGAACGTGTCCGCGCCAATGCGAAAATCGCCGTTCGACTTCGGCAGCAGATCCGTCTTGAGCCATCGCTCATAACCTTCGAGAGCGGCAATCACCTGGGCGTTGGTTTTCTGGAACTCCGCGATCGTGGCTGGATCCTTCGCGGCTTTGAATGCTTCCACCACGTCGTGGCGGAAGAAGTCGATGATGCCGGGCAGCTGTTCCAGCGCAATCTCGGTGTAGATGCGTGGAGGGTCTTCGAGATTCGCCCGCGCCTGGGTGAAGACGGCGGGCATCTGCTTCTCTCTCGCGATCAGCGACCGGAGCCGCTCATCCGCCGGGGCGAAGTCGCGCTCCATCAGCACAAAGGCGCTGTTGGAGATGCCGCTCGAATAAGTGTCAGGATTCTTCTGCCAGGGGCGAACCGTCTCCAGTTCCAGCAGATTGCTGCGCACCTGGCTGCGCATAATCGCGAGGTCGGCCTTCGTGCTCTCGTCGAGGCCTGCTTCCGGGAAGTCATCGAATTTCCACTCGAATTCCTTCAACGCGGCGATGTCTGCGTCCAAACCCGCGCGGCTGTAGTCCTCGAGCTTGCTGTCGTATTGGTGAAAGCCCGCGGCCGTGGCATTCGTTGGCCCGAAGCGGAACATCACGTCGGAGAAATACTGGTCGGCGAGCGCGCGAAACCGCGTTCCGGCATCGGCGGCTTCGGGCCTCATCGTGGTGCTCGTCATCATGAGAGCGGCGCAGGTCAGCAGGCAAGCAGGGATGTTCTTCATTGTTGCTTCTTAGTATCGGATAACCGCAGCGAGCCCGTCATGGTCCCCACCTATACTGGAACCATGCCCGTCACGTTCACCCGCTCCACGGCGCTGCGGCAGCGCGCAGAAAAACTGTTTCCTGGCGGGGTCAACTCGCCCGTGCGCGCCTTTGGTGCCGTGGGTGGCGAACCGCCGTTTGTCGAGCGCGGCGAAGGCGCGTATCTGTGGGACGCCGATGGCAATCGCTACATTGACTGCTTCGGTTCCTGGGGGCCAATGATCCTTGGCCACGCCTTCCCTCCGGTCGTCGAGGCGATTCAGAAGGCTGCAGCGAACAGCGCCAGCTTTGGAGCATCCACCGCGTCCGAAGCCGATCTCGCCGAGAAGATCGTCGCCTGCTATCCGGCCATCGAGAAGCTGCGCTTCGTTAGCTCCGGCACTGAGGCGACCATGTCGGCCATCCGTCTGGCCCGGGCCGCGACGGGTCGGAAGATCATCGTCAAATTCGAAGGCTGCTATCACGGCCATTCAGACGGGCTCCTCGTCAAAGCCGGCTCGGGCGTGGCCACCTTCGGCATTCCCGGCTCCGCTGGAGTTCCGGAGGAGATCGCGCATCTCACCCTGGCGCTGCCCTACAACGATCTCGCTGCGGTCGAGACTGCGTTTGCGGCGCACCCCGGTGAGATTGCCGCCAACATCGTCGAGCCCATCGTGGGCAACGCCGGCTGCATTCCGCCGGCGCCCGGCTATCTCGAAGGTCTGCGCGCGCTCACGACGCGGAACGGCGCGCTCATGATTGTGGATGAAGTCATGACGGGATTCCGCGTGGCCCTGGGCGGCGCTTGTGAGCTGTACCGGCTCGAACCCGACCTGGTCACTCTGGGCAAGATCGTCGGCGGAGGGCTTCCGGTCGGCGTCTTCGGCGGCAAGCGCGCCCTGATGGATCAGCTGGCGCCCCTCGGTCCCGTCTACCAGGCCGGCACGCTGAGCGGCAATCCGCTGGCCATGGCCGCGGGTCTCGCGACCGTCGGCTTTTTGCAGGAGCACCGTGCCGAGGTCTACCCAAAGCTCGAAAAACTCAGTGCCACCCTGGCGAATGGTGTCGCGAATTCTGCATCCAGCGCGGGCATTCCGCTCACCACCAATCGCGCCGGATCGATGTGGACTTGGTTCTTCACCCTGGGTCCGGTGACGAACTACGAGCAGGCCGCCCGCTCCGACACCAGGCGCTTCGCCGCATTCCACCGAGCTATGATCGAGGCCGGTGTCTGGCTTCCTCCCTCGCAGTTCGAGGCCGCCTTTATGAGCACCGCGCACACCGATGCCGATATCGAGCAGACGATCGACGCGGCTCGCAAGGCTTTCGCCATTATCTGAAATCGTCCGGCCTCGGCGCCGGCCCAAGCCGCCCGCCGCCTCAGTCTCCAAAATTCAGCCGCAATCCCACCCGTACCAGCCGCGGCGTCCCCAGCGTCGTCAACGGTGTCTTGCCCACTTCAATCGACCGATCGAACAGATTCTCTCCCGCCGCAAAAGCGGCTACGTGCCGGCCAATGTTGTGTTCGGCATCCGCGTCGAGACGAAAGTAGCTGTGCAACAGGTAATTGTTGGCGTCGTCGTCGAACTGGCGGCCGCTCATGCGCCCCTGCAGGCTGAGAGTCCCGAGGCTCGCACGCATGAAGCGCACCTGCGCTGTGCCCATGTTGCGCGCCACCTGCGGGATCCAGTTGCCCACCAGTTGCGGCTCGGGCGCAAATTTTGTAACCGTCGCATCGGCAAATTGGTAGCCGCCCTCGACGTTGATCCACGATGCGGGCTGCATGGCGTAATCGAGCGAGACCCCGCGGCTCTCGATCTGGCCGAGGTTCTCGCGCTGCAGCAGCGTCGACGTCGGCGTCACGCTGAGGGTCAGCGCGGTGATCGGCCGATTGACCTGTGTCCAGAAATAGCTCGCACGCAGGCTCGATCCGTACTTGCGGAGGTCGGCCTGGAACCCCGTCTCCCAACCCGTCGCGCGCTCAGAACGCAAATTCGGGTTGGGATTAGTAATCTGCTGCGCGACTTGGCCCGTCCGGTAGAGCTCGTTCTCCGTCGGGGCACGGTAGGCCCGAAACCCCGATGCATTCAAAGACAGCCAGGGAGTCACTCGCCGTACCAGCCCGAGACGCGGATCGAAAACCGTCTCAGAAAACGACGGCAACTGCACCGCCGCAGCGGAACTGGAGAACTGCTGAGCATCGAAGTTGGAAAAGTGATCGACGCGCGCCGAGCCGATGACAGTCCATTGCGATGGCGTGAACAGCAACTCCGCCCACTCCCCGGTCTGCCGCTGGCGCGCGGTCGTGTCCAGCGTGGAGTGGGAGACGAGAGACAGTTCGTCGTCTCCGGCGCGCACGTCGTGCGTATCCGCGCCGGCAAGAACGAGCGCCCGGCTGCCGATGGAATGACGCCAGCGGAGCGACGCCCCCAATTCATCAGCGGGATCGAAGGCGAAGCGTGTCGGCGTCTCCGTGGCGCGGCCCGCGCCGACGCTTGAAAAGGTCTGGCGGTAGTGCTCGTTATCACCGAAGAGGCGCAGCGCGAAATCGTGCCAGTCCGCGCCCGCGGCCTCGCGCCACAACCGGGTTGCGTTCCAGGTGGCCGGCGTTCCATTGTGACGCTCTTCATTCAGAACGTTGCTGCGCAGAAAAACCCGCCCGCCACCCGGGAGAGAGTGCTCGAACTCCGCGAGACCGTTTTGTGCGTGGACATTCGACGGCTGATCGATGGGCCCGCGCANNTCGTCGAGCGTGCTCTCCGAACCGCCGCTGGTGACGATCTGCAGGCCTGTGGTTACCGGGCTTACCGGGGCGATGCTGATGACGCCCCCGATCGCGCTCGATCCGTACAGATCCGACGCGCCGCCGCGGACGACTTCCACCGATTGGATCGCCAGCTCCGGCAGCTCTTCCCAATGGATCCATCCGCCGAAAGCATCGTTGAGCGGAATATCGTCGAGCACCACGAGCGAGCGGCTGGCTGCCGTGGAGCCGAGTCCACGCAGCGACACGCCTTCCGTGGTTGGATTAGCAACGAGAGAACTGGAGCGCCGAAACAGCTCGAATCCCGGAACCTCGCGCAGCTTGCCGTCGAGCGCCGGCACCCCCGCCTGCTGCAGCTGCTGCTGGTCGAGAACCCGCGTGCTCGCGGGGCTGTCCGACGATCCCAGGGGAGAGCGGTAGGCCGTGACCGTGACCGTCTCCAGCGGCTGGCGGAGGACAACGTTCAGCGGCTCCCCCTGCATAATTGTGACAACCGCGGTTACGTAATGCGGCGCGCTCACTTCGATCTGTGCGGGCGGCTTTTCCAGGGTAAAAGTGCCGTCGGCGGACGATGTGCCCAGGCGATGGCCATCGACATCCGTAATCGTGGCGGACGCGATGGGATCGCCATGAGCGTTGCGAACCGTACCGCGGACCTGCGCCATCGCCGCGCCGGAGAACAACAGGGCAAAGGCAAGGATGTAAAAACTGCGGCTAACGCAAAGGCACATGGAGACTGGAGATTTACCCGCGGGGTTGAGGCGAGTATATCTTCCGCACTGCTTCGATGCGGTTGGCTCCCTCGTCGGCCAGTTGCTCCAGCAATTCTTTGACGGTGCCGCCGAGGGCCGGAGGTCGCAGATCGGGAGCGATCTCCGCCAACGGCGCCAGCACAAAGCGGCGCCTCGCGAGCGCGGGATGCGGCAGCGTCAGCTTCGGCGAGTTCACGATCCGGTCATCGAACAGAAGCAGGTCGAGGTCGAGGCTTCGTGCCCGGTCGGGCAGACCCGTGCTCCGATCCCGTCCATAGCGGCGCTCGATCCCGAGCAGAAAATCGAGCAGCTCTTCCGGCTCCAGCTCCGTCTCCAGCGTTGCGGCCGCGTTCACAAACGCCGGCTGATCCGCAAAGCCGACCGGCTCGGTGCGGTAAAGCGACGACCGCGCCTGGACCTTTCCGGCCGCGCCCAAATCGTCCATTGCCGCCAGCAGCGTTTGCTCGGGCGGCCCGGCAGGCGAGGGCAGATTGGCGCCAAGGCCGATGGCAGCGAGCGGGCTCACAACGCCACACTACACCAGCGGGCATTCCCGGGCCGATCCAGGCTCTCGCGTTATGCTCAGAGCCATGAGGATCGGCTTGTTCGGCGGCAGCTTCGATCCGCCCCATCGCGGACATATTGCCCTGGCGCGGCTGGCGATGCAGAGCGTCGGCCTCGATCGCGTGCTGTTCGCGCCGGTGGGCGTGCAGCC